>NZ_JAESLK010000019.1:244705-432372 GCF_017892585.1 Staphylococcus sp. GDY8P57P | reverse complement strand
CAAAGAGAATTTCATCAAGAAATTCTACAAGCAAAGCAAGCTGGGAGTGGACGACGAATAAAAGAATTCTGTCCCGCTCCCTTTTACGCATATAAAAAAGCACTTCTCAAAATTGAGAAGTGCTTTAATCGTTCTAATGGAACACAACTTGCTGACGCAATTTGCGTACCAAATCTGTAAGCGAATAAATTCGCAACAGCTTTGACAATTAACGTTTTGAGAATTGTGGAGAACGACGTGCTTTTTTAAGACCTGGTTTTTTACGTTCTTTCATACGTGGGTCACGAGTTAATAGACCTGCGCGTTTTAATGAACCTCTGTATTCAGGATCTGCTTCTAATAATGCACGTGCGATTCCGTGACGGATAGCTTGTGCTTGTCCAGTGAAACCACCACCGTGTACGTTAACTAATACATCATAGTTACCTTTAGTTTCTGTAACATCAAATGGTTGGTTTAAGTCTAAGATTAATGATTCGAATGGTAAGTACTCACGTACGTCACGTTCGTTAACTGTAATATTACCTTCACCTGGTACTAAACGTACACGTGCTACTGAGTTTTTACGACGGCCTGTGCCTCTATATTCAACTTGTGCCAATGTCATTTCCTCCTTCTAATTAACCACGTAACTCGTAGTTTTCTGGTTGTTGTGCAGCGTGTGGATGTTCAGCGCCACCATATACAAATAATTTTTTACCTTGTTTTTCACCTAAACGTGAACTTGGTAACATACCTTTGATTGATGTTTCAAGTAAACGTTCTGGGTTATTACGTTTTAATTCACCAGCAGTAACTGATTTGATACCACCTGGGTGATTTGAGTGACGGTAATAGATTTTATCTGATTCTTTTTTACCAGTTAATTCGATTTTAGCAGCGTTGATGATGATGACATAATCACCTGTGTCAACGTGTGGTGTGTAAGTTACTTTATTTTTACCGCGTAAGATAGATGCTACTTCAGATGATAAACGACCTAATGTTTGGCCTTCAGCATCAATAACATACCATTTGCGCTCAATGTTTGATTCATTTGCCATAAATGTTTGACGCATAATAATTGTCCTCCTAAAAATAAATGCTTCGTTTTAGATTACAGGTACGTATCGCAGTCGAACCTACGAACGAGGCCTGCAATCTATTCATTCTGTTACGATTTCAAAGCGTAAATGTTCATTTATTTTATTCCTGTATAATTTGCTTATATATCTTGTAACACAATAAGTTTCCGGGGCTTATCATGGGGTGGATATAAAACAATACCGTTAACTATGTTATATTTTATAGCTCCGTTTGTCAATGAAATTTAATCATTTTGTAGTGATTTTTTACGATGAATTTTAATATTATCTCCAAAGTCTGTTGTTAAGCCCTTTTCTGAGAGATATATCTTCTCTAAATAAAGCCCTTCTGCCGGAGCAGTAAATGGTACTTTATCTCTATTTTTTTCATTTAATAATGTCGGTACTTCATTAGGGTTACGCTTACCTTTTCCAACTTCAATTAAAAACGCTACTAACACGCGAACCATATTATATAAGAAGCCGGATCCAGTCACTACATAATCAAAGCCCTCATCAGTTATGATGATTTCACTTTGATACAACGTTCGCACTTTACTTTCAACTTCAGTCTTTTGAGAACAAAATCCTGTAAAATCATGTGTTCCAATAAAATGCTTCGCTGCTTCGTTCATTTTAGAATAATCTAAATCTTCTTTGATAAATGTCTTTAGGCCACTTTCAAAAGGATTACGATGAGATCCTTGATAGACTTTGTAACGATATCGTTTACCAACACAGTCGTAACGACAATGAAATTGATCATCGACGCGTTGGACATCATTCACATATATATCGTCTGGTAACGCACGATTCATTGCATACTTCCATTGCTTAGGTTCAATGTTTAATTCAGTATCAAAGTGAAAAAACTGTTCATATGCATGCACACCTCTGTCAGTGCGACTAGAAGGATGAATTCGGACATGGCGACGATGCATACGCTTTAATATTTTTTCGAATTGTTGTTGGACCGTTCTTCCTTGTTGCTGAATTTGAAAGCCCAGAAATTGACTTCCTTGATAAGAAATATTAACGAGTATACGCACTGTATTACACTCCAATGTATTTTAATACGAATAATACGCAAGCTATGGGAATGAAACTGATTAAGCACATCGTATCAGCCATTCGCCATTGTAATTTTCTATAACTTGTTCGCTTTACATTTGCATCATAACCACGCACTTCCATAGCAATTGCTAACTCCTCAGCCCTTTGAAAAGCTGAAATAAATAACGGAATCATTAAAGGTATAAATGCTTTAATACGTGTCATTAGTCCACCTGAACTCAACTCAGAACCACGTGATTTTTGAGCTAATATAATTTTATCTAATTCATCCATTAAGGTTGGAATGAATCTTAATGCGATTGACATAATCATACTTAGTTGATGTACAGGTATCTTAAACCATTTTAATGGTGTTAATAATTTTTCAAAAGCATCTGTCAAATCAATCGGACTTGTAGATAAAGTCATTATCGTTGCAACCATCACGATAGTAATCAGACGTAATGATATAAATATACCTTCTAGTATGCCGGCACTATCAATTTTTATGATTCCGTAATCTACTAGTCGCGTGCCACCATGTGTGAAAAAGATATGCATTGCAAATGTAAATAACGTAAAGATAAATATCGGTGTCAAACCTTTAATTAGGAACCAAAATTTAATCTTCGCTAAAAACATAAATACTAATATTAATAATATAATCCAACCAAACGTTGCAAATGAATGTGCAAAAAAGATTAGAATAATAAACAAAAATACAAATAAGACCTTAGCCCGTGGATCTAGATGGTGAATAACTGAGTTATTAGGCAAGTATCTACCTATAATTAATTTATTCTTCATGTTGTTGCCACTCCTGATACATCGTTACAAATTCATCTTCTGATAATGCGATTGTCTTAAATTCAATGCCGTGTTTTATTTCAATATCACGTTGTAATTGGACGACATCTGGTAATGCTATATGCCATTCTTCTAATCGGTTCACTTGTCTGAACAGTTCTTTAGGTGTCACTTGTTCAACAATATTGCCATCATTCATCACGATAATCTCTTCAGCGTATTTTGCAACTTCATTCATATCATGAGACACAAGGATGATTGTTTTATTTTGCTTTATTTGTATTTCTTTAAATAACGCCATCACTTGTTGACGACTTTTTGAATCTAAACCAGCTGTAGGTTCATCTAACACAATCACATCTGGGTCCATAGCTAATATTGAAACAATTGCAATTTTACGCATCTGTCCCCCCGACATTTGAAAGGGTGACAGTGACATAACATGTCTTGGAAAACCTAACTCTAATAATAAATCAAATGCTCTTTCCTTCACTTCTTCAACATTCATGCCAAAGTTCTTAGGTCCAAACTCAATTTCTCTTTCAATATTGTCTTCAAATAATTGTGATTCAGGAAATTGAAACACTAGGCCAACTTTTTGTCGTATAGGCCTAATCCACTTATCTTTAGTCTTTGCTGTAATTGTCAGTTGATCATGCTCTATATAACCTTTTGTTGGTTTTAGTAACCCATTAAAATGTTGAATTAAGGTTGATTTTCCACTTCCAGTTTGTCCTACAATAGCGTAGTACTTTCCTTGTTCAATTGTTAAATTAATATGTTTTAATGCATTATACTCATAAGGTGTACCTCGTTGATAGGTATAAGCAACATCATTAAACTTAATTTTCATAGCTTTTCTACCAACCCTTCATATGTTATGAACTGATCATCAAATCCTAGCAATTGATTCATTTTCATTGAAAAAGGTAAATCTAGACCAAGTTCTTGTAACATATGTATATCTTTGAAAATTGCCTTAGGGCTACCTTCTTTATAAACTGTTCCGTGATTCATCACAATCACATGATCTCCTTCAAGTGCTTCAGTTAAATCATGTGTAATAGATATAATTGTCACATCTTTCGTTGCTTTGACATCTTGAATCAAGCGTAATAATGATTTTTTAGCTTGAGGATCCAACATAGACGTCGCTTCATCTAAAATAATCACGGTTGGGCTTAATGCTAACACGCCTGCAATAGCGACGCGTTGTTTTTGACCACCTGATAGTGAATGTGGCTCATAGTCAGCATAATCAGTCATTCCAACATCACTAATCGCCCGAGCAACGATGACTTTCATTTTTTCTGTGGGAACAGAATGATTTTCCAAACCGAAGGCAACATCATATTTAACAATTGAACCAACAAATTGGTTCTCAGGGTTTTGAAAGACAATGCCTATGTGTTCACGTATATTTTTAAACTCCTCGTTAATAATCGGTGATTGATTAAAATATACCGTACCATTCGTAGCCGTTTCAATACCAACAATGAGTTTAGCAATTGTAGATTTTCCAGAGCCATTGTGACCAACTATAGAAGTCCATTTATTTTTAGGGATTTGAAAGGATACATCGTTCAGTGTGAAGGCTGCATCGCCTTGATATTGAAAATCGATATGCTTAAGTTCAATAATATTTGTATGATTTGCCTCCACTAGAATCCCTCCTAAAAATTTGTACTCTTATAGTTTACATGAATATGATTATCATGTATATGAAACTTTGTTTCATTTCTGAATATAAAAAGAGGACCGGATAGAATTCTTATTGAATTCAATATCCCGCCTCTCTATGGTTGACTATAGTCATTAGCATTTAATTGAGCCATCTCAATTTAGTCAACTACCTTGAATTTGCAGTCAAATATTAAAAGTTCGTATCTCATCATATGAGAACATTTTATATAATTGGTTGCTGATATGCGCTATTAAAATAAAAAAGCGCGCACCCCATCATATTTTAGTTGAGTTCACGCTTTGAAATTTATTTAATTGATGGGGCACTCTGAGCTAGACAATATTTGTATGTGGCAAACATTATCGTTGCACTCATTTGCTTTACATATAAGTAGTTAGTGTATTTATATCTTGAATTAATCTACTAATTCGATGATAACTGATTCAGCACCGTCTCCGCGACGAGGACCTACTTTAAGAATACGAGTGTAACCACCTTGACGTTCTGTATAACGTTCAGCAATTTCACCGAATAATTTTTGAAGTGCAGTTTGTGTCGTTTCATCTTCGTTTAAGATTTCAACATTACGTAATGTTTTAGCAGCATTACGACGAGAAGCTAAATCTCCTTTTTTACCTAAAGTGATTAATTTCTCAACAACACTACGAACTTCTTTTGCACGAGCTTCTGTAGTTTCAATACGTTCACTAACGATAAGTGAAGTAGCTAAGTCACGTAACATAGCTTTACGTTGATCAGAAGTACGACCTAATTTTCTGTAACCCATGAGTTGACCTCCTTTAACTTATTAATCTTCTTTTCTTAATCCTAATCCTAAATCTTCTAATTTATATTTAACTTCTTCTAGAGATTTACGACCTAAATTACGAACTTTCATCATATCAGCTTCAGATTTATCAGCTAACTCTTGAACTGAATTGATTCCTGCACGTTTTAAACAGTTGTATGAACGTACTGATAAGTCTAATTCTTCGATAGACATTTCAAGTACTTTTTCTTTTTGATCTTCTTCTTTTTCAATCATGATTTCAGCATTTTGTGCTTCATCTGTAAGACCTACAAAAATATTTAAATGTTCAGTCAAAATCTTAGCAGCTAATGATACTGACTCTTGTGGAGTGATTGAACCATTAGTCCAAACATCTAAAGTTAATTTATCAAAATCACTACTTTGACCGACACGTGTATTTTCAACTGTATAGTTAACACGTTCAACTGGTGAGTATAGTGAATCAACAGGAATTACACCGATTGGTAAATCACTAGTATTATTTTGTTCTGCTAATGCGTAACCTCTACCCTTGTTAGCAACAAGACGAATTTTTAAATGTCCACCTTTAGACACTGTTGCGATTTTAAGTTCTGGATTTAGAACTTCCACATCACTATCATGAGTAATGTCACTTGCAGTAACTTCGCCTTCATCTCGAACATCGATTTCTAATGTTTTATCTTCTTCAGAATAGATTTTAAGTGCTAATTTTTTGATGTTCATAATGATAGTAGAAACATCTTCAACAACATTATCTATAGCTGAGAACTCGTGTAAAACACCTTCAATTTCAATGTACTTAACGGCTGCACCTGGTAATGAAGATAGTAGGATACGACGTAAGGAGTTTCCTAGTGTAGTACCGTAGCCACGTTCTAGTGGTTCAACAACGAACTTACCGAATTTAGCATCTTCACTAATTTCAATTGTCTCAATTCTAGGTTTTTCAATTTCTATCATTTACAAAAATCCTCCTTAATTACGTCGACTTAATTTTAAACTGTTTCGCTCAGTGACCTGTAACAATAACAATCTATTAAAAATTAGACGCGACGACGTTTTGGTGGACGACAACCGTTATGTGGTACTGGAGTAACGTCTCTGATTGCAGTTACTTCTAGACCAGCTGATTGTAATGCACGGATAGCTGATTCACGACCTGGTCCAGGTCCTTTTACTGTTACTTCAACAGTTTTTAAACCATGTTCCATTGCTGATTTTGATGCAGTTTCAGAAGCCATTTGCGCTGCGAATGGAGTTGATTTTTTAGATCCTTTGAAACCTAATGCACCAGCTGATGACCAAGATAAAGCATTACCAAATTCATCAGTGATAGTTACGATTGTATTGTTGAATGTTGAACGGATGTGAGCCACACCATTTTCAATATTCTTTTTAACTCTACGTTTACGAGATACTTGTTTACGTGCCATTTATATTTTGCCTCCTTTACCTATTATTTTTTCTTGTTAGCTACAGTTTTAACTGGGCCTTTACGCGTACGTGCGTTGTTTTTAGTTTTTTGACCGCGAACTGGTAAACCACGACGGTGACGGATACCACGGTATGATGAAATTTCCATTAAACGTTTAATGTTTAAGTTTTGTTCACGACGTAAGTCACCTTCAACTTTATAACTGTCAACAACTTCACGAATACGACCTAATTCGTCATCTGTTAAATCTTTTACACGTGTGTCTGCTGATACGTTAGCTTCTTCAACGATTTTTTTAGCTGTTGAAGTACCAATACCATATACATATGTTAATGAAATAACGATACGTTTTTCACGTGGAATATCTACTCCTGCAATACGTGCCATATATATTTACACCTCTCTTTTATTAACCTTGTCTTTGTTTGTGCTTAGGATTGTCACAAATTACCATTACTTTACCTTTACGTTTAATGACTTTACATTTTTCGCAAATTGGTTTAACTGATGGTCTTACTTTCATTTTTATACCTCCCTATATTATGGAGTGACGATTATTTATAACGATAAGTAATTCTACCGCGTGATAAATCATACGGAGACATTTCTACAGTTACTTTGTCGCCAGGTAGAATACGAATATAATTCATTCTAATTTTACCACTCACGTGCGCTAAAATTTCATGACCATTTTCTAATTCTACTTTAAACATAGCATTTGGTAAAGTATCTAATACTGTACCTTCTAATTCAATTACATCTTGTTTCGCCATAGATTAACTTCCCCCTTTTTACAATAGTAAGGTAATCGTCAATAGACAACTTCAACGATACGAATCTAATATAGTGACTAGTTATAATAAGTTTAACAAAATGCGGGAATTATTATCGTCATTCGACACTCAGAAAATTAATTCTTGCCAGAGAAACCTAATCAAATTCACATAAACCTAGACCGTATTAAGTTGATCTATTTTAATTGATCTAAGATATCAATGACATCTTTGGTTACATCGTCAATATCTTTCGCGCCATCAATGTTTTTAAGCACACCTTTTTCATTATAATACTCTAAAATAGGTTTAGACTGCTTAACATTAACGTTTAAACGATTAGATACTGTTTCAGGATTATCATCTTCACGTTGATAAAGTTTTCCACCATCGATATCACAAATACCATCAACCTTTGGAGGATTAAATACAAGATGATAAGTCGTACCACATTTCTCACAGATACGACGACCTGTAAGACGATTCATCAATTCTTCCTCAGGAACTTCGATGTTTATAACCGCATCAATGTTTCTACCAAGCTCAGACATAATTTCATTTAATGCCTCAGCTTGATCGATTGTTCTTGGGAAGCCATCTAATAAGAATCCTTTTTTTGCATCGTCTTCAGATATTCTTTCTTTAACGATACCTACAGTAACTTCATCAGGGACTAATTCTCCACGATCCATGTAAGATTTAGCTTCTTTTCCTAAATCTGTTTCATCTTTAATCGCTTTTCTGAACATGTCACCAGTAGATATATGTGGTATTGGGAATTTCTTAACAATTTCACTCGCTTGAGTACCTTTACCTGCGCCAGGTAAACCCATTAAAATGATATTCATAAATTGCCCTCCTACAAATTATCTACCACCAAAGCCTTTATATTCTTTTTGACTCACTTGAGCTTCAAGTGATTTCATAGTTTCAATTGCTACACCAATTACGATTAATAAGCTTGTACCACCAATTTGAATGGATTGAGGTAAACTCATAAACTTAGTTGCTAGAATTGGTAATATCGCAATGACTGCTAAGAAAATAGAGCCGACAAAAGTTAAGCGATAAAGTACTTTAGTAATATATTTTTTAGTTTGATCGCCAGGTCTGATACCTGGAACGTAACTACCTTGTTTCTTCAAGTTGTCAGCCATTTTTTCAGGATTAACTTGAACAAAGGCATAGAAATACGTAAATGCAATAATTAGAATTACATAAACTATCATGCCGTAAGTGTTTGAAGGGTTAGCATATTCAGATATAGTTTGCGCCCAATCAGCTTTAGGGAAGAACAGTGTTAATGTTCTTGGCAATAAGAAAAATGCCATCGCAAAGATTACTGGAATTACCCCTGCAGAGTTAACTTTTAAAGGTAGATATGTTGCTTGAGATCCTAATCTTTGTGCAGATTGTTTTTTAGCGTATTGGATAGGAATTTTACGTTTTGCTTCTAGTACATAAATCGCACCAATTGTAAGTAAAACTAATCCTACAATTAAGCCAATCACTTTCAACCATGCCAACGTTGTATCATCATTACCAACAAATGCTTGTTGCACAAATTGAATAATTGATGACGGCAATGTTGATAAGATACCTGCAAAGATAATGATAGAAATACCATTACCCACTCCAAATTGAGTGATTTGGTCACCAAGCCAAATTAGAAATGCTGTTCCTGCTGTTAAAACAACGGCAATCAATAAATAACTCATTACAGATTGGTGAATAATTAATTTACCACCTAAATAGTTATTAAATTGGAATGCCATACCAATTGACTGTATAAAAGCCAAAATGATAGCGAAATAACGTGTTACATTGCTAAGCTTTCTTTTACCTACTTCACCTTGTTTCGCCCATTCAGAGAATTTCGGAACAATATCCATTTGTAATAATTGCATTACGATAGATGCAGTGATGTAGGGCATAATGCCCATAGCAAATATTGAAAAGTTCTTTAAGGCTCCGCCACCAAACGTATTAAGAAGAGCGGCGACTCCTTGATCAGAACCTTGTTGTTCAAAAGGCTCAGGGTTAACACCTGGAGCCGGAATGTAAGTTCCTATTTTGAATATGATTAACATTGCTAAGGTAAAGAAAATCTTGTTTCGAACTTCTTTAGTTTTAAAGAAGCTCACAAGCGTTTGAAACATTAGATCACCTCGTGTGCTCCACCTTTTGCATCAATTGCTTCTGCTGCTGAAGCTGAGAATTTGTGAGCTTTCACTGTCAATTTTTTATCAAGTGAGCCGTTACCTAGTACTTTAATACCAGATTTTTCATTCTTAACTACACCAGTTTCAACTAATAAAGCTGGAGTTACTTCAGTACCATCTTCAAATTTATTAAGTTGGTCTAAGTTAACAATAGCATATTCTTTACGATTAATGTTAGTGAAACCACGTTTTGGTAAACGACGGAATAAAGGTAATTGTCCACCTTCAAATCCTGGTCTTACGCCACCACCTGAACGTGCTTTTTGACCTTTTTGTCCGCGACCACTAGTTTTACCATTACCAGAACCAGCACCACGGCCAACACGGTTACGTACACGACGTGAACCTTCAGCTGCTTTTAACTCATGTAATTTCATTATATAGGCACCTCCTTAATTATTTTTCTTCTACTGTCAATAAGTGTCTAACTTTGTTGATTTGCCCACGGATTGCAGGGTTATCTTCAACTACTACTGAACTATTAGTCTTTTTAAGACCTAAAGCTTCAACAGTTTTACGTTGTGTTTCAGGACGACCAATAACACTACGAGTGAGGGTAATTTGTAATTTAGCCATTATCTATTTTCCCTCCTTAATTATATAATTCTTCTACTGATTTGCCGCGTAATTTAGCAACATCTTCAGCATTTTTAAGGTTTTGTAAACCATTGATTGTAGCACGAACCATATTGATTGGTGTGTTAGATCCTAATGATTTACTTAAGATATCAGTGATACCTGCTAATTCTAATACGGCACGAACTGGACCACCAGCGATTACCCCTGTACCAGGTGCAGCTGGTTTCATGAATACGCTACCTGAACCATAACGACCAGTGATAGTGTGAGGAGTAGTTCCTTCAACACGTGGAACAACTACTAAATCTTTTTTAGCTGCTTCGACAGCTTTTTTGATAGCTTCTGGTACCTCTTGAGCTTTACCAGTACCGAAACCTACACGACCATTTTTGTCTCCAACTACTACTAATGCAGTGAAACGGAAACGACGTCCACCTTTAACAACTTTAGCAACACGATTGATTGTTACAACGCGTTCTTCAAATTCTTTCGTTTCTTCTTCTCTACGAGCCATGTATTTGTCCCTCCTTTAAATTAAAATTCTAATCCGCTTTCTCTAGCAGCTTCTGCTAAAGCTTTTACACGACCATGGTATAAATAACCGCCACGATCAAATACGATTTCTTTAATGCCTTTTTCTGATGCTTTTTTAGCAATTGCTTCGCCTACTTTTGTAGATAAATCTACTTTAGAAGCTGATTCGCTTGCGATATCTTTATCTTTTGATGAAGCTTGAGCTAAAGTTACGCCTTTAACATCATCGATAATTTGTGCATAAATGTGTTTGTTTGAACGATATACATTTAAACGTGGTTTTTCAGCTGTACCTGATAATTTAGTACGCACACGAGCATGTCTTTTCAAACGCACTTTGTTTTTATCAATTTTACTGATCATTGTATTACTCCTTTCTTAAGAGAGTTATCTATTATTTACCTGTTTTACCTTCTTTACGGCGAACGTATTCACCTTGGTAACGGATACCTTTTCCTTTGTAAGGTTCTGGAGGTCTTACTGAACGGATGTTAGATGCGATTGCACCAACTTGTTCTTTAGATACACCAGATACTCTAACAGTTGTGTTTTTCTCTACTGCGAAAGTAATGCCATCTTCAGCTTTAATTTCAACAGGGTGAGAGTAACCAACGTTTAATACTAAGTCACTACCTTGCATTTGAGCACGGTAACCTACACCAACAAGCTCAAGAGTTTTTTCGAAACCTTGAGAAACACCTTGTACCATATTATTTAATAAAGCACGAGTTGTACCATGAACTGTTCTATCTTCTTTAGACTCAGTAGGTCTTACAACTTCGATAGTGTTTTCTTCTTGTTTGAAAGTCATTCTTTCGTTAAATGTTCTAGTTAATTCACCTTTAGGACCTTTTACAGTAGCAGTATGACCATCAAAAGTTACTGTAACGTCGCTAGGGATGTCAATAATTTTCTTACCAACACGACTCATGTTATGGCACCTCCTTATTTATTATTACCAAACGTATGCGATAATTTCTCCGCCAACGTTACGTTTTCTTGCTTCTTTGTCAGTGATAACACCTTCAGAAGTTGAAACTAATGCAATACCTAAACCATTTAATACTTTAGGTACTTCGTTTGCTTTAGCATAAACACGTAAACCTGGTTTAGAGATACGTTTTAATCCTGTGATAACACGTTCATTGTTTTGACCATATTTTAAGAATAAACGAATAACACCTTGTTTATCATCTTCAACGTATTCTACGTTTTTAATGAAACCTTCACTTTTTAAGATTTCAGCAATTTGTTTTTTAATGTTAGACGCAGGTAATTCTAATTTCTCGTGACGCACCATGTTTGCGTTTCTTACACGAGTAAGCATATCTGCGATTGGATCTGTCATTGTCATTGATTGTTGCCTCCTTTCAGACTCTTATATATTACCAGCTAGCTTTACGTACGCCAGGGATTTGCCCTTTGTAAGCTAATTCACGGAAACAAATACGGCATAATTTAAATTTACGATATACAGAATGTGGACGACCACAACGTTCACAACGAGTATATTCACGTACTGCATATTTTTGTTTTTTCTGTTGCTTAGCAACCATAGAAGTTTTAGCCACTTAATTAGCCTCCTTTTTAGAGATTATTTACGAAATGGCATACCGAAGTTTGTTAACAATTCACGAGCTTCCTCGTCAGTGTTAGCAGTTGTTACGATAACAATATCCATTCCTCTTACTTTACTTACTTTATCATAGTCGATTTCTGGGAAAATTAATTGTTCTTTAATTCCTAATGTGTAGTTACCACGACCATCGAATGCTGTTTTAGAAACACCTTGGAAGTCACGTACACGAGGTAATGAAACTGCGATTAATTTATCTAAGAATTCATACATTCTTTCTCCGCGAAGTGTAACTTTCGCACCGATTGGCATACCTTCACGTAAACGGAATGTTGCAACTGATTTTTTAGCTTTTGTTACTAATGGTTTTTGACCAGTGATTAATTCTAATTCTTCTACAGCGTTATCTAACACTTTAGAGTTTTGAACTGCATCACCTACACCCATATTTACAACGATTTTTTCGATTTTTGGTACTTCCATTACAGAACTATAGTTGAATTTTTTAACTAAGTTTTCAGTAACTTCAGTATTGTATCTTTCTTTTAAACGGTTCAAAGTGGATCCTCCTTTCAACTAGTTATTAATTATTAGATTTGATTTCTTCGCCAGATTTTTTAGCGATACGAACTTTTTTACCATCAACAAATTTGTAACCGACACGTGTAGGTTCGTTTGTTTTAGGGTCTAATAATTGTACGTTAGAAACATGGATTGCTGCCTCTGTTTCTAAGATTCCACCTTCAGGATTTAATTGAGTTGGTTTTTGGTGTTTTTTAATTACGTTAACACCTTCCACAACGACACGGTCTTTTTTAGGTTCAGTAGCGATTACTTTACCTTCTTTACCTTTGTCTTTACCTGCGATAACTTTTACGTTGTCACCTTTTTTGATATGCATGTGGGCACCTCCTTAAATGATTTGGTTTTTATAAATTAAAGTACTTCTGGTGCTAATGAAACGATTTTCATGAAGTTGCCTTCACGTAATTCACGAGCAACAGGACCAAAGATACGAGTACCACGTGGGCCTTTGTCATCACGAATAATGACACATGCATTTTCATCAAACTTAATATAAGAACCATCATTACGACGAACGCCTGATTTAGTTCTAACGACAACAGCTTTGACTACGTCACCTTTTTTAACAACGCCACCTGGTGTTGCATTTTTAACAGTACATACGATAACATCGCCGATGTTCGCTGTTTTGCGACCAGATCCACCTAATACTTTAATTGTAAGAACTTCACGAGCACCAGAGTTGTCTGCTACTTTTAAACGAGTTTCTTGTTGAATCATTAGTTAAACCTCCCTTATCTCTAATCTTGTATTAAATAATTACTGACTCTTCAACAATTTCTACTAAACGAAAACGTTTTGATGCTGATAAAGGACGAGTTTCTTGAATTTTAACAATGTCTCCTAATTTAGCTGAATTGTTTTCATCATGAGTTTTGTATTTTTTAGAGTATTTTACACGTTTACCGTATAATTTGTGTGTTTTGTAAGTTTCAACTAATACAGTGATAGTTTTGTCCATTTTATCTGAAACAACTTTACCTACATAAACTTTACGATCGTTTCTTTCACTCACTTTTGTAACCTCCTCTTTCGAATGTTTTATTGATTAGCTTTACTTTCTTCGATTTCTCTTTCACGAGCAACAGTTTTTAGACGTGCAATCGTTTTTCTAACTGTACGAATACGTGCAGTTTCCTCTAATTGACCTGTAGCTAACTGAAAGCGTAGGTTAAAAAGCTCTTCTTTTGAAGATTTGATTTGTTCTTCGATTTCTGAAGTGGTTAAGTCTCTAATTTCCTTAGCTTTCATTTGTTTCACCACCCAATTCTTCACGTTTTACAAACTTAGTTTTTACTGGAAGTTTGTGACTTGCTAAACGTAATGCTTCACGAGCAACTTCTTCTGATACGCCTGCAACCTCGAATAAAATTCTACCTGGTTTTACAACAGCGATCCAGCCTTCAACGGCACCTTTACCAGCACCCATACGTACTTCTAAAGGTTTTTTAGTATATGGTGTATGAGGGAAGATTTTAATCCAAACTTTCCCGCCACGTTTCATGTAACGTGTCATAGCAATACGAGCAGATTCGATTTGACGAGAAGTAATCCAAGATGTTGTAGTAGCTTGTAATCCATACTCACCAAATGTTACATAGTTACCGCCTTTAGAACGACCAGTTGTTTTAGGACGATGTTGACGACGATATTTAACACGTTTTGGTAGTAACATTATTATTTTCCTCCTTCACTAGTATTCTTAGTAGGAAGAACTTCACCACGATAAATCCATACTTTAACACCTAATTTACCGTAAGTAGTGTCTGCTTCAGCATGTGCATAATCGATGTCAGCACGTAAAGTATGAAGTGGAACAGTTCCTTCTGAATATTGTTCAGCACGAGCAATGTCAGCTCCGCCTAAACGACCTGATACTTGAGTTTTGATACCTTTAGCACCAAGTTTCATAGCTCTTGAAATAGCTTGTTTTTGTACACGACGGAATGAAGCACGGTTTTCTAATTGACGTGCAATATTCTCAGCAACTAAACGAGAATCGATATCAATTTTCTTGATTTCGATAACGTTGATGTGTACTTTTTTATCAGTTAAGTTGTTTAATTTATTACGAAGTTTTTCAATTTCTGATCCGCCTTTACCAATTACCATACCTGGTTTACCAGTGTGAATGGCAATGTTAATACGGTTAGCAGCACGTTCGATTTCAACGTGAGAAACTGATGCTTCTTTTAATTCGTTATCAATGAATTTACGGATTCTTAAATCTTCGTGTAATAGTGAAGCGAAATCTTTTTCAGCATACCATTTTGCTTCCCAGTCACGGATGATACCGACACGAAGTCCGATAGGATTAATTTTTTGACCCACAGTGTTCCCTCCTTAAATAGTTATTAAGCTTCTTTAGCTTCTTCTTTACCGTCACTTACGACGATTGTAATGTGGCTTGTACGTTTATTGATAGCACTTGCACGACCTTGTGCACGTGGACGGAAACGTTTTAAAGTTGGTCCTTCATTTGCATATGCTTCTTTAACTACTAATTCATCAGTGTTCATGTCATAGTTATGTTCAGCATTTGCTAAAGCGGACATTAATACTTTTTCAATTACTGGTGATGAAGCTTTGTTAGTTAATTTTAAAATAGCAATAGCTTCTCCAGCATTTTTACCTCTAATTAAGTCAAGAACTAATCTTACTTTACGAGGTGCGATTCTGATTGTTCTAGCAACCGCTTTTGCTTCCATTAGGATTTCCTCCTCTACTTCTATTTATTATCTTCTAGTTTTTTTATCGTCTGCAGCATGTCCTTTAAATGTACGAGTTGGAGCAAATTCACCTAATTTGTGACCTACCATATCTTCAGTTACATAAACAGGTACATGTTTACGACCATCGTATACTGCAAAAGTATGACCGATGAAATTTGGGAAAATTGTAGAACGACGAGACCATGTTTTGATTACTTGTTTCTTTTCACTTCCGTCTTGAGCTTCTACTTTTTTCATTAAATGATCATCGACGAAAGGTCCTTTTTTAATACTACGAGCCATTTGGGCGCCTCCCTTCTTATTGTGTGCGTGCAGCAATTAAGCCGCACACCCAAATAAGTTGTTATTATTTTTTCTTACGTCCACGAACGATAAGTTTGTCTGATGATTTTTTACCACGACGAGTTTTCTTACCAAGTGTTGGTTTACCCCATGGTGACATTGGAGATGGTCTACCGATTGGAGCACGACCTTCACCACCACCGTGTGGGTGATCGTTAGGGTTCATTACTGAACCACGAACTGTTGGACGGATACCTTTCCATCTAGAACGTCCAGCTTTACCAACATTAACTAATTCATGTTGTAAGTTACCAACTTGTCCAATTGTAGCACGGCAAGTTGATAAGATCATACGAACTTCACCAGAACGTAATCTGATTAATACGTATTTACCTTCTTTACCAAGTACTTGTGAACTTGCACCCGCTGAACGAGCTAATTGTCCACCTTTACCAGGTTTTAATTCGATATTGTGAATTACAGTACCAACAGGAATGTTTTGTAAAGGTAATGCGTTACCAACTTTAATGTCAGCATCTACACCACTTTCAACTACTTGGCCTACTTGTAATCCTTTTGGAGCAATAATATAACGTTTTTCACCATCAGCATATACTAATAAAGCAATGTTAGCTGAACGGTTTGGATCATATTGGATTGAATCAACTTTTGCAGTGATTCCATCTTTGTTACGTTTGAAATCGATAACACGGTATTGACGTTTGTGTCCTCCACCATGGTGACGAACTGTCAATTTACCTTGGTTGTTACGACCCGCTTTTTTCGGTAACGGTTGTAATAATGACTTTTCAGGAGTTGATTTCGTGATTTCAGCAAAATCTAAACTAGTCATATTACGACGACCATTTGTAATTGGCTTATATTTTTTAAGAGCCATTGTCGCTTACCTCCTTAATGGTAACTTTTATTTTATTGTTTAGTTGAATAAGTCAATTGAACCTTCTTTTAAAGTAACAATCGCTTTTCTTCTTTTGTTTGTATAGCCTTGGTAACGGCCCATACGTTTTTTCTTAGGTTTGTAGTTGATGATGTTTACATTTGCAACTTTAACGTCGAAAATTTCTTCAACTGCAATTTTAACTTGTGTTTTATTAGCACGAGTATCTACGTCAAAAGTGTATTTATCTTCAGCCATTGCTTCAGAAGATTTTTCAGTGATTACGGGGCGCTTAAGAACATCTCTTGCTTCCATTATCCGAGCACCTCCTCAACTTTTTTCGCAGCTGATTCAGTAATAATAACACTGTCAGCGCTAGTGATATCTAATACGTTTAATCCTTGAGCAGTACTAACTTGTACGCCAGGGATGTTACGTGCAGATAATTCAACGTTTACATCTTCGCTATCAGTAACTACTAACACTTTTTTAGGTTGTTCAAGTGTAGTTAATACGTTTTTGAATTCTTTTGTTTTTGGAGCTTCAAAACCAAAATTATCAACGATAGTGAAGTTATTTTCTTTCACTTTGAAAGATAATGCAGAACGTAATGCTAAACGACGCATTTTCTTAGGCATTTTGTATGCATAACTTCTTGGTGTTGGACCGAATACGATACCACCACCACGCCATTGTGGGGCACGAATAGTACCTTGACGTGCACGTCCTGTACCTTTTTGTCTCCATGGTTTACGTCCGCCACCACGTACAGCAGAACGATTTTTAACTGCGTGAGTTCCTTGTCGTAATGAAGCACGTTGTAAATTAATTGCTTCGAAAAGAACACTGTTATTTGGTTCAATAGCGAATACTGAATCGCTTAATTCAACAGAACCTGATTTAGATCCGTCTACTTTTAAAACATCATAATTAGCCATTATGCTTTTCCTCCTTTCGCTACTTATTATTTATTACCTTTTTTGATTGAAGTTTGGATTTCTAAGAAACCTTTTTTAGGTCCAGGTACGTTACCTTTTACTAAAATTACGTTGTTATCTGTATCAACTTGAACTACTTCTAAGTTTTGAACAGTAACTGTGTTTCCACCCATACGTCCAGGCATTTTTTGGCCTTTGAATACTCTTGATGCATCTGAAGCCATACCTACTGAACCTGGTGCTCTGTGGAAATGAGAACCGTGAGCCATTGGTCCACGTGCTTGACCATGACGTTTAATTGCACCTTGGAAACCTTTACCTTTTGAAGTTCCAGTTACATCAATAATGTCTCCAGCTTCAAAAGTATCTACTGTGACTTCTTGACCTACTTCGTATTCATCAACATTAACGTTTCTGAATTCACGAATGAAGCGCTTAGGTGCTGTGCCCGCTTTCTTAGCGTGACCTTCAGCTGGTTTATTTGCATATTTATTTGATTTAGCATCTTTTTTATATGCTTTTTTGTCTTCAAAACCTACTTGGATAGCATTGTAGCCATCTACTTCTTCAGTTTTCTTTTGTAATACTACGTTTTGACTTGCTTCTACTACTGTTACTGGGATTAATTCACCGTTTTCTCCGAATACTTGTGTCATCCCAATTTTTCTTCCTAAGATTCCTTTGGTCATCGAAAGTCCACCTCCTAAAATTTTCTATTATAATTTAATTTCGATGTCTACACCAGATGGTAAGTTTAATCCCATTAGGGCATCAACTGTTTTTGGTGTTGGGTTAACAATATCGATTAAACGTTTATGTGTACGTTGTTCGAATTGTTCACGTGAATCTTTGTACTTATGCACCGCACGGATAATTGTGTAAACTGATTTTTCAGTTGGTAACGGAATCGGTCCAGAAACTTCTGCACCAGAACGTTTTGCAGTTTCAACAATTTTCTCTGCTGATTGATCAATCACACGGTGATCGTAAGCTTTTAATCTGATTCTGATTTTTTGTTTTGCCATAATTTTCCCTCCTTATTCGTCTACATTTAAGTGATAGACTTCTCCACGAAAACTATCTCACACAACGCCATGGCAAAGCGGCCGGGTGTGTCAGTAACCTTTCGCTTCATCGCTTTCATCAAGTCCAACATTAGATATGTTACAGGAAAAACATTGATAAATCAAGGCTTTTCTATAACTTTTTGTACTTTGTCTAACACATACCTAAGTATTGTACTTTAAATAGATGAGGACATCAACCATTTTAGGTAAATTTTTTCCCTTTTTTTGTTTTTACTTTATAATATAGGTAATTGTTGTTATGAATTTTGATTTCTTCTATTTGATAGTAGAAATTTGAATTTGTTTCTTTTATTTACATCCGGAGGTGAATGTTTTGAAGAAAGGTACTAAAACTGCGCTTGCAATTATTAGCGTCGTCTTATTAATTTGTGAATTTTTCTATGGTATACCATTTCTAGGCGGAAGCTTTATTTTAGGCTTCGGTTGGCAACCCTTATTAGTTAATGCCTTTTTATATCTTATAGTAGCTCTTATTCTATTAATAGATACTCAAAATGCTATTAAGCCAATGTCTATCATTCCTATTATAGGTATTGTTGGTTCTTTTATCGCATTTATTCCTATTATTGGTATGTTTGTCCATTGGATTCTATTCTTCCTAATGGTTTTCTTTATTTTCGTTGTTTTAAACGCACCTAATTACGTTCGTAATAAAGATGCTAAAGTCGTTTACACACAATATAAAGATGATCAATCCAAAAAATGGTAATTTAAAACAATCTTAGATTAGCTGTGAAGAGATCTATGACGGTAGATTTCTTCACAGCTATTTTTATATAGGCATGGATATCAAACGATATCAATCTAGTAACACTCACTATAGGGATACAATTAATAAACGGGAAGTAAAAAAGCTAGACCATTATTATTTTGGATAGTGATGAGTATTATTTAGAGTTAACGTAACTACGATAATCATGTCGCCGACTATTATTATAAACTAAAAAAGCAGCCTAATGAGTAATCTCAAAAGACTGCCGTCATCGCTTGTATAAATCGACTATTAAAAACGATTCATTATCTGGTAATGAATCAAAGATCGTACGATTATCAAATGTTCCCACATTAGCCAAACGTACAACCAACTACAATTTAACACCTTATTCAAAAAATTAAAATTGAACGGTTTAGTTAAGTAATGCTTATTTTATTTGTAACTGCTTGACTAATCGTAGGAAAGGAGTGGGACGGATTCTTTTAATTTCATCGTCCGCCCCTAGCTTGCTTAACTTGTAGAATTAAATAATGAATTTCTCTTTGCTGGGCCCCGCCCGCAAGGATGACTAGAACTGAAAAATCTTAGTTCAGTCAACTACTATTAATTTGCAAAGTAGCATTATCTTATTATATTGTTACAGCCCTTTATGACGATTTAGCCGTGTACAAAGATGAAGTATAGAATGAATAGTACCATTAAGAAATACATAATTGGATGTACTTCTTTATGTTTTTTTGTAATGATCATTGTAATTGGATAGAATATGAATCCACAAGCAATACCAGTTGCAATTGAATATGATAGTGGCATCATAATAATTGTTATAAATGCTGGCACTGCGACTTCAAATTTCTTCCAGTTAATTTCTGCAAAATTCGCAGCCATTAAAATACCAACCACTACTAATGCAGGTGTTGTTACTGCACTTGTAACAATTTCAATTAACGGACTGAAGAATAATGCTAACAAGAAACAGAATCCAGTTACTATACTTGCAAACCCTGTTCTTGCTCCAACCGCTACACCTGACGTTGATTCGATGTAAGACGTTGTAGTTGTTGTACCAAAGATCGCGCCCACAATAGTTGCGAGTGAATCGGCAAATAACGCTCTACCTGCTCTAGGTAATTTGTTTTCCTTCATAATACCCGCTTGAGTTGCTACAGCCACCAATGTTCCTGCAGTATCGAAAAAGTCTATAAAGAAGAATGTTAAAATAACAATTAAAAATTGAATCGTAAATAATTGGCCTGGATCTTTAAATGCTTCAAAGGCTGCACCAAATGTTGGTGTAATGCTAGGTATTTTACCTACTATGCCTGAAGGTGTATGTATTAGTCCTGTTATCATTCCAACGATAGCAGTTATAATCATACCAATAAAAATTGAGCCTGGTACTTTTCTAGCGTATAAAATAATTGTTATCGCGATACCAAAGATTGCCAATAAAACAGGACCTTTAGTTAAATGTCCTAATGTAACTAATGTAGAATCATTTTTTACAATGATACCAGCACTTTGTAAACCTACAAAAGTAATAAATAATCCAATCCCAGCAGATACTGCCATTTTCATTTGATACGGAATAGCATTAATAATTATCTCTCGAAGACCGGTTGCAGTTAGAATTGCAAAGAATATTCCCGAGAATAATACCCCTGTTAAACCTATTTGCCAAGGGATACCCATCGTTAATACTACCGTAAATGCGAAGAATGCATTAAGTCCCATACCTGGTGCAAGTGCGATTGGATATTTCGCAATCAGTCCCATAAATAAAGAACCCACAAATGCTGCTAAAGCTGTTGCTACAAAAATAGCGCCTTGATCCATTGTCATGTCGCCTGATACGCCTTTAACACCTGCTAAACTTAATACTTGAGGATTTACAGCTAAAATGTATGCCATTGATAAGAAAGTTGTGATACCACCGATGATCTCTTTCTTATAGTTAGTATCATACTCGTCGAATTGAAAGTATTTTTTCACGGCTTTAAACTCCTTTAATTGAAATACTTTAATATTTTAATATTACTTGTCGAAAAACACAATACTAAAAACGAACTTTTTCGACATTTAACTTAATTAAGTTCGATTTTAAACTATAATTTTAGATTTTTCAGTGCATCTTTAAACGGGTTATTCTCAAGTGACTCCTCTTTATTCATATATTTTTTCATTTCTTTTTTAGATACTTTGCCACTCGTTTTATTTTTGAACCTTTTATCCATTTGTTCTTGCGTTTCTGTATGACCACAAACACATCGATATACTGCATCCTTTCCCCTACCAAATAATGTCATTTTCTTTTTACAATTTGGACAACGTGCATTGGTTTTACGCTGTACGTTCTTTTTAGTTTTGCAAGCAGGATCTTGGCACACTAACATTTGTCCATTTTTAGTTTTAACTTTAATCATAAATTTTCCACAGGTAGGACATTCTGTTGTCGTTAAATTGTCATGCTTGTATTTTTGCTCACTGTTTTTAATATTATTTACAATAGCTTGCGTAAATGACTTCATTTCGTCAATAAAGCGTCGTGAATTATACTGACCTTTTTCAATTTGCATTAACTTCTCTTCCCACTCAGCCGTCAACAATGGAGATGTTAATTCTTGTGGCGCAAGTTCTAGAATTTGTTTTCCTTTAGGTGTAACTTTAATCTTGCCATCTCTAGATTCAATGGCATTGATATTAAAAAGCTTCTCGATGATATCAGCACGCGTCGCAACTGTGCCAATCCCACCAGTTTGCTTCAATGTATTAGCGTGTTTATTTTCTTTAAGTTGAATATAGTTTTGCGGATTCTCCATCGCTTTTAACAGTGAACCTTCATTAAAGTATTCTGGAGGCGTTGTTTCATGTTCATTAACCTTGATATTGTTTAGATAATAACTTTCACCCTTTTTAAAAGAAGCACCCTTAACCACATCATTATTACTCATTTTAAGTGCTTTGTAGCCTAATTGACGGGTAATCTTTTCATTTAAAACAAATGTATGTTTACCAACGCTAACATTTACTTTAATTGCTTCATATTCATGTGGCGACATTAACGATTCCAAGAATCTTTCAGCCACCATCATATATATCTTGCTTTCTCTATTGCTTAAACGTTCCATATCAGGACGTACTTCAGTTGGAATAATCGCGTGATGATCTGATACTTTTTGATTATTAAAAATACGCATTTTACGTGAGTATGATTGTCCTATTAGGGGCCTTACTTGTGCTTTATAATCAGTAGCTAGCAATGCTTGTAATCGTTCTTTAATCGTATCAACCATATCATCAGTTAAATAATTAGAATCTGTACGTGGATATGTGAGTACTTTATGACGCTCATATAAATTTTGAATGGTATTAAGTGTTTCTTTAGGTCCCATTTTGTATCGTTGATATGCTTCTTGTTGCAAATCCGTTAAATTATAAAGTGGTTTTGGATAACTTTTTTTGAGTTTCTTATCAACGCTGTCAACGCTACCTTCAGCATGTTTGACTTCATTTGCAATTTGCATGACATCTTCTTTAGTCATATGATGACGATCCGTTGCTAATTGGAAGGTTAATCCAGCTATTTCACTAGACAACGTATAATATTTCTTAGGCTTAAAATGATTAATTGCTTGTTGCCTAGCATTGACCAATTGTATCGTTGGCGTTTGAACGCGACCTAATGATAATTGCGCATCATATTTTGTTGTAAGTGCACGTGTAGCATTGATACCTACAATCCAATCCGCTTCACTTCTAGCTAATGCTGCTTCATAAAGATGTTGGAATTGTCGACCATCTTTCAAATTTTTAAAACCATCACGTATTGCTTTCTTAGTTACAGAACTAATCCACAAACGTTTAATTGGCTTTTTATTATGAACTTTATCTAATATGAGACGTGCTACAAGTTCCCCTTCTCTTCCAGCATCAGTTGCGATGACAATATCTTTAACATTCTTATCTAATATAAGTGATTTCACAGTTTTAAATTGTTTACTCGTCTTACCAATGACGACCGTATGCATTTGTTTAGGAATAATAGGTAAATCTTCAAGTTTCCATTCTTTAAATGCTTTATCATAATGTTCAGGTTGCGCGTTAGTAACTAAATGTCCTAACGCCCATGTAACAATATAACGCTCATTTTCAATATAACCATTGCGTTTCCCTTTTATATTCATAGCTTCAGCAATATCTCTAGCTACGGATGGCTTCTCAGCTAAAATTAATGATTTCATAGAACTTTCCTTTCGATAAAAGATCTCTCAGTTAATGTTTTTGATAATAATACAATTGTAACACGATAGACAATAGTCCAAACTTTCAATTACTAATAAATAAATTTATAATTAATTTAACAAATTGATATTGAAATGGAGGTACGCTATGGACATTATTAAAGTAAGCAACCTGAACCAAATCATATCTTTTATTAATTCATCATCAGACAAAATTGCGTCTTATATATATAAACTTCATTCGTCTAATGATGATGTAGAACAGTTGCTCAATGCATCTATCAATACGACAGGTGTTTTCTGTTTAATAGAAGATGACTCAATTGTCGCACTCATCACTGGAATATTATATGAAGAAGATAAGTACAAAGTTATTGGACCATTCGTTAAAACAGATTTTGATTTTACAGAGGCACATTTTATTTCTTTATTTTCGGCATTAAGAGATGAACAATCTGCTAATGCAACATTTAACTTCTCTTATAATGATTGCACACAAAATTCAAAACCTTTAATGAAGACGATTCATGCAAATTATAACTTTACGGATTATTACTTAAACGTCTATCAATCACTTAATGAACCAGATGCTGAAATGAACATCATTGAATATCAGCCGGGATTTCAACGTGCTTTTAGTAAATTACATGCGCAGACATTTAGGCATAATGCTTTAACACCAAAAGAAATTGTAAATACTTTAGATGAATATAATCGTTTATTCCTATTTGTAAGTGAAGGCTTACTTAAAGGTTATCTTTATTTACAAATCGATAGTCAATCTTCGCTAGCTGAAATAAGATATTTTAGTTCACATACTGATTATCGTCTAAAAGGGATCGCATTTGATTTACTATCGTACGCAATACATTATGCCTTTGAACACTATGCAGTGAATAAAGTTTATTTTAAAATACGAAGTAAAAATGCTGCCTTAGTTGAACGATTTAATGAATTAGGTTTTGAAATTGAAAGTGAATATACTAAATACAAAATTGATCCAAGTCAATTACATCATTAAGCTTATATGAAAGCATAGGAAAGAACGAAATTTCTAAATGAAATCACTGTTCCTTTCCTATGCTTTTTATTTTCAATACGATTGTATTTGAGCGTTTACATTTTAAAATGAATATTTTTCAGATAAAATGTTCACGAGTGTTATAGGAAGGAAGCACTTTTAAGTAATTAAATAAGGAGAGTGTCAGTATAATGCAGTTTATAGATATACTTATCGCATTATTACCAGCCCTATTTTGGGGGAGTGTTGTTTTAATTAATGTCTATGTAGGTGGCGGTCCCTACAACCAAATTAGAGGTACGACATTAGGTGCACTAATTGTCGGTTTCATATTACTCTTAATTGGTAAAGCAGAATTTGATAATTTAACAGTCATTATCGTTGGCTTAATTTCAGGTGCGTTATGGGCATTTGGACAAGGTAACCAATTACGTTCAATCAGTTTAATCGGTGTTTCTAAAACAATGCCAATATCAACTGGTATGCAATTAGTTGGTACGACATTATTTAGTGCTATTTTTCTTGGTGAATGGAGTACCGGTGTTCAAGTCACGCTAGGAATTATCGCAATGATTCTATTAGTTACAGGTATCGCATTAACCTCATTACGTGGTAAGAATGAGGGTCAATCCAATGATCCAGAATTTAAGAAAGCAATGTTAATACTTATCATTTCAACAGTGGGTTATGTTGGATATGTCGTAATTGCCGATATCTTTGGTGTCAGTGGTACGGATGCATTATTCTTCCAATCAATTGGTATGGCTATTGGTGGTTTCTTACTATCAATGAAACATGAAACCAATATTAAATCTACTGCGCTTAACTTAATCCCTGGTGTTGTATGGGCTGTAGGTAACTTATTCATGTTCTATTCACAACCTAAAGTTGGTGTTGCAACAAGTTTCTCATTATCACAATTACTTGTTATCGTATCAACATTAGGCGGTATTTTCTTATTAGGCGAGAAAAAAGACAAACGTCAAATGATTGGTATTTGGTCTGGTATCGTTCTAATTGTCATTGCCGCATTTATACTAGGAAATCTTAAATAGTTTGATTAATACTAAGGAGGAGTCAGATTGTTTTCAGATTTAGAAGGCAAAGTTATTATTATAACTGGTGCAGGAAGTGGCATTGGTAAATCGTTTGCTGAGAATTTTGGTAAAGCAAAAGCAAAAGTCGTTTTAAATTATCGCTCAAATCGTCATTTAGACGAAATTGAAGCAGTCAAGCAGATCATTCATGATGCTGGTGGACAAGCCATTGCAGTTCAAGCGGATATAGCCGTTGAAGAAGAGGTACAACAATTAGTACAAGCTGCGGTTAATGAATTTGGTACGTTAGACATTATGATTAATAATGCTGGCTTTGAAAAACCAATTCCATCACATAAAATGTCAGTTGAAGAATGGCAAAAAGTGATAGACATTAATTTGACTGGGGCCTTTATAGGATCTAGAGAAGCTGTTAATCAGTTCTTAAAAGAAGATAAAAAAGGTATTATCATCAATACATCAAGTGTACATGATACTATACCTTGGCCTAACTATGTTAACTATGCTGCTAGTAAAGGCGGTTTGAAATTAATGATGGAAACAATGTCGATGGAATATGCACAACACGGTATTCGTATCAATAATATTTCTCCAGGTGCAATCGTTACTGAACATACTAAGGAAAAATTTTCTGATCCAGATACACGCGCAGAAACATTGGAAATGATTCCAGCTAAAGAAATAGGTGAAGCACAAGATGTTGCTAATGTTGCTTTATTCTTAGCTTCAGATTTAGCTAAATATATACATGGAACTACAATTTACGTTGATGGTGGTATGACGAACTACCCTGCCTTCATGGGTGGTAAAGGTTAAGTTTTATGTGCTAATCATAAAAAGCAAGCAATTCTAAAAAAGAATTGCTTGCTTTTTTCATATTTATATTACTTTATTATACAAATAGTGCCTGATAAATATAAAGAATGATAATACTTATAACGATTGAAATATTCGTTACCATACCGACTAAAGGTAACGTTTTATATTTAAATTGAATAGAATATGGAATAATCGCTACACCTACAGGTAGTAGCCAAGCAATAAGCAATGTCGTCTTAATCATTTCATCTGAAACAGGTAATAAGAAATGAACGAGTAGTCCGGCTATTAAGCCTAAACCATAATGTGCTAATAAATATTTAATCGCAATGGGCAAGAAATGACGTTCTATCTTGAAGTTAAGCATAACACCTAATAAAATCATTGAAAGTGGCATGTTCGCTTTAGAGATAATTGTGAAAAAATCAATTGACACCTTTGGTAAATGAATATTTAGCATATTCAAAGTAAACATAATGATATATGTGACAAGCGGAACGGATGTAATAAGTTTCTTACCTAGATATTTAAAATCGAACTGATCTCCGCCTTGACTAAAATAGCTACCAACAAAATAAGTTACGCCAAACATAATAATTGCGCCACCTATATCAGCCATACCAAAATAAATCATACCGTTCTTTGGCCAGATTGTATCAACAAGCGGATAAGCAAATAATCCAATGTTAAGTGATGCGGTCATCATCCCTACTGTACCTTTAATATGGTTATTATGTCTGTTAAATAGCCATAAAACAGTTATCTTAGCAAGCACACCATATGCAATCATCATGATAGGTAATATTGAAAATGAAAAATCTAATGATGCACTGTTAAGATTAACAATAACTAAAGAAGGTAGTGTGACATTAAGTACTAGCGTTGATAACACTTGACTATCTGCTGCTTTCAAAAAGTTTATACGTTTCAATAGATATCCTAGCGCGATTAAAAGAATGATCATTATAAACTGCTCTGTCACGGTAGTTCCTTCCTTCTACTAAAACATTTTATTACAGTTAAATACTTTAACATAATTTACATCATTTTTAGAAGTGTCTTGTTTCATGCTATAATTCAATGTGATTATTAAATTTTGATGTTAAAGGGGTTTAAGACTAATGGATTTAGAATCACAATTAGATGAATTAAAATATGATTATGTTCGATTACAAAATGACCTCGAAAAGCGAGAATCTCTAAATCAAACGATAGATCCTCTCGTTAAGCAATTAGAAGACATCGAATTACAAATTGCTGACATACGTGCTAAATTACGTCAGAAATAACGATTGTCTTGATTTAGACCAATTTAGGATTAATTTGTTGCCCTAGCGCTTTCTGTAGTAATCATCTAAACTAAGAATAGTCATACTTGGGCACCTTTCCAATCCATTAAGTAATTGCCAATTTGTAATAAATTGTATATTATTTTCAGACAAATAATATAAGTTGTAATTAGAAAGGAAGACAACAGGTGAAACTCTACTTATTATTATTACCCGTTTTATATCTCATTGTTAGTTATATAAGTATTTTCAAAATGCATTCTATATTTATTCGTATTTTACGCATTATCATGGGTGTGTTATTACTATTTGTATTAGCCTTAACAACACTACAATTTCCAGCTGAAAACTGGTGGGTCTTTGTTGTATTAGCCCTACTTGTCGGTAATGTTGAAGTAACTGCATTCAAAGCTTTAAAACATGATGCTAAAGCTGTTTCAATTCTGAATATCCTATCAGTTATTTTATTTGTAATTTATATCATTTTAATTTTTGTAATGTACTAAACCATTCTTTATAAGATTAAAAGAAGCCTAAGGCATCAATCAATGTCTTAGGCTTCTTTTTACATATTAGCAGTAGTTGGCTATATGTTTTATTTACGTGTTATTTTATTTTTTAAAGTGAAGAGGATTTCATAGATGACAGGTACTACAATTAAAGTAAGCAGTGTAGACGAAATTAATCCTCCAATGACAGTTGCTGCCATACCTTTTGATATTAATATTGAGCTGTCTTGACCAAATAATAGTGGTAACAATGCACCAATAGTGGCAATGGCTGTCATCAGAATTGGTCTAATACGCGTACTTCCCGCTTCTAGCAATGCTTCTTTCATAGACATACCTTCTTGCTCATTTGTAATCACACGATCTATTAACACAATGGCATTGGTTACAACGATACCTATTAACATTAACATACCTATTAAACTTGGCACCGAAATAGTTTCACCCGTAATGAGTAATGCTAATACGACACCGATAACTGTAAATGGTAGTGAGAACAGTATTGTGAATGGCGCTAAGCCACCTTTAAATGTGATAACTAATACGAGATAAACAATTACGATAGCTACTAGCATCGCAAATGCCAATTGACTTATTGCTTGATTAATATCATCTGTTGCACCACCAACGTTGATTTTAACGTTATCTGGTTTGTCTATATTATTAATTTTATTCATGACTTTACTTGAAACGCCACCAACGTCAGAATCTGTGATTTTACCAGATACTGTTGTTGCATAATCTCCGTCTTCTTGAACGAGTTTACTTGGTGTTGTTGTACGCTCAAGGTTCGCGATTTCTTTCAGTTGAACTGTTTCACCAGTTGGTGATTTTAATTCCATATTATTCAATTTATCTTTAGACCAATCTGTCTGTTTGTTTTGTTTAACTTTGACGTCTACCTTATTACCATTTTCTTTAACAGTGGTAATCGTTTTTTCTGGTAAATTCTCATTTAAATTCAATGCTAGTTGACCAGCTGAGATACCTTTTTCAGTTGCTTTATTTTGATCAACTTTAATTTCATATTGATCATACGTTTGCGATAAATCTGATTTTACATTAGTTATACCGCTAACAGATTTCATTTCTTTCTCTACTTTGGCAACGGTATCTTTGATTGCATTCGTTGAAGGTCCTTTTACAGTGACTTCAACCGAATCATTTCCAGAACCAGTACCCATGTCTTGATTTTTCCATTCACCAGGTTGATTCATCTTAGATAAATGTGAAATCACTTTATCAGGTTCTTCTTCAAAGTTAGGTGTGTCTTTATCATATTCAACCATAATCGCCATACTATTCGTGCTACCAGTTGGATCTGCAGGCGAAGGTCCTCCCACAGAATATTGCACAGTTTTCACTTTATCTTTCGATTGCAAATAGGCTTGCGCTTGTTTTGCATGATTTAGCACAGCTTTTTCAGTTTCACCAGGTTTAGGTGTATAAGTTACAGCTAGGAATTTATCATCACCAGTCGAAATATAGCTTGTACCTAATTTTGAGCCACCTAGTGCAATGCTTCCAATTAGGATAACGACACTAATAATTAAAACAATCCACTTATGATTTAAAGACCAGCCAAGGATTTTACGGTAGCCCTTACTTATGACGCCACGATTTTCTTCATTTTGACTACTCGAATGCGCCTTTAACTTAATTCCTTTTTTGAAAAATGTAGAAGCTAATGCAGGTACCACAGTAATAGATACAAGTAATGATGCTAACAAACTAAAGGCGATTGCTAAAGCGAAAGGTCTAAACATTTCACCTACTGAGCCTGATACAAATGCAAGTGGTAAGAATACGATTATCGTAACGATTGTAGAAGATAAAATAGGTTTAAAAACTTCTCTCGTTGCACTGATTACTAAATTGTCTCCAGACAATGCTTCTTTTGGATCTGACAATCGTCGATAAATATTTTCAACAACAACGATTGAGTCATCTATCACACGACCAATTGCGATTGTTAATGCACCTAGCGTCAAAATATTTAAAGATACATCGCTTAATTTTAATGCAATGAGTGCGATTAAAATAGAAAGTGGAATAGAAACTATTGATATAGCCGTTGTTCTAATATTTCTCAAGAATAATAAGATAACAATAATTGCAACAATAGTTCCTAATGCTGCTTTTTCAACCATAGTATAAAGTGAATCTTCGATTGGCTTAGCAGTATCCATAGTCTTAGTCGCTTTAATGTCATCATTGTTTTTCACAAAGTCATCAATTTTCTTTTGTGCATCTTTAGCAACTTGAACCGTATTAGCATCTTGTGCCTTCATAATTTGGACATTGACCGCATCTTTCCCGTTCGTCTTAGAAATTGATTCACGTTCATCTCCAACAGTAATATTTGCTAAGTCACTTAACGGTACGCTTGGCATTTCACCACTAGACGCTTGAGATTGATTGTTCATTTGAGATTGAGCGCTTGACGATGATGCGCTATCTCCAGTACTACGCATCTCATTACCGGATTGGTCATCACTACTACTTGCCTGGCTTTGACCGCTTATTGTTAATGGGATTTCTAAGTTTTTAAGGGCATTGACGGATTTAAATTGACCATCAACGACGATTGATTTTTCATTTTTACCAAATTGAAATAATCCTAGAGGTGTTTCCCGTGTTGCTGTTTTAATGTAATTCTCTACGTCATCAGCTGTTAATCCAGCTTCATCTAGTTTATTTTGTTTAAATTTTAATGTTACTTGTCTTGTAGTTTGACCATTAAGTTGCGCATTTTGTACGCCATCAACGGTTTGTAATTTAGGGATAAGTTGTGTATTGATTTCTTTTGTCGTCGCTTTGAGGTCATTATTTTTATTGGTAAATGAATACGCTACGATTGGGAATGCATCCATAGAATTTCGTGTTAATTCTGGTTCACTTACACCGTCTTTGAAGTCTAACTTATCTATTTCTTTCTTTAAGACTTCTTCAGCTTTATCCATATCCGTATCATTGTCATATTCAACGGTTACTATAGAGGCATTTTGTATTGACTGTGTTTTTACACTTTTTACATATGCGAGTGAGCGCACTTGGTCATCAATTTTGGAACTGATCTCATCTTGGGTTGTTTGAGGTGTCGCACCCGGCATTGTGGTTTGTACAGATATGACTGGATTTTCAACATCTGGCAGTAACTCGAGTTTTAATTTAGCACTAGCATATACACCTCCTAGAATAACTAATACAACCATCAAGAATATTGCAAATTTATTTCCTAACGAGAACGTTAGCATTTTCTTAATCACTTATGGTTTTCCCCCATTCTTATATCTTAAAAAATCATCCATGTTAGCCATCCCTATTATCCTAAAAAAATCTGAACGTCACAATGTTAGTTGTGTTATCGTTCAGATTAAATTCTAATAATAAATAAACTATTTACCTTTTAATTTACGAGAAATTTTAATTTTAGCTTTAGTTAAACGTGGTTTAACTTGTTCAATTAATTGATAAAGTGGTTGATTTAATACATAATCAAATTCACCTATTTTTTCACTTAGATACGTACCCCATACACGTTTAAACGCCCAAAGACCATAATGTTCAGAATCTTTATCTGGGTTATTATCCGTTCCTCCAAAGTCATAAGTTGTCGCACCATGTGCACGTGCATATTTCATCATTTCAAATTGCATATGGTGGTTCGGTAAGACGTCTCGATAATCATTTGATGACGCACCATATAAATAATATGATTTTGAGCCAGCAAACATCAATAAAGCACCTGATAAATAAACACCTTCAGGATGTTTTGCTAATAAACCATTCATGTCTTCTTTTCTTTCTAATGCCTTCTGAATTTTAGCTTCGACATCATTGAGTTTATTCTGCGTCTTTTTATCTTGCTTTCTTTCATATTTGTCTTGTAATTGTGCTTTTTCGTTGTCCAGTTCTTGAAGTTCTTTATGAATGTCCTCTAAGACAGGCTTTGGTTCCAACTTAACAAGGAATAATTCAGCATCTCCATCTTCATGCAGAGAGTCATAAATATTTTGGAAATAACTTATATCTCTTGTTAAAAAGCCATCACGTTCTCCTGTTACCTTCATTAATTCCGCAAAAGTTTTAAGTCCTTCACGATTTGAACGTTCTACTTTCGTACCTCGTTTTAAAGCAAGACGTACTTTTGAACGATTTCGTCGATCAAAACTTTGGATTATTTCTTCATCTGTTTTATCGATTGGCGTAATCATTGTCATTCGTGGTTGAATGTAGTCTTTAGATAAACCTTCTTTAAACCCTTTATGTTTAAATCCTAATGCATTTAAATTTTTAAGTGCATCTATACCTTTATCGACTTCAACATCTGGATCAATTTTAATAGCATAGGCTTTTTCTGCTTTAGCTACTTTTTTAGTTTCGGCTAATAACTGTTCCAAGGCAGCTTTATCACTATAATCTGTTACGAATCCACGAGAAACATAACATAGCGTGAATGGTAGTTTAGGTATCTTCTTAAATAGTAATTGACCTACACCTTTAATTTCACCATCTTCGCCCACTGCCACACGCTTTGAATACCATCCTGTTAGTCGTTTTGTTTCTGCCCATTTCGTTAGTTGCAGCAAATCGCCATTAGGATGAGCTTTCACAAACGCATCATGCTCTTGGTTAGTGATATTCATCTTTTCCATGCTATAAAAACTCCTTTTTCTTTACATTAATTATAATTATACAATGTCATGATTTGAGTGTCGACAAACTCGCCGTCCGATTCAAATATTATTTCATGAATTTAAATTTTTGATATACTGTATAGACTTAAAATACTAATTTTTCTTAAAAAGAGGGTTATTATGCGAAATTTAATATTAATACTATTTATTATTTTAAACTTCATAGCTATTGTTGTTACGATGACTCAACCTTTAACTATTTCAAATTTTAGTTTAAGAGTAATGTTCGTTGGATTGTCGTTTGTACTCACTATCTTTTTCTTATTATTACAAACGTCAAAAATAACTGTATACCTCAGTATACTCTCTTTAATACTTACAATCGTGCACATCGTATTGATTGCGCATAGTACTTATATTTACCTATATTAATCTTCTGGTTCAAAGCGATATTTAGCACCTTTTGTAATAATTGAGTACGGTGCAGTCGTTTCGCTATCTTTAAATACGACTGTATTATACCCCGACGTTTTCGCATCTTGTATACGGTATATAATGTGATCTGTCGTTAATTGTACATCCGTGTAATGATCGCCTTCTTCAAGAATGGTCATATCAAACCATTTTTGCCATTTTGAAAGTGTTTTTGCACGCTTTTCACTATCTATAATAATTTTGTCGATTTTGAATTGTTTTTGAAAAAGCGGTTCTAATTTCTGATTGTGTTTAACTTCTTTTTCTGCCCATTCAATAAAGAATGGCGGTTTTACCATGTAATCAGGATCTGCAATGTACAGTAGTTTCCATCTTACTTTGTCACCTTTTTTATTCTCTCTATGCATATCTATAGGTCCAATTGTTTCAATACCACGACCTTCTAATGTTTGCTTCAATTGTTCTATATTTGAGGTTCTTAAAGCAATTGTCTTAAAACCTTGTTGGAAGTGGTCTTGAACAATTTTAGTCGCAAATGCAACGCGACCCTCTTCTGTTTTTGACTCTTTAGTTAGTTTCTCTTTGTCTTCTACATCTATCAATTCAATATAATTTTCATTTATATAAGATAAACGATTAAATGTTCCAAATTTATGATGTTTACCACCCGAGCTAATTTTTAAGATTTCCCCTGGATATTTAAAGTTCTTAAGGTTATCAACATAATGAATAATATGGTCAAATCTTAGTTCCATTGATCGTATTCCCCTTTAATTATTCGACTTGCATCTATCTTATCAAACTTCTTATCTGATTACTTCTTTTATTTATACAACTTATTAATAAAGTATTGCAATTTTTTTAAATACGTCATATAATAATTTTTGTTTCAAAAATAGTTAGCAAAGCTAACTTGTTGAAAGGAGTATATTATGTTAGCAAATGAATTCTTCAATAGTTTCATCGGTTTATATCGCCCATATATTAAACGGACGCAACCGATACTCGACCGATTCGATTTACACCCTGGACAATGGTTAATATTAAGAGATATTGCCAGTACTTCTCCAACGACACTAGTTCATATCTCTAAACGTCGTTTTATTGAGAAACCTACGACACGTAAGATTATTAAAATTTTGTCTGAGAAAGAATTGTTAGGTATAAAACCAAGTAAGCAAGATAAACGTGAGAAATTATTAAGTCTCTCTGATAAAGGTCAGGCACTATACGAAGAAGTTTATCGTGAGATTCTACCAGTTCAACAAGCGCTTATTAAACATGCTGGATTATCAAAGGAAGATCTTGAAAGTGTCATAACAGTAATGAATAAGCTTCATCTTGCGTTGGCAGAGGAGGAAGCAGAATGAAACAAAACATAAATGCAAAACAACCCATCTTCACGAAGAGTTTTACGGTTAATTTCTCAATCAACTTTTTCGTGTATTTATGTATGTATCTTTTATTAGTCATTATTGCTGACTATAGTAAGACAACTTATCATGCATCGGATAGTCTAGCCGGACTCGTAGTAGGATTGTTTATTATCGGTTCTTTAATAGGAAGATTTGGTACTGGTAAATATGTTAATAAATTTGGCCCTAAAAAAATATTAATCACTGGATTACTATTACTTCTTATTACACAATTACTGTATTTTATACCCGGATCAATTACATTTTTAATGTTCGTACGTTTAATAAATGGCATTGCAACAGCTATTGCGACTACAGCAACTGGCACGATAGCTGCACATGTCACACCAGTCGAACGTAAGAGTGAAGGTATTAGCTTATTTTCTCTCAGTTTAGTACTTGGAACAGCTATAGGTCCTTTCTTTGGCATCTTATTATTAAAATCATTTTCTATCAATTTATTATTTACGATATGTGTCGTGTTAGGCCTTATTAGTTTAATTATTTCTTTATTTATTAAAATTGATTTCGATGCCGTTCATAATAAAACGGATGCTAAAGTAGCTCAAGCGTCTGGTTTCAACATTCACAACTTTATTGCTAAAGAAGCAGTACCTGTATCTATTGTTATGATGGTTATTGCATTAAACTATGCTTCCATACTCACTTTCCTAAAATTCTTTGCAGAGCAACGTCATTTATTAGAAGCATCCAGTTATTTCTTTATTTGTTATGCCATCGCTTCTTTAATTACACGTCCAATTGCAGGACGTATGATTGATGCACGTACTGAAAATGTTGTTGTTTATCCAGCATTTATCGCACTAATCATTACCTTTGTCTTATTAGTATTCAGTTATAGTGGCTGGATGTTATTACTTGCTGGTGTCTTTCTAGGTATTGGTTATGGCAATTTATCGTCATCAATGCAAGCAATCGCTATTAAAGTGTCACCTACGAGTAAATATGGTATCGCAACATCAACCTACTTTATTGGTTTAGATATCGGCATTGGATTCGGACCATCTTTATTAGGCTTATTTACAGGTTTCATTAGCTATACAGAAGTTTATATTATTATGGCTATTGTAGCTGCACTTAGCATTGCACTTTACTTTTTTGTACATGGTAGAAAAGTCAAAATGCAATATCAATAAATATAAAGCGCTAGGAAATCATTAAAACATTTCCTAGCGCTTATTATAATCTATTAATTAGCAATACTAATTGCTTCGATTTCAGATTTCATTTTATCTAATAATTTTTGTTGTGTAGCATTGAAGAAATAAAAAACTTGTCGCTCATCTGTTTCAGAGCGTAATTTAGAAATCAATTCTTTCTTATAAATTTTACGTATAATCACGTCAATTTTGCTTGTATCCCATAACATTTCAAAATGCAATGTATCGCGTAATTCTTTACCGCTAATTTTTTTACCTTCATAAACTTTAAATAAAACTACAAATTCCTCAATGGAAATTTTATACGATGATTTTAACCAATGTTTTAATTGGCTTAATTCTCTCTCTGCTGCAATAAAGCGTTGTACTTTTTCTGTTGCCATAATTAAAGACCTCCAATGTTGATTCTAAGATGTAGTTATTGCTTTAAAAAATTAATTTTCCTTAACAAAATTATATAACACATACACAATTTAATCTATTACAAATTTTATTTGTTTTCTGATTAGTGTTTAATACAAAATCAGTTATACATATACTCAGTGCTATTATGACATTCCTATACTTTAATCATAGGTATTCTATTAAATAATGATTTACTTTAAATGTAATCTGTTAAGTGAATTTATATTCTAAAAGAACGGGAGCGAGACAGAATTCTTTTTAAATTCTGCGCCACTCCCGTTCTTAATTTAACCACCAATGTAGTTCATATTAATTTTCTTGCGTTGACGATTTTTAACTGTTTGTTCTGTACGTTCATCTGAATATCGATCGTCACGAATGTTCCATAAGCTTATTAATTGTTCTCTTAATTCATCATCCGTCACACCTGAACGAATAAATGATTTAATATCAAAGCCTTCAACAGTACTAAATAGACAACCATAAAATTTACCATCCGATGATAAACGTGCTCTCGTACATGTAGAACAAAATGAAGCTGAGACACTTGTGATTAAACCAAATTGAGCACCATTATCTTTATGTCTATAGTACTTTGCGACTTCCCCAAAATATTTAGGAGGGACTGGTTCAATATCAAAATGCGCTTCAATCATATCTAGCATTTCATTTTTGGTCACAACTTTACTGAAGTCCCAACCATTATCATTACCAACATCCATGAACTCGATAAATCTTATTTCGATATCTTTATCTTTAAAGTAATCGACCATTGGGATGATTTGATCATCGTTTACACCTTTTTGGATTACAACGTTTACCTTAACATGGAAACCAATAGATACTGCATAATCAATTTGATCTAGAATAGTAGTTGCTTTAATATTACGATTATTGATGGCTTGGAACACTTCATTATCTATAGCATCTAAGCTAACATTAATACGTCTTAAGCCCGCATCATATAATTTTTGACCATGCTTTTTCAACAAGAGTCCATTCGTCGTCATACCGATATCTTCAATACCATCAATGTTGTTCAACTCAGCAATTAATTGATATAAATTGCGTCTAAGCAATGGTTCCCCACCTGTTATACGTAATTTTTTCACGCCAAGCTCTGCATAAACACGCGCAATTCTCACCATCTCTTCAAACGTTAATAACTCATCTTTAGGTAGGAACACGTAGTCATCACCGAAGATTTCCTTAGGCATACAATAATCACATCTAAAATTGCAACGATCAGTTACAGAAATACGTAAATCGCGAATAGGTCGACCTAATTTATCTTTGATTTGTGCAACCATACATGGACCCTCCTTAATGATTTATCTGATGTTTCAATGTGGCTAAATCTTCTTGATAATTAATATTCTTATACCAATATTCAGGTGATTGTATGGTTGTAACATCTATACATTCTGTCGTCACTTGATTATATACGTGTCGTAAGCTAAAATCATCTGAATCTAAAGCTTCTTTCATAACGTCTATACAATTTGGGTGATAAAATGCAATGGTTGGTATGACACGTCCATTTTCTGAATATGCAGCAATATCAATTTGATCTTCGATTAGTTTAGAAACTAAAAACTGATACAATGCACTGATGGCCTTACCAGTTACCATCGGCGTATCAACAGATATGACAAAGAATAACTCCTCATCATTGTATTGCTCCATTACAGTATATATACCAGCAAGTGGCCCTTTATCTTTATTTTTAGTGTCATCTATAATAACATGATCATGTTTAAATTGATCAGCTAATTGATCATTCGTGCTAATAATGATGTCATTAAACATATTTGTTTCTTGTAATGTTTGAACAATTCGTTGATAAAATAATTGTCCATCTATTTCAGCAAACGCTTTAGCCGTACCAAAGCGTTCTGAATGACCACCTGCTAAAATAATAGCTTTCATTTCCTGTTAACCCCCACTTACTGGTGGAATCAATGCAACTGTATCTGTTGGTTGAATGATATCCTCTTCTTGTACAAATTCTTCGTTTACTGCAACCTGAAATTTTTTAGATTGAATTGAGGGATGTCTCTCAAACAATCTTTGTTTAAAATTATCAACATCAATTGTTTCATTAATATCAAGTATTTCACTATCAGTTTGCAAAATTTCTTTTATTTCAGCGAAGTATAATACCTTCACACTAGTCCTCTCCTTTAGTTGCAAGGTCGTGGCTACCTCTTTGATGGCCCTGCCATTCTGCACCATCTTCCCATATTTCTTTTTTCCAGATTGGAACAATTTCTTTAATACGCTCTATCGCATACTCATTCGCACGATATGCATCTTTACGATGTGGTGATGATACTGCAATTAATACTGCAATATCTGAAATTTGGAGCGGCCCAATTCGGTGAACAATGGTGGTAATTGTCCCTGGCCAACGTTCTTGAATTTCATCACCAATTTGCGCTAATTTCTTCTCTGCCATAGGAACATACGCTTCGTATTCTAAGTATTCCGTTTTAATGCCTTTGGTCCACTCTCTTACATGCCCTGTAAAGACCACTACAGCACCTTGGTGTTCATTTATAGTAAATGTTCGATACTGTTCCGTTTGTATAGGTTCAGTAACGATTTCAAATTGCTTCATTTAGTGTCAATTCCTTTGCTCTATCCATTGTAATAGCCAATTATCATAATGTGATAATGCTTGTATATCTTGAACATGGTAACAATATTTAACACATGTCAATTGCTTTAGCTGTTCTAGTTCTTCAGTTGTTCGATAAACAATTACTTTATCATAATGTTCATCTTTATATCCTTCAACCAAAATGATATTACAATCAATTGTAACAGATTGGTCAATCATTTGAGTAAGATTTTGTTTATATGCACGCGTGACCGTTTGTTGATAGTGTTCACCTTGCACAATGCTTTGATCTGCTCCAGCATTAAAGTGTTTCATATGATCTACATGATCCTCTTGAAGCGTGATATCATCGCCAATGTGACCATGATGTTTGATTGTTGCTACAGTGTAACCATGAGATTTTAAAAATTGTATCGTATGTTGCATCAATGTTGTTTTTCCTGAATTTTTAAAGCCTACGATTTGCAAAATCATAAGGTCATTTCCGTCTCAAAAACATTAGATTCAGTTAAAATAACATTTACTGTATGTCCAGCTTTAAATCCTCTTGTTCCCCCTGGCAACATAATCATTGCATTACTATGTGCAATTGCCACTACTGCTCCTGATTTATTAAACCCTGATGGTACTACAGTCGCACCGCTTTGTGAGAAATTAGCAGTTGCTCGAATAAAACGTGTAAATGGATTAGCTTTCGTAAAATCTTCCATTAATGTCGCTTTAACAACCTGAGGGTAATATGCAGTTGCGCCCATCATATGCTGAACAGCTGGTTTCACAAATAATTCAAAACCGGTAAAGCAAGCAGATGGGTTGCCTGACAAGCCAAATAAATATTGTCCATTAGCCACAGCTACCGTTGTTACACTACCAGGTCGCATTGCAACTTTGTTAAATAATACTTTAGCATTAACTGCTTTATAAATTTCTGGTAGGTAGTCAAAGTCTCCAACAGAAACACCGCCAGTTGTTATAACAATATCGTGTTTAGACATAGCATCTTTAACTACAGCAATACTACTTTCTAAATCATCTTGTTGGATTTTGTATGCTTCCACGTTTAAGCCAATCTTCTCTGATAATGCTTTAATCATTGGACCATTTGAGTTGCGGATTTTTCCTGGTTGTAAGTCATCGTTCACATCTAATAGTTCACTACCTGTTGCAATGACAGCAATGCTAGGGCGACGTGTAACTGGCACTTTAGTATAACCATACGTTGCTAATACGGCTATTGCACCGGGGTTAATGACTTGTCCCTTTTTCAAAACAATATCTCCAGTTGTCGTTTCTTCACCTTTAAGCGATACATTCTCATTTGCTTCAAATGATTTACGTATCGTGAAGGTATCCCCGTCTTCAACTGTTTGTTCAAACATCACTACTGCATCGGCGCCTTCTGGAATTTGTGCACCCGTCATAATACGCACCGCTTCGTTTTGACCAAGTGTTTTACTTGAAACTGAACCTGCACCTATATTGTCAATTACTTTAAATTGTTTGCGGTTTTCTGAATATGCACCTGCAGAGTCTTCACTGCGTATCGCAAACCCATCATAAGGTGATTTATTAAAACGAGGTATATCATAAGTCGCAACAATATCCTCTGCTAAAATATATCCTAAACTCTCATCTAAATTCACTTCAATTTGATTCAAATATATCTCTTGTTGGACAACACGATGTATTGCTTCTTTCACTGGTATAGGATTTCTTTTTTCAACTGCCATTGATTTCATCTCCAATTTATAATTTAAAATCATGATATACTATCCCTATCAGGAGGGTTAATATGTCAAAATTCACTCATATTAATGAACAAGGTAATGCTAAAATGGTTGATGTTTCAAATAAAGCTGTTACGAAGCGTACTGCACAAGCCCATTCTAGCATTACTGTTAATGAAACAATCTATAAACAAATAATTGATAATACTAATAAGAAAGGTAACGTATTAAATACGGCCCAAATTGCTGGTATTATGGCCGCCAAGAACACATCAACAATAATACCTATGTGCCACCCCTTACCTTTAACTGGCATTGATGTTCAATTTGATTGGCAAACGAATGACAACATGACTTATACATTAAATATCACTGCGATTGTCTCCACAACAGGAAAGACTGGTGTGGAAATGGAGGCATTAACTGCCGCATCAGCGACTGCACTAACCGTTTATGATATGACGAAGGCAGTAGACAAAGGCATGATCATCGGTGAAACGTATCTTGAATCAAAATCAGGTGGCAAATCAGGTGATTATCGTCGATAAGCTATTCTAAGCACATATACTATGTTCAATTTAAATAATAAAGTCATGGATGCAAAACTTCAATTAGGGAAACCTATCATTTAAGTTTAAATCCATGACTATTTTTTTTATTTATTCAATTCATGCAACATATGATTTAATTCTGGCTTAATTAACTTTTCAATAGCTAATTTCACAGCGCCAGTTGATCCAGGTAAACTGAAAATCAATTTATTTTGGACTGTACCAGCAACCGCTCTTGATAATAATGCTTTTGTGCCCACATCTTCTGCGTAACTTAAATATCTAAATAATTCTCCAAATCCCTCTATTTCTTTATCAAAGATGGGTTTAACTGCTTCAATCGTAACATCTCTTTGCGCAATACCAGTACCGCCTGTTGTAATAATGACATCAATATCAGTTGCCAACCATTGTTTGATTTGAGAATAAATCGCTTCTTTATCATCTTTGACAATCGCATAATGTGACTTTGCGACTTCAACATTAATGTCTTGAATTAAAGTTTGAACAAGTTGACCACCTTTATCTGTTTCTTTATCTCTAGTATCTGAAACTGTCAAAACTGCACAATGAATCGTTCTGTCTACTTTCGCATGATCATGTTGATGCATTAAATTCACTCCTATCCGAATAATTGATTAATTAAATGAATGGCATCTGACGTTTTTGTTGTGCCATGTATAAGCATCCGTCCACCTTCAAAACTAACAATTCGATGCCCTTTATATTCAAACATTATCATATATTTGTTTTCTCTATAATTAAGTTGATGTTGTTTGAGAAACTCTCGCACCATTTCCTGGGTAATATTATCATTATCATATTGTACTGTATCTCTACCACATAATGTTGCATATAATGTATGTTGTTGATTTAAATAAGGAAATGATGGATTTGAACCACACGTTGGACATTCATTTCTGAACATACGACTAAAGCCAAATGTATAATGTTGTCCTTCCCATATATCCCCGTATGTTAATTTACTAGGCACTGATTGTTCAGTTAATAATTTAAGGGCATCTCGCAATTGAAAGCTCGTTGTCATTGTGACTGCAGGTTGTATAACACCGACTGTATCACACGTTAAATTAATTGCTGGGAGTTGTGGCATTAAACAGTTGAAACATGGTGTCTGTCCGGGTATAAATGCAGCTTCTATATAAGTGCTTTGTACGACACCACCATAAATCCAAGGTATTTTCTCTTTATAAGCAAAGTCATTGATTAATTGTCTTGTCTCAAAATTATCCGTAGCATCAATGATTAAATCTACATGCTGTGCATGTTTATCTAAAAAATAATAATCAACATGCGTAATGAACGTATTGAGTGCTAGATCTTGACGCAATGCTTTTAAATGACGTTCAGCCGCGACGACCTTAGGAAGCATTTTATTAGCATCCTCTTCCGTAAATAATGTTTGACGCTGTAAATTACTAAATTCAATATAGTCTCTATCCACAATTGTAAGTGTGTTTATTCCTGCACGAACGAGTCCCTCAGCAACATGTGTTCCCAATGCGCCCATACCAATAATAAGTACATGCTTTTGACTGATTTTATTTTGTCCGTTAGCTCCTATTCCTTTAAACAAAGTTTGTCTCGAATAACGTTCCCTCGTCATTTTTATTGCCCTCTCTAGTTAAGATCCATTTCTATCATTATAACGAACAAAGCACCTCTTTTACAAAGAGGCGCTTTTATTACCCTATTTTTATGATTTTATCCGCTAAAACTTCGGCTTCAAAATTAGAATGTGTAACAAAGATAATAGGTATCTTCCATTCTTTAAAAATACGTTTGATTAACTTGATTCCCTCGTCTCTTGTCGCATCATCTAAACTTGAAAAGGGCTCATCTAATAAAATTAAATCTGGCTTCGTACTTAATGTACGTGCTAATGCAACACGTTGAGATTCGCCTCCTGAAAGCGTCGCTGGATATTGCGCGCTTAAATGATGAATATTTAGGCGATCCATTAAGTCATCTATGTGAACAGATGGTTTAGCCATAAAAGTGATATTCTTATTCACTGTCATGTTCGGAAATAATTGGTAATCTTGAAATAAATAACCAATATGACGCTCTTGGATTTTCACGTTCACTTTATGTTCAGTATCAGTGATAAGTCTATCATTTATTTTAATATATGCTTTATCCGGTTTTCTTAAACCTGCTATCATATTCAATACTGTCGTTTTACCTATACCTGAAGGTCCTCGTATTGCATAAATTTTAGGGACAGTATCATGAATGTTAATATCAATCAACGTCTTCTTTAATTGATATTGTAGCTTTAACTCTAACATCTAATCTACCTCCCTATACTTATCTTTATTAGCAAAATTCAATATACCAATTACAGTAATTGAAAATGCGACTAACACAAGCACCCATAACCAAGCTTGGTTTTCTCTACCTTGTTCCACTAAAAAGTATATCTCAAGTGGTAACGTGTTCGTTTTATTTGGTATGTAACCTGCAACCATTAATGTTGCACCAAATTCTCCAATTGCACGAGCAAAACTCATCATAATCCCAGCGATGATTGAACGTTTAGATAACGGTAAAATTAAGCGATAGAATATTTTATTTTCACTTGCCCCCATGGTACGAGCAGTATTTAACATTTTAGGGTTAATACTTCTAAATCCTTGAATCGTGTGTTGATACATTAACGGAAAACTAACAATGACAGATGCAATTACTGCACCTGTCATTGTGAATACTACTGGAAGATGTAGTACCTCTTCAAAAAATTGTCCTACAATACTTCTAGGAGAAAATATAATGAGTAAGATAAACCCTAGCACCGTTGGCGGTAGAACAATGGGTAATAATATAAAACTTTCAAGGAGTTTAGTAAGATGCCCTTTTCCCTTATAAAGCAATCGACATATAAAAATACCTAGTACTGTTACAATAATCGTACTTATGACGGCTACTTGAATCGATATCCAAAAAGGTGTTAATTCAGGCATTCTTCAACCTCCTAAACTTCGAAATGATACTCTTTTAAGATATCTTTCGCTTTGTCAGATTTTAAGAAGTCCATCCACTCTTTCGCAAGTTTTTTATCTGAAGTTGCACCTGCTTCATAAGTGATTGGTTTTTTAAGTTCTGCTTCTTTAATTTCATTTACTTTATCTGTTTTTTTGTTGTCAGTATATAAATCTGTTTCATAAACAAAGCCCATTTCGGCATTGCCTTTTTCAACATAATTTAATACTTGTTTAACGTCTTTGGCATAAACTAAATGATCTTTAACGTCATTATATAAACCTTGATCTTCTAAATATTGTTTCGCATATTTACCAGCTGGAACTGTTTTAACTTCACCAATTGCTAATTTTTCATTATCTTCTAAATCTTTAACTGATGTTTTGTCGCTATTTTTATCTCCAACTAAGACAAGCTTATTATGTGCATATTTGTATGTATCGTGTGCTTTGTCTTTATCTTTTAGCATATCAACATCTTTAGTGTTCGCAGACATGAAAACGTCAGCTGGTGCGCCTTTTTCAATTTGTTGTCTTAATGCGCCAGAACCACCATAGTTAAAGCTTACATCAACATTTTTGTGATCCTTTTTAAATTCTTTCTCTAATGCTTTACTTACATCACCTAAGCTAGCTGCTGCCGAAATTTGTAATTCTTGTTTGTTGTCACTATCTTTTTTGCTTGAGTCAGATGATTTATTTCCACTATCATTGCTACCAGAATTTGAACATCCTGCTAAAATAATAACTAATGTAGCAATAACTGCCATGAAATGTTTAAGTTTCATTTCACAAACCCCTACTTTTATACCACTTATTATACGCTTATTTATAACTTTTAAAAGGTATAAAATGATAAATTTCACCTAATCTTCACATTATTAAATATATTTAATATACTATCAATTATTTATATGTAATTTAAATCTTTTCAAATAATGTTCAAAAGTTTTAATATAGAGTTATATATGCCTAAAGGAGAAATAAAAATGGATAAAGATGTATTACAAGGGCAATCTATCCTCCGCTATGAAGACGGGCAACTCATCAATACAACAGATAGCTATGTTACAGAATTTCCATTGACAATTATTGTTAATGGCACAGAATTTGCTACAGTCATTTGTAGTCCAACACATATGGAAGAACTTGTAGTGGGATTTTTAGCTTCTGAGGGAGCTATTTATAAAAAAGAAGAAATACGCGCTTTGCAAATAGATGATAGTAAAGGTTTCGCACATGTAGAGTTAACTAAAGATTTAGGCGACCGTTTTGAGTATTCAACTAAACGTATGATTGCATCATGCTGTGGAAAAAGTAGAGAATTTTACTTTCACAATGATGCAGCTATCGCTAAAACCTCAATGTCTAAAATCACATTAACGCCAAAACAAGTGCTCAATATGATGACTGGGCTACAATCTGCAAGTACATTGTTTAAACAAACAGGTGGGTTGCACAATGCTGCCATTAGTGATGGTGATGAATTTTTTGAACATAGACAAGATATCGGCCGTCACAATGCGCTCGATAAACTTTATGGATTTTGTCTTGAAAGACGTATACCTGTCAGAAATAAGGTACTTATTTTTAGTGGGCGTATTTCATCGGAAATATTATTAAAGGCGGCTAAAATAGGTGTAGGCGTCATTTTATCCAAATCTGCACCTACTACGTTAGCGATTACGTTAGCTAATGATTTAAATATAACTGCAATTGGTTTTATTAGAGATGGCAACTTTAATGTTTATAGTCATCCAGAACGTATTAAAGCCACTGACACATTGGATTAATCTTCCAAATGCGTCAGTGGCCTTTTTATTTTACATCTTCTTTGATGATATGATACACAAAGCTTTGGTACGTATAACCTTGTTTCGTGTACATATCTTTGGCTGTATCTTCTCCATCAGCTACGAGTATAACTGGACGTTCGTTTGCTATGCTACCTATATGTGCTTGTAAAGTTGATCCAATACCCTGTCTTCGATAGTTTTCCATAACACCAAAACTATCAATTTCGATGGTTTCCTCAGTTTCAATCACATCAACAGTACCTACAGGTGCTTTGTCAACGTATGCTATTAGTCGGCATATGTTATCTTTTTTATGCTGAATTGTCCGTCTCGTGTCATTGACACTCTCAATCGCAAACGGTTTACCATAAGGCAAGGCAAATGAATAATAAATATTCAAATAATCTTCCATATTGCTTTCATTTACTTCTTCAATCACAACATCTTTTCGACTAGGTAAGCGTGTTAATTCATTACCTTCTATAATATAGAATTCAAGTAAACCTAGTTGAAATCCTTCCTTTTCAATTGCATTTTTCCATACTTCTTCCAACCTCTCATTCTCTGGAAAAGTAAACGCTAAATGATTCGAATGCTGTTTCTCATGCAATTCATACTGTTTAGTCATATCTTTATGCCACTGTTCTATAGTTGGCATTTCTTTATACACCCACTTATTTGTATCATATTTCAATGGTTGTGAAGGTGTTAAGTAAATCATTATTCGTTCATCTTCATGATATAGATGCCCCTCTTGAGCAATGTTTCGGATTGATATATTTGACATCACTACATCCACCTGCCTCGTTCATTTGTTAGACTTATTGTATCAAACTTTTGAAGCGTGAATGATTTAAAAGTGTTACGCCAATTAAACTCGCAATGATGGCTTTAATGATATCTCCTGGCATAAAAGTAAATGACAATAAGAAGGCTTTACTTACTGGAATATGTATAATGAAGCCCATAATAATTGTACCGACGATATCTAAAAATAACACACCAATTATTAATGTAGTAACAAATAATACGGCAAAATTGATTTTATTAAAATATTGATCTCTTACAGAACCAATACCAAACGCAACAACCGGATATAAGAATAAGAATCCTGCTGATGGTCCTGCAAATACGCCAATTCCTCCACGTCCACCTGAAAGAACTGGTAAACCTGCAGCTGCTAATAGTAAAAAGACAATGACACTGAGTGTCCCATATTTTTTACCTAATATCATACCTGCTAAAAATATACCAATATTTTGTAATACGATAGGTACTGGCATAATCGGAAGCGGAATTCCCGGAACCAATCCTAAAACACAAATAATCGCTGTCATTAAAGCTGTGTAAACTAAATTTCTTGTATTCATGTTGTATCCTCCTTCTACGAAGATGATTATACCACTAATGTAAACTTTATAAAATAAAAAGTTTACATTTATGAAGGAGAATCTACTTTTTTTGCTAACTGCGTAATGTATTTAAAGAAGTCATCATGATTTACACTCGTAACAACTTGGACAGGACGACCTTTTTCTGTCACATATGTACGCCCTTGACTTGGTCCTTGATGTTCAACATCAACATGCTTTGTTATTGATTGAACCAATTCAGGATTACCAACATAAGCAGTGGTTAGGACATCCCATAAAAAGTAAGTTGAATTAGTTATAAAATGTGTTAAAGGTGGGACTGCCGCATAACTAACACCTAGAAAATCAACGCCCGAATAATGACGTTCGTTTGCCCACATTTGTCGAATATCTAATGTTAATGGCACTTGATTCGTGCTTTCTAAAGCCACCATATCTATAGCAATGTCACTATCAAATACTACTTTTACCGCCTCTGGATCCCAAAATGCGTTCCATTCAGCTGTACCATCATGTTCTGGCTCTTCCACATTGCCTTTTTCAAGAAAAGTCCCTCCCATCCATACTAATTTAGCAATATTCTTCTGAATGCTTGGGTCAATCGTAAGTGCTTTAGCCAAATCTGTTAATGGTCCCGTAAACAATAGTGTTATCTTTTCTGTTGACTCGCTCAATACGCGTATAATATCCTCATACGCTTCTAGGTTGCTCATGCCAGATTGTTGATTCGTCGTTTGTTCATTCAATATCGGCAATGCATCCATAAAGAATGCATGCAATCTCCACTCTTTCGGAAATGGATTGGCACCACGTTCATATGATGGCGCAACTTGTAATGATGCATTAGAAAAACGATTAATAATTTTACATGAAGCACTAACAGACGGTTCTAAATAACAATCTGCTCCTATTGTACTTACTCCAACTAAATCAATATCTTCCATTTGTAACAATAAAAATAAAGATATTAAATCATCTACACCACCATCGTGGTTAAAATATACTTTAGTCAAAGTGATTCCTCCCATTATTATGTAAATAGAAAATAAAGCGGAACGGAAATGATATTTTCCCAAAAATTTATTTTGTTGTTCCACTCTCAACTTGCTTAGCTTGTATACTTTCTTGATGAAATACTATTTGCTAAGCCCCACCGACAAGGTTGACTAAAATTAAAAGAAGCTTGTTGCAAGTGCACTGTTATGTTAGTCAACGACTGTCAATATATATTTATAGGGAGTGGACAGAATTCTTTTAAATTCGTCGTCCACTCCCAGCTTGCTTTGCTTTTAGAATTTCTTGATGAAATTCTCTTTGTTGGGGCCCCGACCCCAACTTGCTTTGCACCCGCAAGGATGACTAGAACTGAGAAAAGCTTGATTAAAGCGCCTTCTCAGTTCAGTCAGCTACTGCGAATTTGCTAAATAGCTTCATTATATTATTTTTGTCCCAGGCTTTTAAAATATCATAAAAAATTGATCGTCGTCTCTATATTCTATTATTTACTAGCTTCAATTAATTTGTCTTTTAAATCTTTTCGCATAAAGTCAAGTGTGTAAGGATCATTATACCAATATGTTTCAGCCTTAACTTCAATCACGTTTCCATTTTTAACTGCTGGCAAGTTTTTCCAGATGTTTGTTGTCTCATAACTTGGTTTAGATTTACCTTCTCCTGTTGAGACGATATAGTCACCAGCTACGTCTTCAATTTTTTCTTGACTGACTTCAGCCCAACCTTCTTTTTTAACTAAATCTTGTTGGCCTTTAGGCATATTCAAACCAAATGCTTGATATAATACTTCTCCACCACGACCCCAGTTGTCGCCGTAAGTGTAAACTTTCTTGTCAAATTCATCTAAGATAGAAACTGTTGCGTCTTTACCAATTGCATCTTTGATTTCTTTGCCATCTTTTTCAGTTTGTTTCTTCCATTTTTCTTCCCATTTTTTAACTTCGTCTTCTTTACCCATAATCTTACCTAACATTTCTTGTTGTTCAAGGTATTTGTGTTTGCCATAATCAACAACAATCGTTGGTGCGATTTTTTCATATTTTTTGATATTTTTATCTGTAGAATAAACAATAATTAAATCCGGTTTTTGCTTAGCCACTTTTTCAACGTCAGCTTCACCAATTTTTGTTGTATCTTTAAATTTCTCTTTTAAAATTGGGCTTTGATCAACTTGATTGTTAACCGCAACAATGTGCGCGCCTAATTTATGTAAACCACCTGCAAATGTAGGTGCAACGACAGCAATACGTTTAGGATCTTTAGGAATATCTATCGTCTTTCCACTATCTAATTTATATGATTTTGTTTCTTCTTTTGAATCAGATTTACCCGAACCACCGTTATTACCACATGCAGCTAAAACGATGATTAGAACAAGTAATGGTAAAATTAATTTCTTCATAACATCCTCCTGTTGAAAACGATTATCAATTTCAACAAAATTATATCCTACAATGCAACGTTTTACAATAAAATTTTAAATTATTTGTAAAATCAAAAAAGAGTGGAACACAATTTTTCGAAATTATTGTTCCACTCCCCCGCAAAGCTCATCACTACTGAGAAAAGCTTGATTTAAGCATCTTCTCTATTCAATAAGCTACTACGTCATCATATTATTTTTGCCCGTCCACTTATCCTTACCTTGTTTACACTATTTAAAATAAATTGCACACAGATTTAGCTATGTTAGTATAAGCGGCATCCTCCATAGGTGGATTGTGTAATCCAGCTCTCATATCACGGTAATAACGTTGCAATGGTCGTTCCATTTCAAGACTCTTCGCGCCAACGATTCTCATCGCTAAATCAACTACTTCCAACCCTTGATTCATTACTAGCACTTTACTCGCAGATGTTTCATTCCATAACTTAGGTTGATTTTCTAGGTGATTATAGCCTTTAGCAGTACTCCATAAGAAATGTCGAGCTGATAATAATAGTGACTCCATTTTACCAATATTTTGTTGTACAGTTGGCAAGTGACTAATCGTACCTTCTATACTATTTGGGCCATACGTTGTTGCGAAATTGATTGCATAATCTCGTGCCGCCTGTGCAATGCCTAAATAAGTGCTAGGAATGTGTAATATCCATCCATTCGGTTGCGGTTTTCGTTTTGACTCAACAAAAAAGTCATTGGGTACCCACACATCATTCAATACTAAATCGTGACTTTCTGTTGCTCTCATACCTACCATATTCCAATTATCGGCAATTTCTAAGCCATTAGTGGCTCTAGGCACTAAGAAAAATCCTACTTCTTGCAAGTCATCGACATAAGCTGCGACAATATAGTGTGTCAACGCTTTGCTCATTGATGTGAACGTTTTAACACCATTTAATAGGTAGCCTTCATCTTGCTTAACTGCATGCGTTGCAGGTCTGCCACCACGAGTAGGGCTACCTGTATCCGCTTCACTTACTGCTCTATTGACTAAAGCACCATTTTTAATTTCTTTAGCAAAACGATCCAGCATATCTTGATTCCACATTGATTGTTCATATATTTGTCCTATGACACTTAAATGCCAACCGATTGATAACGCCGTTGCACCATCAATTGCTCCTAAATATGTTTGTAACACAACCATATCTTCAATAGTCGCGCCTTCACCACCATATTCAACGGGTAACGTAAGTATGCTATATCCTTCTTGCACTAACCATTCAATATTTTCAAATGGGAATCTCGATTGTTTATCATTTTCTGCTGCTCTTTTTTTAAAAGTTTCTTCAATCGATTGAAACTTTTGTATCCATTTTCTTTGAATATCTGTGTTAATCAGAACTGAATTGATCAATTATATCACCTGTTCATTGTCATTGTTATTTAAACCTAGTTTATCACTCAACATTTTAAAATGAAAGTTAACCACGTTCAGATAGCAATATAAAAAGACTTAAGTCAGAGAGATTGAATATCTCAATGCTTAAGTCTTCTCATGAATAAACATGAATTACTTGATGTACTTTTCTAATTCAGCAATCAGTTTATTAATCTTGTCTCGTTGTTCATCTGTTACATAAACAATAACTATTCTTTCATCTTGTATGCTACGCTTTTTTGAAAGTAACTGTAAATCTTTTAACTTTTGTAATGCTTTAGTTAAGTAATAAGGTTTAAACTCTGAATACGTTGCAATTTCCTTCGAAGTTATTTCATTTGTTTTACTTCTTGCAATATAATTTAAAATATAAACCTCTTCATAATTTAAATTATATTTCTTTTTAGTGTCTTTGAAGAACTTTTTAACTTGAAATGTTGCGTTAACTAAATCATTGATGTCTTTAATTTGTCCCATATCCTAAACCACTCCTCTGATGTACGTCTTGTTGCTACAAGGTTCATGTCTACTATTTATTACTTACCAAACATTTCTTATGCTATAAAATTTATTTTATAACATTTAAGTATAATATTTCAATATTTTTATGAAATTAAAATGATATTATATATCAATAACACGTTCCATCAATTAAATTACACATAATCAATTTGTCTTAATTGCTATTTAATAGAATATAAAAAAGGAGTGCGACAGAATTCTTTTTGAATTCAATGTCCCACTCTCCTAACAAGGATGATTCGCGCTGAACACAGCTTCTTTAAATCGTTGTCTCAGTTCAGTCAGCTACGATATATTTGCAATGTCGCTTTGTTATATTAATTTTTATTTCGTTCTTTCTATACATTAAAGACTTAATCTAACTGAAAAAATGGTTAATAACTGTTGTTCTATCCCTTAATTCTCTATTACTGCCATTTTATCGTTATTTAATTTTAGCATTCACATAATCAACAAACGGTTGAATCTCTTTTGTTTGAATTTGTTTCATTGGTACTTTCCCAATGTTAAAAGTAAACACTAAGTCTTTACCATCAAATTCAATTGCTTCTATTTCATTGTATGGAATATTTCTATAATAGAATTGTCCATTCATATCTACATTCATAATTAATCTTTCAGAGGTAGCAATAAACGCACCTTCAAACTCACTTTGTCCTTGAACGTTATACTCAATTATCCCTAGTACAGAAGGCCCTTTAGACTCTGTTGGGAACAAATCATCGGGATTCACATTATCTAAAATCATGCATTCATTCTCCTTACCTATTATGTTTATTAAATCAATCTCATTTCCTCTTGGAATTTATTGTAACATTTAACAAATATTTGATAGGTTTCATATGCTCGTGATTCAATAAATTTTACGTTTACAATTCGTTCATCTATTGAATTACGATATTTCTCTAAATACCCTTTATGATAAAGTTCATTAATAACTGCATTTATACATATTAAGTATCGATAAGACATAGATTGAATCTCTTTTAATGAAATGACTTGCCGATTCGAAATGAACGCTCCTAATAAAATCAGTTCATCTAAACTCAGATTAAATTCCTTCGCTAACATTTGGACTTTATATCGTGCATCAAAAATAGTGATGACATATTTCAATGAATTGTAATGGGTACTTTCTATTATACATGCAAAGTTTTTCAATTTTACCATTTCATTAATTTCAGAAAACATCGTATTGAGTTTATCCTGACAGTTTGTTGATGGGAGAAATAATAAGCGTCTTTGATCATTATTATCACGCAATTTAATAATCCATCCCAAATGGTATAAGTTCTCTAAATGATGTCTTAGTTGTCTTTTTGAAATAGATTGATACGTAATTAATTCATCTATATAAATACCTTGATGATGAACATGATAATAATTAATGACTTCATTTAATGTTTTTAATTGTTCAAACTTTAATTGGTAGCTGTACTTTAGCACCTCACCTACCGCCTTCATAAAAACCAGATAAAACAATAATGTTTCTAACTTATGCTTATCCATCATACCTATCACCTCATGACACAATCTTTAGATTGGGCTATCGAAAGCATCTACGGCAAATCGCTTAACCGTATAAAATGATTAAGATTACTTTGAACATAGCAATGATATACCACTATTCCTACCCAACCTTTGCAAAGATAGACATTTACATGACTCTTTCAATAAAACAACATCATCTTTATATTTTGTGAATCAGTAGGTCGTACTAACGAATACACAATCATAACAGTGATTGATTACTTCTGATAGGTTATTTTAACTGTAATGCGCTTTGGCTTCAGCAATTAATAACTGGGTTGTTTCATCAAACGGTATTTCTGATTGATTCAATGATTGGTATTGATGTGACTGATTTTTAGTTCGAATTTGACCAGGTGTGTTACCATACCTTTTATTAAATAAAGCGATAAAATGCGGGAGATGATTGAACCCATGCTTGAACGCAATGTCTTGAATCAAATGATTACTTATTAAGATGTCTATTAAACATAATTTTAATCTAACATCATTTATATATTGCGTTATATTACGATAAGGTGTGTGATATTTGATAACTTTACTTAATTCTTTAGCTGACATATTAAGTGCATTCGCCATGTCCTGACGACTAATCTTAGTACTGTGATGTTCAATAACATACTCATGTACCTTATCAACTAAAGCATTTTCTAATTTATAATGAACACGTTGTTTTCTTTGCAAATATCCTAATTCTACACATAAATGTTTAACAAGCTTATCTTTGATTTGTAATTTGTGCGGTTGTCTACTTTCAAATTCCAGTATATTTAGAATAAATGGTTCTATTTGTCTTCTTTCTATAGAAGAAAATTTATAGCCATTTGACTTAATATAATCATCAGCAAACTTCAAATAATCTTTGAATGCTATTTCAATGTTTGCGACGATCGCACCATCTTCGCTTTCAATCGAGTAAATATCATTAAGCATCACAAATAATAAATCTCTTTCTTGCATCTGAAATCTCTCTAAATTTAAATTTACTCGTCCTGACCCTTTCAGCCAATAGATTAATTTAATATTCGATTCCTTTTGCTTACTTATCTTTATATCTTTTAAAAGTTTTACCGAAAAGTTATCAATCATACGTACGTCCTCTCACTTTATAATATATAAAGACATGACATAAACAGAAATAATAAATTATCCCCCATAACTCTAATAACTATTGCTGCATCATTAACGTTTCTCTAATTTAACGCATTTAATCGAATGTCTATCTTCATATATAATTGTATGTTTTATTTCGGTATTATCAGTAGCAAACTTTTAACCAATTATATCATTTTATTATCTTATATAACGATTTTTATATCCTAAATGATTTTTATAATATCAAACATTATAAATTCCTTTAACACGCCTGCAAGAGAGTAATAATACAATTAAATTAAAAGATGATTCAGATACTTATTGTAAAAACAATACAAAAATAATGAATTCTATTAATTTTATATCAAATTTATTTTTGCTGTTACTTTACAAAAATGTTACAGAGAAATGAGTATCTTTTTCATATATTTTTTAAAACGTTGCTATAACAGCGTTTTTTAATATTACAAAAAATTACTTATTGTATTTATCTCAACACTATTTATTAGCAAAAAATTACAAAATGATAACAACGCACACAAAATGATTTTTTTCTGATAAAGTATGTCTTGTCGTTAAGAAACTTATTAAAAACTGGACTTAAGGGTCATCAAATGACTATTAAATATAAAATATTAATTTAATTCTCAGGAGGAAATTTTACAATGAAAAAAATCGCTACAGCTACAATCGCTACTGCAGGAGTTGCAACAATCGCTATCGCTGGACATGGTCATGAGGCACATGCAGCTGAACAAGGCTACAATCCAAATGATCCAACTTCATACAGCTACTCTTACACTATCGACCAACAAGGTAACTATCATTACACTTGGAAAGGTAACTGGAGCCCAAATCAAGTAAATCACTCTAGTCAATCAAATTATTCAAACTACAACTATTCTTATAACTACAATAATTACAATAACTATAACAACTATAACTACAATTACTATGGTAATAACACACAATCATATAGTTCAAACACACAACAAACTGGTGGTTTAGGTGCAAGCTACTCAACTTCAGATCGTAACATTAAAGTAACTACAACTACTGCGCCATCATCACAATCAAATGGTGTGTCAATTTCAAGAGCTTCAAGTTCAGGTAGTAACTTATACACTGCTGGTCAATGTACATACTATGTATTTGATAGAGTAGGCGGTAAAATCGGTTCTACTTGGGGCAATGCTAATAACTGGGCAAGCGCTGCAGCTGCATCAGGTTACACTGTAAACAATTCACCATCAGCTGGTGCTATTTTACAAACTTCTCAAGGTGCTTACGGTCACGTAGCATATGTTGAAAGCGTTGGTAGTGACGGTTCAGTTACTGTATCAGAAATGAACTACGGTCACGGTGCTGGTGTTGTTACTTCACGTACTATCTCAGCTAGCCAAGCTGCTGCATACAACTACATTCACTAATTTTATGTATAACGAATAAATTAAGGTCAGTAAATGAATTTCTTAAAATACATTTACTGACCTTTTTAATGTGCACAAGTTTAATAATATTGTGAACTGTTGGATATATAATTGAGCGTATTAAAAAAGATTGGAAAGTAACACTTCATACTTTCCAATCTTAATGTATGTCCAACAAATTCATTCTTTCTTGCTTTGTTATATCTTTTACTATAATGGTGCTAATAATAAATTCGTTTGTCATCGTTCATGGATCCAATTCTCGCTACAAAAATTGAACCCACTACTATGAAATATTTTGAGGATATTTACAGTTAAAACTTTAATGCATTAGATATCATCGCTACAAAAATATCTATGTAATGTTTTAACATACTTGAATATATCCTTTTGACAAATGATTAAACATATTTTTACGAATTTTTTACATAACTTTTGTTGTTTAATTTACGAATACCAAGTCCTGAAAATCCATAAACAATAGCTAGAATTGCACATAAGTAACACGGCACTGTCCAAATAAAGAATTGATCTACGGATACACCCAATTGTTGTGTGTAATAAATTCCTGAAGTTCCCCAAGGTATTAACGGCAATACCATCGTACTAGAATCTTCTAATGTTCTTGATAAATTAGTTTTATCCAAATCCATTTCGACAAACATATCTTTCATTAAGACACCCACCATGATAATGACTATAGATGCTACACCAGCAGCAAAAACTAACATTAAGCAACATACCACTGTTATTAAAATTAACGTACCCACTGATTTTACACCTTTAGATACTGTATTTAACATGACATCTAAACATCCTGATGTCTCTACAATACCTGCGAAAGCATAGCCACAGAAAATTGTAACAAGTATTTCTGTCATACTCATCATGCCACCTTGTTCTAATAACGACGTCGCATTGTTAGAGAGATTGGTATGACCAGTCATTGCAGGTGTAAAACCGTTAAACATAGCTTTAAATCCATCAACCATAATAAAGTGATGATTTAATGTACCTACAATAACAGCACTCAAACTAGATGCTAACATAGAGGGTACTGTGGATACTCGACACACTAAGCAAATAATGATAACTAACAAAGGTATCCACACCCATATATTAATATGATATATACCATCAAGTTCATTTAATAATTGATGTATTTGCTTTGTATTGACTGCACCTTTTGAATTTAATCCTGCAAAGAACCATACGATTAACCCTATCATTGATGCCGGTATGGTCGTCCACATCATTGCCCTAATGTGAGAAAAGATATTCACCTTAGTGACTAAGGCAGCCAAGTTGGTCGTATCTGATAATGGTGACATTTTATCACCAAAAACTGCACCTGCAATAATAGCACCTGCTGCCATACCTAAGTCGATATTCAGCTGATGTGCAATAGATATCAAAGCAATACCCGCAGTAGACGCAGAGCCCCATGCTGTCCCTGTGGCTAAACTACAAATTGCTGAAATGATAAATGCAGAAACTAAAAAATAATGTGGATTTAAAAATTTCAAACCGTAATAAATTAAAGCTGGTACAGTTCCAGAATACATCCAACTACCAACAATAATGCCTACAGCTAAGATGATAAATATTGCAGGCATAGCCGTTGTTAGCCTTCGAGTAATGCCTTCTTCCAAATCTTCCCACTTTAATCCTACACGCCAAGCAATTAAAGCAGCATAGGCAGAAGATATAAGTAATAGCACTTGAATTGGAATATTAAATTTTATAAATCCGATTGTTACGACAAGAACCATAACGACGATTGTAGATATTGCTTCCCAGAACGATGGCTGTCTTTTCATACACATTCCTCGTTTCTATTAGATTAATGACCTCTTTTCACAGCTAGATGTTTATTTGAATGATTACTTAAATATTAAATATGCATGTATACATCGTTTATTCAACTTTTCATTATTCTAAACCGAGTTTTTCTAAACCAAGTTCTTCAACTTTAAGACCTTCTTCGAAAAAGTCACGTTCTAAAATTGTAGACGCAATCATGATAACCGCATCGATATTGGGTGTCTCAACATCGATTGCTCGTCCTAGACTTGACCATAGCACTAAGCCATATGCGATATCTTCTGTTAAGTAACGATTTTGAACTGAATTAGGTCCAGGAATTTGAGAGAAAACAGGACTCGTATTAAAGAGTCGATTTAATGGTTCATCTTCATCTTTACGCTCTAAATATCCTCTTTGTATACGTGCCTCTTTCGCTGTTAAAAGTTCAAACCCTAATTTACGACCTAACGTTAAACGTTCTAATTCAATCGCATGTAATAATCTGACAGTGTGTTTCGTGATTCCTTCCTTATACAAGGCAAATGAATCTGCATAATCGATTCGACCTACATTTAATAATGTTGGCCCAGGATGTACTTCTGGATTTCCGTTTTCTAAATTTGTCTTCCATAAGTTTTCTTCTTTAACCAGGTATGGATAAACTTGACTCACTTTTTCAAAGCTGTCACTAAGTTCTTTCTTATTATAAGTAGAGAAGAACACCTTACGTACATTGAGTGATAAATCTACTCGTGCTGCTTCAAAGTCTACACGCGTACCGTACGTTAGCGTATTAGCTTCAGCAAACTTAGGCTGAACCTCGATATGTCTATCTTCAAGTACATTAATAAAACGGATTGAAGCCATCGCTGCTGCAATATTAAAGAAGATCAGTTGATCATTCGTCACGTGCTCAGCCATTATTTCCGCATAGTATTCAATATAAGATGAAGGAATAATCACTTGAACAAGTTCAGCGTCTTTCAAGACATATTCAATGTCATCACTGATTTCAGTAAACGGTACAAATGATTCGGCACCTTCATTGTTAAAATCAAAGCCACCCTTTTCTAATGCATGATCAAACTTTTTAATAGATGAATTTCGACAGTATAATTTCACATCATGGCCTTGATTTACCATATCTACTGCCGCTGTTACTGCACCATTACCTGATCCTACTACTGCTATTTTCATAATTATAACTTCCTTTCAAACTATCTTATTGTCTCTCATTTTGATTAAAAATAAAGGGAGCAGGTTAGAAATCTACATCGCTTCACTAGATTTCTATATAACCTTGAAAAGACAGTCCAAAATAACTGTCTGTTTCCAAGTCCCGCTCCCGGGCAAAGTTGGCTAGAATAAAAATAAACTAAAGCCATCATCATTTTTATTCAGTCAGCTACTGCCAAATCATTCATATGAATCATTACTAAAAAAATTAGTACTTAATTTTATACAACGCTAAACTATATCCTATTTTTTAAAAATTAAACACACTAAATTAATTTAAATTAATTTTAAAATTAACTAATCATTTTAAAGTAACTTTGTTATATTAATAGTGATACATGATTATAAGTTGAAAGGAGTATTATTATGTCAGAATATGATAATCAATCACACAACTCTCCGATTCAGAGGGATAATGAGCAAGATGCGCGTTTAATGGCAATGTTGGTCTTCTTATTAGGCTTTTTTACTTCTATTATTGGTCCGATTATTATTTGGGCTATTAAACGTAATGAATCACAATTAGTTGATAAAGCTGGAAAAAATTACTTTAACATGCTCATTTCATATTTCATTTGGAGTGCTGTCATTGGAATTTGTATTGTTCCCTTATTCTTCATATATGCCGTTAATAATGAAGCGGTTATCATTATCGTAACAATATTAATCTTTATTCTTTCTATCTTGCTATTTGTGCTTTCTATTTTATATTTCGTATTCCACATCGTTGCTTGTGTGAAATATTTTAGTGGAAAAGCGTATGTTGTTCCATTATCAATTCGTTTCTTTAAATAAATAGCGTAACAACTAATGTTACAAATGCCTGTAACATAAATCATATATTAACATTATCAAAATATAAGAATAATGTAGTATACATGCATATTCCAAGCATTATTACATTACGTAACCTTGAGCACCCCTTTATTACGGAGTTGTTCAAGGTTTTTGTATTTCATTTACGAAAACGTAACAATGCACATAACGCGTTTGGAATCTGTTAAAGTATGAATTGTCGTTGGGAGCGACTAAAAAATCAAATCGAAGTCTATTCAACATATCGCTAACTAAACCTATTGTTGAATATCATATTTTGGGAGGACTTTTTACTATGAAAAAAATCATTACAATTTCAACTTTAACAGCAGGCATTGGTGTATCAGCATTAGGATTAAATGCTAACCATGCGGATGCTGCGGAATATAATCACAATCCAGCACCACAACACAATCAATTCGGTGGCGGTTATCAACAACCTCAATTTAACCAACAATCATTTAACTATAATCAAAGCACTACTTCATCTTCAATAACTGACGGAAGTACGTCATCTAGTAGTTCTTCAACAACGACGACGTCATCAACACAAACAACTTCTTCAACATCAGGTAATTTATATACAGCTGGCCAATGTACGTGGTATGTTTATGACAGAGTTGGTGGCAACATTGGGAGTACTTGGGGAAATGCGAATAATTGGGCTAGTGCAGCTTCAGCAGCTGGCTATACGGTAAATCAAACACCTGAAAAAGGCGCAATTCTACAAACATCTGAAGGTACTTATGGCCATGTTGCTTACGTGGAGAGCGTAAATAGTGATGGTTCTATAACTGTTTCAGAAATGAATTATACTGGCGGACCATTTGTCAAAGATACGCGTACCATTTCAGCAAGCCAAGCAAGTGCTTATAACTATATCCACTTATCATAATTTCTATATATAATGATCAGTTAAAAGCGTATGCCTCGTTAATTAAACATTAACAGCATACGCTTTTTTAAGTTTCTCAAATTGAATTTAAATCAACGATTTGAGAGAATGAGCATATTAGTCTTTTATAGATAAGGAGTGTTAGGTTATGCAATGGCTTAAAGTCATTTTTGCTGGTCTGATTGAAGTGGTTTGGGTAATAGGATTAAGTAATGCGCATAATTTCGTTACTTGGCTATTCACTTTAATCTTTATTGCATTAAGCTTCTATTTAATGATTTCCGCTTCTCGACATCTACCTGTTGGGACCGTTTATGCGGTGTTTGTAGGCATAGGAGCTGCTGGTACAGTGATTGCTGACATGCTTTTCTTTGGTCAACCATTTACGATTACGAAACTGGGCTTGTTACTACTATTGTTAATAGGAATTATAGGCCTCAAATTATCAACGAACGACACGCCTCAGGGAGGTATGTAATATGTCATGGCTATATTTACTCATTGCGGGATTACTAGAGGTACTTGGTGTCATTTGGTTAAATCAATTTGCACGTTCAAAACAAAAAATTTATATTATTTTGATGGCAGTGACATTCATTTTTAGTTTTAGTACTTTAAAACTGGCAATGGCAACCATTCCAATGGGAACTGCTTACGCTATCTGGACAGGTATTGGTACTGCTGGAGGCGCGCGCTATTGTAGGAATGATATTTTATAGAGAATCAACACATTTTAGCCGTATATTCTTCATTTTCTTAATACTTTTCTCTGTAATTGGCCTCAAAATAATTCAATAAAATGAAATGAATTACATTTGTATACGTTTTCTTCTTTTATTATACTTAAGGAGAAAACAATGTTAAGGAGTGAGTATCATGGAAAAAGTTTATATCGCTGGCGCAATTCCTGAAGTAGGATTAAATTTACTTAAAGAACACTTTGAAGTTGAAATGTATGAGGGTGAGGGCATCATTGACAAGGAAACGCTAAAAGAAGGCGTCAAAGATGCTACTGCACTGATAAGTATCCTTTCAACGAATGTGGATCAAGAAGTAATTGATAGCGCAACGAACTTAAAAATCATTGCAAACTATGGTGCTGGATTTAATAACATCGATATTAAATACGCACGTGAAAAAGGTATTGATGTTACAAATACACCTAAAGCATCAACTGCATCAACTGCTGAATTAACATTTGGCCTTGTTTTAGCCGTTGCACGTCGTATAGTAGAAGGTGATAAATTATCTCGTACTAAAGGTTTTGACGGTTGGGCACCTTTATTCTTCAGAGGTCGTGAAGTATCAGGTAAAACAATTGGTATTATTGGTCTAGGAGAAATTGGTAGTGCAGTAGCTAAACGCGCGAAAGCTTTTGATATGGATGTCTTATATACTGGTCCACATCAAAAGAAAGAAAAAGAACGCGAAATTGGCGCGAAATACGTAGATTTAAATACATTACTTGAAAATGCAGACTTCATCACGATTAATGCTGCCTATAATCCAGATTTACATCATATGATTGATACTGAGCAATTCAAACGAATGAAGTCAACAGCCTATTTAATTAATGCAGGTCGTGGCCCTATTGTAAACGAAGAGGCTTTAGTAAAAGCTTTAGAAGAAAAAGAAATCGAGGGCGCTGCATTAGATGTTTATGAATTTGAACCTGACATTACGGACGGATTAAAATCACTTGATAATGTCGTTATCACACCACACATTGGTAATGCAACATTCGAAGCTAGAGATATGATGTCTAAAATCGTTGCAAATGATACAATCAAAAAATTAAGTGGCGACACACCTCAATTTATAGTTAATAAGTAATCTAAAATATGAAAAAAGACGGAAACTGAAAGGTCATGGCTAAGTGTATTCGTACTCACTTAAGCATGTACAATGACTTCAGTATCCGTCTTATTTTTTATTTACTTTTCGCTTTGTATAAGAATTTAGTTTGTCTACTTAATAAACGTTTAGGTGTTCGCTTCATTACACTATTGCGTAATGAGATGGCTAATGTGTTATCTTTTTGAGCTATTTTACCAATCTTTCTTGAACGTTTAATGACTTTAGTAGTATGTTTAACCCTTAACTTATCATAGCGTTTTAACGCTTTGTCCAAATCGTATTCAGCTAAGCAATTGGCTAATACAATTGCATCCTCCATTGCTTGCCCTGCACCTTGCCCCATATTAGGTGTTGTTGCATGTGCTGCATCTCCTAACAATAGTATCCGTTGGTTTACAAATGATTTGATTGGTTTCATATCATATAAATCATGTTTCAGAATACCTGTTTCGCTCTGTTTATCTAAAATATGGCGTACGGGTTCTGGATAATTATTGAAATATGCTTGAAGATGTGGTTTTTCAAATGATTGATATTTTGAATCCTTTTCAGACGCATTAATTGTGATAAACCAATACGCTTGATTATTGATTAGTGGGACAATACCTACGCGACCACGTTTTCCCCAATATTCATTAGCTGTATCTGTATTTTGTAGATTCGCATCATCCACTAAGCCACGAAAACACGTATACCCTTGATAAAGTAGCTTGGCATTCGGATGAACGGCTTGTCTAACAACAGAATGAATACCATCTGCACCTATACATAAATCAAAACGCTGACTTGCATGGTTAGAGAAGTGAATTAGCACTTGTTGATCAACATTATCAACTTTAATGACATCATAATCAGTATAAATACATTGAGGATTGACATAAGACTCTATGAGTTCTATTAATGTTTGTCGTGCTAAAGTAACATTTAATGTGTTTTCTTTTAATTTTACAGTAGATAAACTGTTTCCTTTGTCATCAAGGACATTCATCGCTGATAAGTTTAGACCCGCATTTTTGATGCCTTTAGCTAAGTCATGTTTTCCTAATTTCTTAATGACATTATCACCAATGCCTATCCCTGCGCCAACTTCACTAATGCTTGGTTGTCTTTCAAAGATAGAAACGTCATGTCCTTTTTCTGAAAGTAGTGCACCAGCGGTTAAACCACCTATTCCTGCACCAATTATTGCAATTTTCATTTATTTACACCTCAGTATTAAATTCTACTAAATTTTATCATAACTATGCTTTATCATTGCAGTTGGAAATGTAACATCCTGCAATTGTTAACCTAATCAAGAGGTATAGAAGTTTTTGCGAATATCATCTTTTTTAATACCAAATTCATCATAATATGATTGCATAAATGTTGCGATATGATCTGCCCATAAGATATCGCTCGCATACTGATGCTGCCCTGGATTCTTAGGATTCCATCGCATTTGATAGAGCGTAATTTGGTCATTATCAAAATAGTTCGCACGAATAAATTTGGCACCACCTAGTATGGCTTTGCGTGGTGTCGTCCATGCTGCTTCTTTCGCGTAGCTTTTACCTGTATGTATCGCATTTTCATCGAAGGCACCTACACCAAAAAAATTATAATAGCGTGTCTTGCCATCTTTGATACCACTAGCAAGTTTAGATTCACCATTCGCCGTTTCAACACGTGCATGGCTTATTAAGTAGATGATATTCACTTTATATTTATCTTGCGCCTCTATAAAAGCATCGGCTTGATTTTCAAGAATACCGTATCCTTTTAGCATCTGATTTACTTCTCGTTTCGACATTGGAACTTGCTGAGAAATATCCATGTATTTAAAGTTATTATCATCTCGTGATATGCGCATCGCCTTCTCTATGTCTTGGTTATTCGCATTCACAAATTGACCATTGCTTTCAACTGTATTTAACACACTTGCATCTGTTTGTTTCTGTAATGCTTCTTGAAAGCTATAATGGCGATCATTTTTCAACAAATCCGAGTGATTAATAATTAATAAAACAATGAAAATAATGATGATAGTGCCTAACAATATGATTGGCAAACGTAAATGGGATAATTGTTTCATGTCAGTGACAATCCTTTATATAGCTAATTAAGATAAATATAAGTAAGTAATGATAATAACAATTAAGACAATCGCAAACGATATGTTGATGACAATCTTCATGCCAGTTCGGTCTCTGAATAACACATTGAAGATAACCAAACTAATTGCCAGTGATACAGCAAACATTGAAATTGCTAGCACCATTTGCATCATCACTAAAAAAATAATTCCTAAAATAATGAACACATTAGAAATCACTGTCATAATTTTAATTGCGTTTGGATGAATTGTTCTCACCCCTTTTTATTAATATATAGTCCACCTTACCATAATTTAAGTTGAAAGTACTTATAAATTTATTTAAAGAAACGAAGTAAGGAGTGAGACTGAATTCATCGTCTCACTCCCTACTTATTATTTTAATTACATTATTTCTCGTCTCTTGACATACCTTTCAGCAAGTTAAGCATATATGTTAAGCTACGATTCATATCATCGTCTTTAAGGACACCCATTAGACTACGAATACTTGTTTTAGCATTAGGATTAGCTTGATTTGCAACATGTAAGCCTTTATTCAGTTTATTTAAGAATTGGCTTAATTCTTGTACATTGAGCTCTCCTAACATAAAGACCATTGGTGCTAAATTTGTAATTAAACCTGCGTATAAGTCTTTATTAAGCTCGGTCATAAATTTATTAATGATCACTTGACGACCTCTAATGCCGCCATTCATTAAATCAAGAATTTTCGCCTCATCTAAAGCTTTCACTATACGAATTGCTTTTAAAATACTATCTTTATTTTCAGCAATAGCATCTGTGACTTCATTAATACTTTCAAGTTTAATTTGCGCTTCAGACTTCTCTAAACGTTTAATTTTTGTTATTCTTTCAGCCATTATTTATCCACCACATTTCCCGGGAAAACATAATCAGGACGTTCCCATTTTTTCTGTACTTGGACACTATATTGCGGATTACGTTGCTTATCGACACGGAAGTTAGTTGGATTTAATGGTGACTTACCTTTACGTGTCAATACTTCCATACGACAACTTGTTCGTTTATATGATGGTGTGTCTGTATATTGATCGACATCACTGTTCGTTAATTTATTGATAGCACCTAAATCACCATTTGACATAGCATCATTATTTAAAGGAATATAAATTTCTTTACCTTTAACTCGATCGGTGATTGTGGCAATCAATGTTGCTTCCCCAGTTTCAGAAATCAATCGTAGTTCTGCACCTTCATGAATATCACGTTCTTTTGCTAGTTCTGGTGAAATTTCAACAAATGCATTAGGCATTTTATATTTAATCATTTCAGTTTGATATGTCATATTACCTTCATGGAAATGTTCAAGTAAACGACCGTTATTCACATGTAGGTCATACACTTCGTCTTCTTTAAAGAAGTTATCAAATGTTAATGGGAATAATTTAGCACGACCATTTTCAAAATTAAATCCATTCATATATAACGTTGGTTCATCTGTACCGTCTGGTGCTACTGGCCATTGAAGACTGTTGAAACCTTGTAATCGATCATAGCTTACACCTGAATAAGATGGTGTTAATCGCGCGATTTCATCCATGATTTCACTTGGATGTTTATAATTCCAATCCGCACCCATACGTTGTGCAATTAATTGGAAGATTTCCCAGTCTGGTTTAGACTCACCTAATGGTTGTAATGCTTTGTTAATACGTTGAATACGACGTTCTGTATTTGTGAACGTACCATCTTTTTCTAATGATGGACTTGCTGGTAAGACAACGTCTGCATAAGTTGCTGTAAATGTTAAGAATTCATCTTGAACTACTAGGAAGTCTACTTTTTCTAAAGCTGATTGAACAAAATTAATATTAGAATCTACAATACCTGTATCTTCACCGTATAAGTATAATGATTGAATATCTCCATTATGGATACCTTCCATCATTTGGTGATTGTCACGTCCAGGTGTTGGGTTTAATGCAACACCATATTCTTTTTCAAATTTCGCTCTAACTTCATCGTCGGCCACTTTTTGATAGCCTGGGAATTGGTCAGGCATACTACCCATGTCACTTGCACCTTGTACGTTATTGTGACCACGTAACGGATACGCACCTGAACCTGGTTTTCTGTAGTTACCTGTGACAAGTAATAAGTTAGAAATGGCTGTACTTGTATCACTACCAATATCTTGTTGCGTAACACCCATTGCCCAACAAATTGACATTGATTCAGCTTTTGCAGCCTCTTCAGCAAAACTAATGATTTGTTCTTTTGGAATACCAGTTGCTTCTTCCGCAAAATCCATCGTAAATAATTCTAATGATTTGTAATATTCATCATAATTATCTACCCATTCATTTAAGAAATCTTTATCATGTAAATCATGATCAATGATGTATTTCGTAGCCGCACCAAGCCATACTAAATCCGTACCAGGTTTCGGTTGATAGAAGGCATCCGCACGCTCTGCCATTTCATGTTTTCTGATATCGAATACATGCATTTTTTGTCCGAATAATTTTTGTGCACGTTTCATTCTTGAAGCAATAACTGGGTGTGCTTCAGCAGTATTGGTACCGATTAAAACTGTCATTGCTGCTTTTTCAAGATCTTCAATTGAGCCTGAGTCCCCACCATGACCAACTGTTCTAAATAGGCCTTTTGTAGCTGGAGCTTGACAATATCTTGAGCAGTTATCAACATTGTTAGAACCGAAAACTTGTCTTGAAAGTTTTTGCATTAAATATGACTCTTCATTTGTTCCTTTAGAAGATGCGATAAATGCTAGGTGATCGCCACCGTATTCATCTTTAATACGTTTGAAGTTAGATTCAATTACATCCAATGCTTCATCCCATTCAACTTCATGGAACTCGCCGTCTTTTCTCACAAGCGGTTTTGTTAAACGTTGGTCTGAATTAATATGACCCCAAGAGAATTTACCTTTCACACATGTAGCAATTTTGTTTGCTGGTGAATCGTGTGATGGTTGAACTTTAAGCACTTCTCTATCTTTAGTCCATACATCAAATGAGCAACCTACGCCACAATATGTACAAACCGTTTTCGTTTTCTTAATACGTTCTTTACGCATTTCCGCTTCAGAATCTGATACTGCGAATAATAGACCATCACCTGGTTCAGCTTTCTTAGTTAAATCAATCATTGCTGCTAATGAACCTGGTTCAGTATCTGTCATATAACCAGCATTGCCCTCCATGTTAACTTCCATCATGGCATTACAAGGACAAACAGTTGCACATTGACCACATGATACACATGATGACTCATTAATTGGAACATCATTATCCCAGATAACTCTAGGATGTTCACGATTCCAGTCGATTGAGATGGTTTCATTTACTTCGATATCCTGACATGCTTCGACACATCGACCACAGAGAATACATTGATCTGGGTCATATCGATAAAATGGACCATAGTCTTTTTCATATGGCTTCGTCTTATATTCGTATGACTGCTCCTCTAACCCCCATGCATCCATGGCATTATGTATTTCACAGTCACCGTTGTTATAATCACATACTGTACAATACAACATGTGTTTTTCTAATATACGATCTAAAGCTTCTTTTTGACTCGCTTTCACATCGCTATTTTGAGTATTAACTGTCATAGGTCGATCTACAACAGTGCTACACGCACGTTCAATTTTGCCGTCAATTTCGACCATACATGTATCACATGTTTGGATTGGTCCCATTGACTCGTTATAACAAATTGAAGGTACGAAAGTATCACGAGATTTTATAAACTCGAGCAAACTTGTTCCTGGTTCTACAAGATAATCTGTGCCATCAAGCGTGACGATTAAATGTTCTTGCATACTCTCCACCCCATCTATATTAAAATTTTCCGTAAAATGACTTTAACGACGTAACCATTCCATTCCAATACCCCACATATATTGAACATAGAATTACATTAATTGTATTACTTATTTCATTAAATGTTAAGCGTTTCATAAATTTTTGCAATTTTAAAAGAATTAAATATTAATAATACATTCCACTACTACAAAATTAATTTTTAAAGATTTATTATATTTTAATTTTTTAGAGTATATAAAAAGAGGTAGGACCAAACGCTTTTGAGTTTGATCGCCTACCTCTATAAGTATAGGTTTACTTGAATGGCAAAAGTAAAGGAGTGGAACAACGCATTTATTTTAACTTTTGTCCCGCTCATTATGCTTACAAGTTATTATTTAACACATCTGTAGCATTCTGTTTTGAGTCATCATTTGGTATAAAGTACCAAAGGCCATCATCTTGAATGCCACCTTGCCCTTCTAATTGATGACGGTTCACTGTTGCATTGGCATTTTTATAATTTTTTCTAATATCGTTCATGTCATTTAATGTTAAATCTGTTTTTACATTTTTCTGGATTTGATTCATTAATGATGGGAAATGTGTCAATGCTGACGCACTTGTCATCTTATTAGCCATCGCTTGAAGGATCAATTGTTGTCGTTCTTGACGACCGAAATCTCCACCAGCGCCCTCTTCTTTACGACTACGTATAAAGGCCATTGCAGTATCACCATCTACGTGTGTAGATTGTCCTTTTACAAAGTTTGTTCCTTTCGTAGTGAAAGTATCATTACTCGTAACATCGACGCCACCTAAAGCATCAATCATATCATGTAAGCCATCCATATCAACCGTCGCATAATGATCGATAGGGACATTCATTAGTTTCTCTAATGATTTAACAGCCATCGTCGGCCCACCATAAGCATAAGCATGATTGATTTTCTCTGTTGTACCTTTACCTACAATGTCAGCTTGTGTATCTCGAGGCACACTGACGATTTCTGTTGTTTGTTTCTTCGGATTAATAGAAAGAAGCATGATTGTGTCACTTCTTTCACCATCATTTTGACTTTTACGTTGTGCATCTGAGTCAACACCAAATAATGCAATGGTAAATGGGTCACCGTTAGATAAACTTATATTCTTTGATCTCAATTCTGAATGTTGTCTATTTAATGGATTATGAATCTTACCACTCGTGATAAAAATACTAGCCACCACAAAAATTGTCGCTACAATTGCTAGTACAAACAATATCCCTATAAACCATGTAACTATTTTTACGGGCAGGCTCATTCGTTTATGCGTTCTACGCATCCTACCACTCCTATTCTTTTTTATGAATTAATATTATAATTATATATTAAAATGATTAACTTGCTATACGTCTTAAGAACTAACTTTTCTTAAACTAGCGATTATGAGTGTTAAATATGATAGCCACCATCTCGATTGAAAATAGCCAAAATAGCTTTATAACAACCACGGTTACTAATAATGAAAGGACCACTCTTAGCAAAGTCTAACGGTTCGCCATTTAATTGTGTCATTTCCAGATTTAATTCTTTTGCAAATAAAAATTGTGCTGCTATATCCCACGGTTTAGGGTTTGTATTCATATGTGCGCCAAATTGCCCTTTAATGACTCTGACTGAATCTAATCCACATGATCCAATATTTCTCACGCTAAATGACGCATCATATAATGCTTTACTTGTATCATCATTTATATATTGTGTTCCAAAAGAAATGATTGCATCACATAATTGTAATTCACGAGGTGGCAATAATGGCTGACCATTAACATATGCCCCCTTACCCGCTACAGCCTTGTACAATTTATCATGAGGATAATCATATATGTACGACAGTTTAGGTTCCCCATCAACGAAATATGCAATAATAATACAATAATCTTCTTGTTGCTTAACTAAATTTGCCGTGCCGTCAATTGGATCCATAATCCATAAATGACCCTCGTATGGCTGAATCGTATCATTATCTTTTTCTTCAGCTAACAATTGATGTCCAGGAAAGTATTCAGATAAATACGTTTCAAATTTGTTTTGAAGTTGCTTGTCTACATTAGTAACTAAATCAAAGCGATTTAGTTTGGTATCCGTAGACATATCTTTGATTAATTGTGGAATAACATCATCTAAGTGTGTTAACCAATTCATAATATGTGTATCTATATAATGAAGTTCATTTTGCATCATTTCACCTCAACGATCTATTTCACTTTATTGTATCTTACTGTATTTATTTGTCATAGGTATTTTTAAATTGCGACACAAAAAAATCGGCTAGTCATCTGCTAGCCGACAAATAGAAAGGAAAGTAAGTAATAAATATTGAAGATGTTTCGATGTAACTCGAACGATTCACAACAAGCTATCTGTTATATAGCTTCTACCCCTTTGTTTGAATTCGTTCTCCCCTGTTACAAATAATATATTAGCATAAAACACTTTAATTTGTAAGCGTTTTCTAAATAAAAAACGTTTAATTTTACACACATAATCTACGAATATTCTCAAAATGTCTTCAATATCAGTGTTATGTTATAATTAATGTAATATGTAATGGTTATAGGTGGTGTTTATGTTGAAGAAATTGGATCGCCAAAATCAAATTATTTCATTGATACAACAAGGCAAAACAATCAATGCATCAGAATTGGCACAACACTTAAATGTTTCTGTTCGTACAATTAGTCGCGATATTGCTGATTTAGAAAATCAAGGTGTTCAAATATACGCACATAAAGGGAAACATGGTGGCTATCAAATTCAGAATACTGAGGATAAAATACAAATTCATTTTAATGAACAGCAGTTGGTATCTCTATATTTAACCTTAATAGAAAGCCAATCTTATTCAACATTACCTTATACGAAAGAGATTGAATCTATAATTAATCAGCTTATCAATATACCTAACACGCATGTTCGTAAATCACTCACCCATATGACTGACTTGATTAAATTTGAAGATACAGAACAAATTACTTTACCTCGTCTATTTACAGACATATTAATCTATAGTTCTGAACGAAATGTTATGCTGATTGACTTCAATGATAATCATGACACTATTGCTGAAAATGTGATATTTATTGGTTTACTATGTCGTAATGGTGAATGGCTAGCAATTATATATGAAATCGGTTTAGGTCGAACACGGGAACTACCAGTACTCGATATTTATGATATTTCTTATTCCTTCGAAAAGACGATTAAAACATACGATATTTCAATACAAAATTATACTCAATTTTTAAATCCAATCGAGCATACTGAATAATATGTTCGGTTGGGTCCTCTACGTTCTACCTCTTTTATGACTTAATACCTTCAAAGTAAGGAGTTTCACATACCATGGATCAATTAACTCAAATTCGTCAACAACTCATTGTGCTACTCACGCACATCGAAAAGATACGATATTACTATCTAATGGATGACCGGTACTTAAATCAAGAAATTGACGCGTATCATACTTCGATTCATCATTTCAGTCTTGATTTAGCTTTAACACTTCAAAATGACGCTAACAACAGTCACACATCATCTTCCCTTGAACTCAAACATACTTATCATAAATTACTAAATCATTTATCCTCACACCCGTTACATGATTTTCAACAAGGAACGATATTAATTGATTTACAACAACGCCAAAATCAAATTCATCAAACATTCGTTCACTTGTCAAATGCGTTCCAGTAGTTTCATTCCCCCTGTACAACCATCGATGCCCATTATTTCTTCAAACTTTTATGCATCTTTCTTAGTTATAAATTAACGTCAATTCTGTCATTCAATCTCATCTTTGAATACGTAGCGATTCACCAATTAAATATAAAAATTATATAATATATATGTAAATTGTAATAAAAAACGTGAAACGCTATAATTGTAAGTGATTACAGTAATTAAGGAGGATTCACATGCTAGGTTTCTCAGTCTATTTAGGTCAACCATTAAATATTTCTTATATTTTAGATATGGTTCATCATGGTTATGACGTTATTTTCACATCATTACAAATACCTGAGGAAAATGATGAGACAAAATTGACGTATTTGGGAGAATTATGTCAATTACTAAAAGATACATCAGTAACCTATATCATTGATATCAATCCTTCATTGCTGAATCAAAACGTTTACCGTTTTTTCGATCAATTTCCAAATGGGGATTTTGTTATTAGAATAGATGAAGATTTTAAGCGTAGTTTAATAGAAGACTTATATCAGCATCATTTAAAGTGTTGTTTAAATGCTAGTACGATTACCGCTCATACCCTTGATACACTTTACAATCAAAAATCATTACCGAAAATTTATTTTTGCCATAATTACTACCCTAGACCTGATACAGGTTTAGCTTTAAGTTTCATTGAACAACAAAATGAACTTATACGAAAATATGATGAACATGCTCCGATTATGGCCTTTATTCCTGGAACTACTTTTAGAGGTCCAATGTTCAAGGGACTTCCAACTATTGAGCAACACAGACATATGACGTTACTTCAATCTGCACAAGCTTTAGTTGATTCTAGACTAAACTATATTCTTATTGGTGACACTGCTATCACCCGCTCAGAGGCAATCGCTTTACAGCAGATGATTGATCATCGTCATTTCAAGCTTCGTCTAACTTATTTTGATGAATCATACGAGCAACTCATCTTCAAACATCATACATCTCGTCTTGATGCACCAGAACATGTCATACGATCTAAGTATTCTAGATCAACAAAGGTCAATATTCCTCCTAATAATCAGTCGAATCATAATCGTACTAGAGGAGATATTACAGTGGATAATTCACTTAACAAACGTTACGAAGGTGAGTTGCAAATTATTAAATCAGATTTGCCTAGTCATAAAGCGATTAATCATGTTGCTTCAATATGTGCTGAAGATATAGCAATCATTGACTTAATCCAACCTGGTGACACATTTGAATTTATTACTGAAAAGGAGAAACGCTAATGGAACATTTAACAACTGAAAGTAGAAATACACAAACGATGCATTTAGATGAAATGTCTATTTTTGAAGCTTTAAAAGCAATGAATCAAGAAGATCAATTAGTAGCTAAAGCAGTAGCCTCTATACTGCCACAGTTAAATAAAGTCATTGAAGCAACCATCACTCGATTTCGCGATGGTGGTCGCATTATATATATTGGAGCAGGTACAAGTGGTCGTTTAGGTGTATTAGATGCAGCCGAATGTGTTCCAACCTTTAATACACAGCCAAATGAAGTAATCGGTTTAATTGCTGGAGGTCAACAAGCTATGACTGAAGCAATTGAAGGTGCTGAAGATAACGTAGAAATGGGAATGACCGATTTAAAAACAATCCATTTAAATCATAAAGATGTTGTCATAGGTATTTCCGCAAGTGGACGTACGCCTTATGTTAAAGGAGCGTTAACGTACGCTAATGAAATCAATGCAATGACAGTCGCTCTATCATGCAATTCAAATAGTGACATCAGTACAATCGCCAATCATGCACTTGAAGTCAATGTTGGACCTGAAGTATTAGCTGGCTCTACGAGACTAAAATCAGGCACAGCACAAAAGCTTGTGCTTAATATGATATCAACCATGACTATGATTGGTGTTGGAAAAGTGTATGATAACTTGATGGTTGACTTAAAGGCGACAAATTACAAACTTGAACAACGCTCTATACATATTATTGAAGACATTTGTGGCTTAACTTTTGAAGAAGCGCAATCACTATATCAACAAGCCGACAATGATATCAAAGTTGCAATCGTTATGAATCTATGTGACACAACGAAAAGTGATGCTAAATCGAGACTAGTAAAGCATAACGGTATTGTGAAACAAGCAATTCAATCTTAAGGAGGCAATGATATGAATAAGGATCAACAATTAGCCCATCACATCTTAGATGCGGTTGGTGGCATTGATAACGTGGATAATATCATTCATTGTATGACACGTGTGCGTTTAAAAATAAATGATGAGTCAAAAATTGATTACTCAAAACTTAAAAATATAGATGGTGTACTCGGCGTAGTACAAGATGAGCGTCTTCAAGTCGTGGTTGGACCCGGTACAGTTAATAAGGTATCAGCTGAAATGGTCAAGCTAAGTGGTGTGCAACTAGGAGAAGATATCCCCCATCATAGCAATAAGTCTAATATTGAAGCGCAAGCTAAAGAAAATAAAAGTGACTATCAACAAAAGCACAAACAAAGTAAACTAAACAAGATTTTAAAGTCTATTGCTAACATCTTTATACCATTAATCCCTGCATTTATAGGTGCTGGTTTAATTGGTGGTATTGCAGCAGTACTCAATAACTTTATCACAGCAGGCACTATTTCAGCCGATTGGGTCAAACAGCTTGTAGCCGTACTTAATGTCATTAAAGATGGTATGTTAGCGTATTTAGCTATCTTTACTGGATTTAATGCTGCTAAAGTATTCGGTGCAACACCAGGTTTAGGTGGTGTTATTGGGGGTACCACATTATTAACAGGTATTACTGAAGACAACCCAATCAAAAATATCTTTACTGGTGAACCTTTATTAGCAGGTCAAGGTGGTATTATAGGGGTTATCTTAGCAGTATGGTTATTAAGTATGATTGAGAAAAAGTTACATAAAGTCGTTCCAAATGCGATAGATATTATCGTAACACCAACAATTTCATTACTCATTATAGGTTTGCTAACGATATTCTTAATTATGCCTATTGCCGGATTTATATCTGACGGTTTGGTGGGCGTCGTAAATTGGGTCATTGGTGTAGGTGGCATATTTAGCGGATTTATTATAGGTGCGTTCTTCTTACCACTTGTTATGTTAGGCTTACATCATATATTCACCCCGATACACATCGAATTAATTAATCAATCTGGTGCAACTTACTTACTACCTATCGCAGCAATGGCTGGTGCTGGACAAGTAGGTGCAGCTTTAGCTTTATGGGTAAGATGTAAGCACAATACAACACTAAGAAATGCGATTAAAGGTGCATTACCTGTTGGTTTCTTAGGAATTGGTGAACCGCTTATTTATGGTGTGACTTTACCATTAGGTCGACCTTTTATTACCGCTTGTATCGGTGGTGGTATTGGCGGTGCTGTTATCGGTGGAATTGGTCATATCGGTGCTACCGCAATAGGACCTAGTGGTATTTCATTATTACCTTTAATTGCACATCAGAAATATTTAGGCTACATTATAGGATTACTATCTGCGTACCTAGGTGGTTTTATTTTCACATACTTTTTCGGTACGACTAAAGAAATGAGAAACTTAAATAAACTAGGTGATTAGATGACAAACATTTTATATTTAATCGACGACAATTATCCTTCTTTTTCTAAAAATGAAAAGAAATTATCACGATTTATATTAAACTCACCACATAAAGTGATTCGCATGTCGAATCAGGAGATTGCTGAAGAACTGGAAATGAGTGTTTCAACATTAAATCGATATAGCCAAAAATTAATTAATCAAAGCTTTCATGAAGTCAGAACACAATTAGCAACATTATTCCCTAAACAGGAAACACCGTATAAGATTGAACTGCTTAACAATGAGTCGGTAGACACTTTAAAAAAGAAGTTATATCATCGTGCAGAAGAAGCACTTCAAAAGAGTTCTACCTTTGCGGATAATGCAACAATAGATAACATATGCAAACAGTTTAAACGTGCGAATACGATTTTTATATTTGGCTATGGCGCATCATACGTCTGTGCTACGGATTTATATCAAAAATTATCGCGTATTGGGCTAAATGTTCAACTTGTACAAGAAACACATTTATTCACAACGATGTTGTCTACGCATGATAAAGATGATTGTGTAGTATTTATAACGAATAACGGCGATCAAAGTGAACTTCGAGCGATGGTCAAAGTGGTTTCAGATTACCATATTCCAATTATTACCATCTCAAGTTCTGAGCATAATCATGTAGCCAAGCTTTCTGATATTGTTCTAACGTATGGCCATTCAGACGAAAATGAATTGCGTATGGGGGCAACTACTTCTTTATTTGCTCAGATGTTTACGATTGATGTTCTTTTCTATCGTTATATTGCATTAAATTATGAAACGTCATTAGATTTCATTACGCAATCAAAAATGGCACTTGATAATTATCGTAAGCATTTATCAAATGTGGAATTTAAGCATTAATCTTTTCAAACAAGAAATAAGATATAGAAAAGCCAGTAAGTGAATTTAATAAAAATTCTCTTACTGGCTTATTTAATGTAACCAAGACATTATGACTTGGGTTTTAGCTCATTTTGTTACGACGCTTTCTTTCGGTAAAAGCGTTAAAAAGAGAGCGGTACAGAATTGATTTAAATTCATTGTACCACTCCCCTTCATATGAATCTAAGCACTTTGTGTCTTAGTCCATTTTGAATCATGTGTTGATGATGTTTGATTTGATTGATTTATGCGCTTATTTAACTTTACGGTATCCATCATTTTTGTGATGTCCACGAACGAAGTAGTAAGTCGTTACCGCTGCTAAGAAAATAATACCAATGACAACTGAAACAACTGTTTCTTTGTTGAATAACATGCCAATTAATACAATTAATAAGAATAAGATTGTAATTGCACTCGCAAACGTTCCACCTGGCATTTTAAATGGATGACCTTCAACTTTCTCAGGATGCAATCTTCTGAAACGAATGTGACTAATTAAAATCATAAACCAAGGAATCATACCAGGTAATATAGATGCACTATATACATATACGAAAATACTATCCGCACCTTTAATAAATAAAGGAAGAATAACATTTAATAACGCACCTACTAAGATACCTAAAGCAATGGCTAATACTGGATAGAATGGCACACCATTTTTCATAACTCGTGTAAAGATTTTAGGCATTTGACCTTTTTGAGCTAATGTAAAGATCATACGACTTGCACTAAAGATACCTGAGTTACATCCAGATAATGCTGCAGTTAAAACAACGAAGTTAATTAATCCAGCTGCAAAAGTGATACCAATTTTAGCAAATGTAGCTACGAATGGGCTACCGATTTCACCTAATTGATCCCATGGATAGATAGTAACAATTACGAAAATCGCACCAATGTAGAAAATTAATATACGCCAGATAACACCGTTTACTGCACTTTTAATATTTTTCTGAGGATCTTTTGTTTCTCCGGCAGTGATACCAATTAATTCAACGCCTTGGTAAGAACCAATAACAATTGATAATGCAAAGAAGAAACCTACAAATCCATTAGGCATAAAGCCACCATGAGACCATAAATTTGAAAGTCCAATCGCATGGCCACCATTACCAATTCCAAAGAAGATTAATCCTAAACCAGCAATGATCATTAATATAATTGTTACAACTTTAATCATTGCAAACCAGAATTCAAATTCACCGAATGCTTTAACAGAAGTTAAGTTAGCTGCTAATAATAACAGCACGGCAACGACACCAGGAATCCATTGTGGCAAGTTCGGGAACCAATAATTCATATACTCGCCCACTGCAATAACTTCACTCATTCCTACAACAATCCATTGGAAGATATTACTCCATGCTGTCATATATCCTGCTGCAGGGTGAATGTAATCACTCGCAAATGTAGCGAAAGATCCAGTAGTTGGATTTAAGTAAATCATTTCCCCCATTGCTCTCATGATTAAGAATAAAAAGATCCCTGCGATTAAATACGCAAAAATAACTGATGGACCAGTCCATTTAATCGTACTTGTTGCTCCCATAAATAAACCAACACCAATAGTACCACCAAGTGCGATCATTCTAATTTGACGTGCACTTAGCCCCCTATGTAATTCATTGTTATCCATTAAAATAACCCCATCTCTATTAAATCTAAGGTTCGAATACTTTTGTCTTTCAGAAAACCCTCTTTTGCTTTCCTTCTTTTCCCTTAAAAGTTCCTTTACCTTAATGAAGTTATTATACTATAATTTGACAAAATTAAAACATAAATTTTACAACTTTTTGAAATCGCTTCCATTACTGTTGTAATAACTCTTTTCAAATTTTTAAAAACCTTGATTTTACAGTATTTTTGCCATTTAAACAAAGTTACTTTTTACAATATTTTTTATTGAGATTTTTCACTTTTACAAATAATCTTTTTTTAATTCAATTGTTTATAATCATTTTCTATGCGTTTGATTGATGGGAATGTCGTAAAATGAATTTAGAGTGTGATATACTTTTGTTAGAATTTTTACTGATCAATACAAGGAGTATTAATGAATGCAAGCATTGTTAAAAAAGAGTGTTAAAATTTCTATTATATTTGGCATCGTTTTCTTTCTATTAAACTATTTCAGTGCCAATCATGATACCGTTAATCCACTAATCATAAGAACAATTATCGCAACTTTAACTTTTTTCTTATTATATTTTGCTGTGTTTACAATTTTCAATTCAGATGAGCGTAAGTTAAAATTTGGCATTACGTTGCCAATCGCTTTAATTCTTTTCATAATTATAGGTGCCCTCTTCTTTACACTGGAAATGGGTGTTATAGCGGGTCTCATTGTTGGTCTTTTAGCAGGATTTATTTGGGAATGGATTGATAAACAGAATGGAGGTACAAAATAATGTCTGTCACAATAGGTATCATTTTAATTATTGTCTTACTTATACTAAGTTTAGTGCCTAATTATAAAGCGATGCAACAAGCTAAATCACAAGGTCAAAAATCCACACGTTATACAATTATGGTAGGTATTGATTTAATTCTCATCGTCTTATTAATCGTCACTATTATATTAAAAGTATTTATGAATTAAGCGGTAATCATAATCTAATCGTAAAACTAGATTTTTATAGAAAGAGGGAGTGGGACGACGAATTTAAAAGAATTCTGTCCCACTCCCACTCTTTTCTATTTACTAACTATCATACGAGTGCTTTATATTCTTCCTTGTAACAATAAGTAATAGCCTATAGTAGCTAAAATCAAATAGATCATTGTACCGACAACGAAAGAACGCACTTGAACTTTAAAAGGTATATGTTTACTAAATATAGGGCCTAATACTAAATTTCCTATGCCTATGATAATAGGACCTGCTAAAAAGAATATGATAATTTGCCACGACATCATATTTACTCCTTATTCGCTTCAAAGAATGTATTTACTATCTCTTCAAAGCTTAAATCTTTGCCGACATAAGCGATGTCAGAAAAGTCTTGTGCTTCTGTCATCTCATTTGTATTAATAATTACATCTAACCCAGCATTCATTGCACCAGTAGCACCATTAGCTGAATCTTCAATAGCTAAGCAGTGTGCAGGTGAATAATTTAAGCGTTGTACAGCCGTTAAATAAAGCTCTGGGTCTGGTTTCACCGCTTCAACATCTTCTCTTCCTACAATCACATCAATATAATCGTTAATACCTAACGTTTGAATCGTAGGCATAATTTCTTCCCTATAACTACTTGTCGCAATCGCCATAGGTATGTGTCGTTGCTTTAAATATTTCATTAATGAAGACACTGTGTCGATAATATCTAATTCATGACTCGTATTATTATGTTCATCATATATTTTTTGTTTCTTCTCAATGCCAATTTGTTGTTCAAGATAGTCATGTAACCCTTGCGCATGTCCCCCAATGTGACTTCTGTAAAACTCAAGTGTTACAGGTTTCACGCCATGAAATGAAAGATGTTTATTAATTATTTCATATAAGTGTTTCTCAGTATCTATTATGGTACCGTCGAAATCAAATACTATAGCTTTATACATAAGATTGCTCCTTTAATTACTCCAATTATTGCTAAGTTTATCATATGACATATGAATTTCATACTTCGCCGAATACGTACTAACACGTTTAGAAGAAAACGCTATTTGAATGCGCAAATTTAATTCCATGTTAAATCGCGTTACGATTAGATTACAAAATAATTAAATCGAAGTTCATTCAAAAGTCCTAGTGCTAATATTAATAAAGAGTGATACAATCAGTGTGTATAAAAGAACGGTGTACGACTTAAGGGAATTTACAGGCTAAATGCTTTTTACATACGTTAAATAAATATAGGAGGTCATTGCATGTTGTTAGACAAATTTGAAACTTACATCATCAACATTGTAGGTTTAAAATCTAGATCAACTCGAAAACATTTAATTAAAGTCTGCAAAGACGTTAAATTTTGCGATTCATTTCAATATTCAATAATCAAATACGATGATATACCCGTTTTAGAAGTTAGCTTACCTAAGCAGCAACTGCCATATTTTATTAGCTTTTTAAGTTTTTATCAATTCTCAATTTATCAAATTTTATCTCCTAAACGAGTAAATACGTTACTAGATACTGAACAACCTTATCAATCATCTAAACGTTTCGATTTAGCAATAGACGGCCTCCAAGATGCATTCATTAAAGATAAAGTTATTGATATTATGACTTATTTCTCAAATAACTTTGATATCAAATACACATTAAATAACAACTGTGCAAGCGTATGTTGTGCACCTGAAACATTCAGCAAATTACTACAAACGATTGCATGCAGAAATATTGATATTCTTTCTGCATCTTATAAAACACGTGTACTACATAAAGCAAACATTTCTTAATTAACTATCATCATAGTAGTTCAATAATACGTAGAATAACCAAACTAGTTAGGAGTGGGACAAAGAATTTAAATAGCATTCTGTCCCACTCCTTATGCATTTTCTTTTTATGATAACAATGGGTTTAAATCCAAGTGACGCTCTGTTTAAGGTGAGTAAGTGATAGAAACGTTTTACCAAAAAGGATTGTACACAAAAAAAGACCAGTAGAAAATCTTATTCCAGATTTTCTACTGGTCTTTTAATTAAATACATTATTTTTTATCATTGTCATCATAAACTAAATGTTCAAATGCTTCACGTACTTGTGGGACAGTCATTCCAACTACCACCTGAACGTTTTTACCACTTTTCACGAGTCCATGAGCCATTTGTTCATGAGTGAAGTAACCACTATCTTCAACTTTTGATTCATCATTAACTGTTAGGCGTAAACGCGTTGTACAATTTGTAACGTCTTTAATATTTTCTTTTCCGCCTAATCCTTCTAGATAATAATGTGCTTTCGCTTCATATTCATTGCTAGGTTCAAAGCCTGAATTATCCGTACTTCCATCGCCTTTTTTCTCTTTATAATCTTTCTTAGAGAATAATTTAACTTCTTCTTCAGCTCGACGTCCTGGTAATGGAATATCAAATTTCAAGATTAAGTATCTGAATACAACGAAATAGATACCTGAGAAAATCAATCCTATCACAACTTGAGCTACATAAGTTAACCAATGATTTTGTCCTAATGGAATCCAGTTCGTCGCGATGAAATCGAGTAAACCACCGCCCATGTTACCAACAACGCCGAAACCATACATAATTGTATCCATTGTCGCTGCTAATAATGCATGAATTACAAATAAGTAAGGTGCGATAAATAAGAATGTAAATTCTAAAGGTTCAGTAATACCAACAACTACCGCAGTTAAAGTAGCTGGTACTAACAATGCTGCAACCTTTTTACGGTTTGCTTTAGGCGTTGTAGAATACATTGCTAGTGCAATACCAATCGCACCAAACACTTTACCGTTACCTTGTAACATGAAACCATAATGGAATTGTTCTTTTAAAGGTTTACTACTTTCAGCAAACTCATTTAAATGTCTAAACCATTCTGCTTTAAGTCCATCTTTTGCTACAACTGGACCTACTTCAATTGGTGCATAAATGAAGTGATGTAAACCAGTTGGAATTAACACACGTTCTAAGAAATGATATAACCAAACACCAATATAACCAGATGCGATAATGAAATGTTGCATTGATTCAATACCACTTTGTATTGTTGGCCATACAACACATGTGATTGCTGCAATTGGTAACATAACAAAGAATGATATTGTTACAACAAATGTTAAACCTTGGAATACACCTAACATTTCTGGTAATTTCTTGCTATAGAATCGGTTATGTATCCATGTCACGATGGCAGAAATAATGATACCACCAAGAATATTTGTATCTAATGTTTCGATACCAGCAATTGCTTTTAACCCAGTTACATTTTCAACACCTTTTTCTAAGTTGGCACCAAATGTATGTGGCCATTGCGTTAAAATCGCGTTGATAAATGTATTGAACATTAAATAGCCCATTAATGCAGCTAAAGCAGCATGACCAGGTGCTTTCTTAGCTAATGATAAAGGCAATCCAACCACGAATACAATTTCCATATGATTGAAGATAACCCAACCACCTGATTCAATCACAGACCAAAATTTAAACCAAAATGTATGATCATTTGCTAATCCGCCCATGATAGTTGGATTTTTGAATAATGTCGCAAAACCTAATACAATCCCAAAGAATGCAAACATTAATACGGGAACGATCATAGCACTCCCAAATCGTTTAATAGCGTTCATAATTTAACCCCCAAATCTTTCTATGTTGTACTTAAGTCCATCGTACATATAAAAGCGTTTTCTTAATATCTATTATAGTAAACGCTTACACATATACAATGACGTTGACCGATTTTGAAATAATTTTGTATAATCAGTTTATGTTTTCTATACATGAAAATATTTTCAGGAAAGAATGAGAGGTGTCTTTGTGCTATTAGATGAAAAAGTAAATGCTAATTTCGACAAGTTAAATGATAACGACCTTCAAATTGCACATTTTGTAAATACGCATGTCAATCAATGTAAAACTTTAAAAATACATGAACTCTCGCAATTCACTCATGCATCTAATGCTACGATTCATCGTTTCACACGAAAATTAGGATTTGATGGTTATAGTGACTTTAAATCCTATCTTAAATTTGAAAGCGAACATTTAAGTCAACTGCCCAAAGATTCAATGGATGCTTTTAAACAAGAAATAGAAACAACATTTAGCTATTTAGATCGCATCGATTATAATTTGATTACAGATAAACTGAATCATGCATCTACTGTTTATTTATATGGCACCGGTCGCGCGCAAAAAAACGTTGCGGAAGAAGCGCAACGAATACTGTTAACAATGCATAAAAATATCATTGTCTTACATGACGTGCACGAATTAAAGATGGTACTGAACCGTTCAGTAGCTGAAGATTTATTTTTCATTATTTCTCTTTCTGGTGAAAGTCATCAACTTTCAGATGTAACTAATCTACTTCAATTACGTCAAAAATATTTTATCTCAGTGACAACAATGAAAGATAATACACTAGCGCAAAAGGCTAGCTACAACGTTTATGTATCAAGTAATACGTTCTATTTATATGATGGTACAGATTACTCAAGTTTTATTAGTTATCATATTTTCTTCGAAACATTACTACGAAAATATAACGAACGTAAAGATATCGGTGAACTCAGTTAAGCACGATTAACAAATTAGGGGTGGTACACCATTCGTAATGAATGTAGTGTACCACCCCTACTTTTATGACTGACTTATCTTGAGATATCATGAGACCATTGTTAACTGAAATCAACCAACTACTGTCAATGTTTGTAGTCGTTTCAGTCATTGATTATAATAATTGATTATCTTCTACATATTGTTCAAGTATTTGATGCATTTTATCGAACATCAATTCTAGACCATGAACAGTTGAGTCATGATATTCTTTTTTCTTTTGTTTATATTCTAATGTTGTTAAACGTCTTTCACGTTCGACTAATGACTGATAATAGAAGAACATTTGTGTACCGCCACTTTCACGTTCTTCAAATTCGACTTCAATAATATCTTCTTGATCACTTAATTCAGGCATACCAATTGTCATTTTAATATACTCGTTATTAACGAGTTCTTGATATGTACCTTGAATTATATTTTGACGCCCATTACGTGAATCTACAATTCGATATGAACCGCCTTCTTTCATATCTACATCAATAGATTTATTTGTACGTTGAGAAGTCATAAACCATTGTTTTAATAAATCTGCGTCTGTCCAAGCTTGATATACTAATTCTGGTGAGTATTTCAATAAGCGTTCGATATGAATTTCAACATGTTCATTCTCTACATTATATTTTGCCACTTGTTTCACCTACTTTCACTCTTACTTCTATTTTAACGTATTTCAATACAGTTCCAAACTTTGAACTATTAAAATGTTTAATTATTTTAAATTTCTTAATAAAAAACAACCTACACAACTGAGCTGATTACTTAGGATTGCTGTTCGGCTTAGCTTTAACACGTGGATATCTTAATATAATAGCTAAAATGCCACAAATTCCTAGTAAAAAGGAATAAATACAATACGGCATAACACTAAACGGAGATATACTTGCCACGCCAGCCGCTGCAATGACTTGTGGACTATAAGGTAAAAAGCCTTGGAAACATCCCGCAAATATATCTAACAAACTTGCTGATTTACGCGGATCAACATCATATTCATCAGCAATATTTTTCGCAAGTGGCCCCGACATGATAATTGAAATTGTATTATTAGCTGTTGCAATATCTGCAGCACTCACTAATCCAGCAATACCAAATTCTGCGCCACGTTTCGTTTTAACTTTAGAACGAACAAAATTCAATAACCATTCAATGCCACCGTTGTGTTGAATGATTCCAACTAAACCACCAATTAGCACTGCAATGATTGCAATATCCTCCATACCAATAATTCCTTCTGATACTGCTTGTAATAATCCCTTCCAACCAAAAGAACCATCAAACAAGCCAATCAAACCAGATAATAATGTACCACCGATTAAAACGATGATTACATTCACACCAATCAGTGCTAAGGCTAATACCAATACGTAAGGAATGACTTTAATTAGATTGTAGTCATAGCTTTTAGAGTGATCTATTGAAATGCCATTAGTAAGGAAGAATAAGACAACGATTGTTAATAGTGCTCCTGGTAATACAATCCAAAAATTCACTTTAAATTTATCTTTCATTCGTGTCTTTTGCGTTCGAACTGCAGCTATCGTTGTATCAGAAATCATCGATAAATTATCGCCGAACATGGCACCACCTACAACCGTACCCATTGCTAACGCTGCTGGAATATCCGTTGCTTGAGCAAACCCAAAGCCAACAGGTGCTAATGCCGCAACGGTTCCTACTGAAGTACCCATTGAAATAGAAACAAACATACATATTACAAATAAACCAACGATAATTAAATTTTGCGGTATTAATGATAAACCTAAATTTACAGTTGATTCAACGCCACCCATTTTTTCAGTTGTGGTTGAAAAGGCACCGGCCAATATAAAGATAAAGACCATCAAAATAATGTTTGAATGACCTGCACCTCTTGTAAATACCTCAACTTTATTTGCGAATGTTTCTTTTCTATTCATAATTAAGGCAACGATAACAGTAATTGTGATTGCTACATTAAGGGGCATATTTGTAAAATCACCTGTAACTGCACCAACACCTAAAAACAAGGCAATAAATAATACTAGTGGCAGTAATGCCCATGCATTGCCTTTTCTTTGTTCTTCCATACTTAACCTACTTTCCTTATAAAAATAATTTTATTATTAAAGTTACAAGAATACTGTCATAACGTCAATAAAGTTTTATGGAAATTGCATATTTAAAACCATCGTTTGTGACATGACATTAACGATTAGGTCGTTCAATTGTAAATTGCTCTCCTAATTTAGCGTAATCATTACCTGCTAAACGTGCAACAGGTTTGAGTTGATTTGCATTAATTTTACTGTCTCCAAAATATACATCGTCCTGTATATGATACTTAACAATTGTTCCAATAATTAAATCGGCGCCCTCATCTTCAGAGCCTAATAAAATCATTTGTTCAAGTTGACACTCAAATCTAATTTTGGCTTCTTTGATTGCTGGTACATCAATAATATCAGAAGTAATCATATGGAGTTCAGTCAAATCAAGTTCATTGTCTTCAGGTTGGATTGGCGCTGCAGTTTTATTAATTTCTTCAACATTATCTTCATCCGTAATATGAACAACAAATGATTTAACGTTTTCAATATTGATTGCAGTATCTTTGCGTTTTCCTGCTTTTCTTTGTGCGGAAATAGCAATCATAGGTGGCGCATTATTAACGATATTGAAAAAGCTAAATGGCGCGGCATTTAAACGCCCTTCACTATCTGAAGATGTAACAAATGCGATAGGTCTTGGAATAATCGAACCACTTAATAATTTATAATTTTGAACATCTGATAATTGGTTAGGATCAATGTGCTTCACGTTCTATCACTCCTACTCATTTCATTATAAAAACGCAAGAGTCTTATTCAAACCCTTGCGTTGGATTTACAATCTTATATTTAATTAATTTGAATACCACCAGTTACACCGAAGACTTGACCAGTTGTATAACTTGAGTCCTCAGAAGCAAGTAAGACGTATGTGCCAGCGAGTTCTACAGGTTGTCCTGCTCTACCTAGTGGTGTATCTTGACCAAATTGCGGTATCGCAGACTGTGGTTGACCTCCAGTGATTTGTAAAGGAGACCAGAATGGACCAGGTGCAACGCAATTCACTCGAATCCCCTTCTCTCCTAATTGTTCAGAGAAGCTTTTCGTGAGTGAGATGATGGCTGCTTTTGATGCTGCATAGTCGTGAATGAGTGGATTTGGATTATACCCTTGAACAGATGATGTTGTTGTTATAGATCCTCCAGGTTGTAAATAATCTAATGCCTTTTGCACGGTCCAAAATACTGGATATACATTGGTTTCAAATGTTTCTTTAAACGATTGCGTATCAAATCCTTGTAATGTGTCATGATACTGTTGATGACCTGCTACTAATGTCACATTATCTAAACCACCTAGTTCATTATACGCTTGTTCAACTAAATCATAATTAAATTGTTCATCACGAACATCCCCAGGTATTAAGACAGCTTTACGCCCTGCCTTTTCAATAACGTCTTTAACTTCTTGCGCATCCTGTTCTTCACTTGGAAGGTAGTTAATGGCAACATCGGCGCCTTCTTTCGCATAAGCGATGGCAGCCGCACGTCCAATTGCTGAATCGCCTCCCGTTACAAGTATTTTATAATCCAATAAACGATGATGTCCCTCATAGGAAGTTTCGCCACAATCAGGCTGTGGTGTTAAATTGGATTGAAGTCCTGGTAAATCTTGTTCTTGTTTTTCATAATCAGATGACTTAAATTTAGTTCTTGGATCTTGTGCGCCCATTTTATTCAACTCCTAAAGCATGTTTAGTGTTTGTTTACCCGTTCTTATTGATTTTTAAATCAATTATTGAAAAATATCATACAGCCACACACCATATTTAAATTTCATCATTGACGATGAATTAAATTAAAGTTCTTCAAACAACTGATCAATGAGCGTTATAAAATATTCTGGGACTTTCTCAAGTATACGTTCATCTGGATCAAATTTCGGATGATGTAGATCGTATTTACTATTTGAACCAATAAATGCAAACACACCAGGATGATTAGTTAATAAACCAGAAAAATCTTCGCCAATCGTATATGGATTCTCTAATTCAATGATGTTATAACCGACCTTTTTAGCGGCTTCTTTAGCATGTTGCGTTAAGTACGCATCATTGACTACCGTTCCTGGAAGTCTAGTGTAAACAACTTCAATTTCTACATTAAATAATTGCTCTAACCCTTGGGCTATCTCATGAAATCGTTGTTCTATATAATTTTGAATCTCAGGTTTAAACGAACGCACTGTGCCTTGGACATAAGCTTGATCAGCAATTACATTCCATGTATTACCAGATGATACTTCTCCAACCGTCACTACCGCGCTATCAAAAGCCGATATATTTCGACTTACAATCGTTTGTAGACTTGTAATTAATTGACCGAGTACCATAACTGGATCATTACCTTGTTCAGGTTTCGCAGCATGTGCACCTTTACCGTGAATTTTAAATTCAAAACGATCAACAGCGGACGTAATAGGCCCAGCCTTAATTGCAAATTCTCCAATATCTAATGTTGGATAGTTATGGAATCCAAGAATAGCTTTGACATCATCCAAGACGTCTGTCTCTGCAATTGCTTTAGCACCATAACCCGTTTCCTCTGCAGGTTGGAATATCAATTTCACACGACCTTTAAGCGTTTGCTCTTGTTCTTTTAATTTAGTGGCAATAGCTAAGATGCTAGCCATATGAATATCGTGGCCACACGCATGCATCACGCCTTCATTAGTTGAAGTGAATTCATGTTCAACTTGCTCTGTAATCGGTAACGCATCTATATCTGTACGTACAGCAATACATGGTTCTCCTTGACCAATTTCAGCTATGAGACCTGTTTCTAAAGGAAGGTCAATGATTTTAATATCATATGCTTGTAATATACGTTTTATACGTTTCGTCGTTTCGTATTCTTTCTGAGATACTTCAGGAAATTGATGAAATGTTCGTCTCCAATTGACATAGTCATTAAACGTTGTCATATCGATTGTCGTCCTTTCTTTTTAAAAATAAAGTGAATACCATAATAAATCAATGTCCCTATAACGACACCAATAGCTAAATTGTGAGACATTAAAATTAAAATCATCGTTATCATCATAACGATGCCATGTGTAATTGGTGCTTCTCTCAAATGTTTAAATGTACGTCTATCAAACGTATTTAAGGATATCGTAATAAGTACCGATGCCAAAACTGCCATAGGAATTAATCCTACAATTGGGCCCAAAATGACAACACAAGATAAAAGAAACATTCCAGTAATCAATGTCGCTAACCGTGTTGTGGCGCCCATTTTAAAATTAAACTTTGACTGACCTAGTAAAGCGCTTGAACCATAGCCACCTAGAAATCCAACTAACACATTAGCTAACCCTTGACCCATCACTTCACGATCTTTATTCGATTCACTTTGCGTTATGGTGTCCATCATATCGTTAGTAAGATTGGTTTGAACGACAGAAATGATAGCCATGGTTAATGCATATAACATGATAATACTAAGTGCATGTGCATTTAGTAATTCTGTATAAACAGAAGGCTTAGGGAGGGTGAGTCGAATTTGTGCTAAATCATGTACCAATTGAACATTGGGTTTAATTAAATAACTTACTACTGTTAATACGATGATGGCGATTAGTGGCGCCGGTATCAATCGTATCAATTTCGAGGATAGATAAATGATAAGAAATGTTGCAATTGCTACATAATACGTTGCAGTTGTAATGCCAAAGATATATTTTATTTGTGTCGTAAGTAGTAAAATCCCCAATGCATTCATAAATCCTATAACGACAGTATCGGGAATATGATGGAGTATCTTATCAATACGACATAACCCAAAGATAATCAAAATGATGCCCATAACAATTGTTGACATAACTAAATAATGAACATTGTATTGTTCAACAAGTGGTGCACCTACAATAGAAATACCACTACTCGGACCAGATACCATACTAATCCGTTCTCCTAATAAACTTATAAACAACATCATTAATCCACAACTCATCAGCCCTACAGTAGGACTAATATGCACGATAAACGAGAAAGCTATAGATACTGGGAGTAATGCTAACCCCATTAAGATACCAGCCAAGATATTTTGTGCAACATCACCACGCCATTGTTGCTTATAGCTTAATCGTTTCATTACCAGTCACTCCCCTATTAGTTTATATCGTAACATAATTGTCAAACTTTTCTATCAATTTAAATTTAAAAAAGAGCGCAACAGGAGTGGGACAGAATTCTTTTTAAATTCGTTGTCCCAGCCTCACGTTCCGCTCTCACATATATGAATACATGATTTATAAGCAATTGATACGTCATCGATAACGATATAATCTTATCATTCACGTTAATTATTGATACTTATACTAAGAAATGATGAATTAAATTTGCTGCTAATTTAGATGTACGATCATCTACATCATAGTCAGGATTGGTCTCTGCAATACTAATGGAAGATACCTTCTCACTTAATATGATTCGTTTACTAATTTCAAATACTGAATGCGGATATAATCCCAACACACTTGGTGCACTAACGCCCGGCGCAAAGGCACTATCAATCACATCCATACATATCGTAAACATAATCGTATCGTGATCGTGAATAAATCGTTCTACTTTATCTTTAATGGTTGGTGATACTTGATGTAAGAGTTCATCCGCATACACATAGATAACATCGTTGTCTTTCGCATAATCATACAATGCGCGCGTATTGCCACCTTGAGCTAATCCTAGTACTAAATAATCAGCCTTATCATCATTATCTAGTATTTCTCGAAACATCGTGCCAGATGTAGGTGGTTCATCAGGTCGTGTATCGAAATGCGCATCAATATTTATAATGCCAATTGAAGCATCTGGATAGACATCTCTTGTCGCTAAATATTGGGCATAGGCAATATCATGTCCACCACCAATGAGAAAGGCTTGCTGGTGTTGTTGAATAACTTTAGCGGATAACTGTGCCATCTCTTGTTGCGTCTCTCTTAGACAGTCATTCGTATGTGAGACATTGCCATAGTCAACAAGCATATCACACTCACTTAAATCCGGAAGTTTCGCAAACTCACGTTTAATAGCGTCTGGTCCTTTTCTTGCTCCGACTCTCCCCTTATTGTTCTCTACACCTTTATCAACCGCATATCCTAAGAAACCAACGCCTGTCTTCTCTCCTACATTTTCCATTTTTTCTAAATTAGCAAATTGTACTGTTTGAAAATGTCTAAACTGTTTGGGATCTGTGTCGCTATCTAAACGACCTGTCCAAAGTTGCGGATTACCTTGTGTATACATTTCATTGCCCCCTATTGATTTACTCTATACCATTATCTTACACCACAATGTAATGCATCGTTAATGTTACGTTATACTTTTGCTTACCCTTTTCAAATTAATTTAAGACATTAAAAATTGTTTTCAATCATATAAAAATAATTCAAGACTATTACATTTTAATGATATTTAAAATGGACAATTTATTTATACCCTTGTAATATGTATAATATTAAAGAAAGAGTTTTTACGGTTACCCTAATGGAGGTTACATAAATGAAGACGAATCGTATATCAGGATTTCAATGGGCGTTAACAATATTCGTATTCTTCGTAGTTACGATGGCGCTATCATTAATCCTACGAGATTTCCAAGCAACAGTAGGTATCAAGCGTTTTGTATTTGATCTTACTGACCTTGCACCGTTTATCGCAGCAGTTGTTTGTATTATTGCATTTAAAGATAAACGTGCTCAATTAGCTGGATTAAAATTTTCAGTTGATATCAGAGTTATTGAACGTATATTACTAGCACTAATTTTACCGCTAGTGATTTTCATGATTGGCATGTTTAGTTTTAATACTTTTGCCGATAGTTTCATTTTATTACAAGCAACTGATTTATCTGTATCAGTGCCAACAATCATTATCGGTCATCTTTTAATGGCACTTTTTGCGGAATTTGGATTCCGTTCATATTTACAAAATATTGTTGAAAATAAAGTGAATACATTTTTTGCTTCAATCATTGTTGGTTTAATTTATTCTATTTGGGCAGCAAATACAACTTACGGAATGGAATATGCAGGATATCACTTCTTATATACATTCATGTTCTCAATGATTATCGGTGAATTAATTCGTGCAACAAAAGGACGTACAATCTATATTGCAGTTGTATTCCATGCCGCAATGACATTTGCGCAAGTGTTCTTATTTAGCGAAGAAACTGGTGACTTGTTCTCAATGAAAGTCATTGCTTTGAGTACAACATTAGTGGGTATTATCTTTATCATTTTAAGTTTAATCATCAGATTTATTGTATATAAAACAACAAATCGTTCACTAGATGAAGTCGAACCTAACAATTATTTAGATCATGTGAATGATGACGACATTACAAACTCAGATAGTGAAGATGTAGCTGATGACACAAGTGCTGACAAAGAAGACAACAAGACCGTTCATCCTAACTATGATGACAGTGTAAGTCACGCATCACAGTCTGAGACATCTTCAAGTAGTTCAGATGTAGAACTTAAAGAGAATACGGCTTATAAAGAAGAAAGACGTTCATCTGTTGTTGATGATGCCAAAGATGAAATCGACCATGTAAATGACACAGCGAATCATAAAACGGATAAGTAAAGCTTATACGCCTTGTGATTTCTTATAAAGACTCACAAGATATTTAAAAAGCCTAGGACATAATTAATATGATGGTGCTATTTTGCAAATTCGCAGTAGCTGACTGAACTGAAAATGTACTTAAATCAAGCTTTTTTCAGTTCTAGTCATCCTTGCGGGGGTGGGACGACGAATTTTAAAAGAATTCTGTCCCACTCCCTTATTATTCGTTTAAACTCGTTTTATTTATAATTTTAACCCCATCTTGTGTACCAACAATCACTTGATCAGTAATATTTAAAAAATATCCTGTTTCCAAGACGCCAGTTAAATGAATTAAATAATCATGAAATGTAAATGGATCAATCTGTTTATTTAATTGACAGTCTAAAATATAATTCCCATTATCAGTAATAAATGGTACATCATCACTCATACGACGCTCTGTCACGACATCTTCATACATTTCAATTTTTTTAGCAATATGCAACCAATTAAATTTATCTACTTCGACTGGTAGTTTAAAACCTTCACCTAAATAATTAACGAGTTTGCTTTCATCCGCTAAAACAACAAATCGATGCGCCATTTCATCAATTACTTTTTCACGAAATAAAGCACCGCCACCACCTTTAATTAAATTAAGGTTAGGATCAACTTCATCAGCGCCATCTATAGCCAAGTCAACGTGATCAACATCATTGATATCAACAATATGAATATCTAACTTCTTCGCAATTAATGCACTTTTATTAGAGGTACACACACCTGTAATATTTAATTGTTCATTATGAATTCTTTCAGCAATCTTTGGGATAAGCAATTCTATTGTGCTCCCCGTACCAATTCCTAGTATCATATTGTCTTTGATTTGAGCTACAGCATCATCTACTGTCATGAATTTAAGTTCTTTAGCATCTTTCATCTTAACTGTGACCCCTTTTCAATTATACTCAACTATTATTTTACATGACGTTGAAACAAATACCTAGTTCAATATGAGAAATTCTTTTATCATTTTTCTTATCTTTTAATTGTGAGTATAGTAAAATTTTGCTTATTAACTTTATCTGGGGGGAGAAGGCAATGATTTCAGTCTATGCAATTTCAGTAGGCAAAATTGAACAATTAGATTACGGTCAAAAAAGAGAAATGCGATCAGCTTTAAACAAGGCACCTATTTCAGGAAAAATGTGGTTATCCAAAACTGGCTTTGCAGAAGATGAACAAGCGTACAAAGACCATGGTGGGCCTCATAAAGCAGTATGTTGCTTTAGCAAATCGCATTATAACATGTATAAACATGCGTTGGACACAGTTCCAGATTATGCAATGTTTGGTGAAAATTTAACTGTAGAAGACTTAGATGAAGCAGATGTCTATTTTGGAAATCAATATCAATTAGGTGAAGCAGTGATTGAGGTGTCTGAAATTAGAGAACCGTGTTGGAAGATTCAAACTAAGTATGGCATTACAGATTTGGTTAAACGAATGACTTCGAGTGGCAAAACTGGCTTTTACTTTCGAGTCATACAAGAAGGCTATGTAGACCAAGATGATGATTTAAAATTAATTCATTTAGCAGATGAAACAACACGACTCTCTGTACAAGAACTGAATGAAATTTATTATAACGACCGCAAAAACGTCAATCGATTGCGCTATGCGTTACAAAATCCATATTTAAGTGAAACTCGTATAGCTAAATTACAAAAGCTATATCATCATGCACTTAAAACAACTTCATAAATGACTAGTAAGGGACAGAAGTAGAAATACGATTTTCACAAAATTTATTTCTTCCTCTGTCCCTTACTATTTTTATATTATTTTTCGGCTACGTGATACATTGTCTTAGCGTAAAATGTGTCATTCGCTTTTAAAATAGATTGTGCTTTATTACCATACACATTAATATCATTAGGTAAAAATTGCGTTTCTAGAGATACACCTGAGTGCGCTTTATAAATATTAAAATCACTATCCCAACTTGTCGTATCATTAAACGTAAAGATGACGACATTCGGCATTGTTGTAGTAACATCTAATAAGAACTCATCATTCTCAATGAAAAATTGCTTATTTCCAACATCGAATGGATGATCCAACCCATTTCTTGCACCAACCTGTTCTTTCAATTGGGCATTATCTGAGTTAAAAATATCACTAAACGAAATGCAATTTGATTTAAATATATTTACTAAATCAATTGGACTTGTGCTTGTAATTAAATTATGACTGTCAACTGGATACATATTTAATTGTTCACTCTTAATCTTGTGATTATCTATAACATTGTTATCTCTATTTAAATTGAAATAGACGTGATTCGTTGGATTAAATAGTGTATCTTGATTCGATTGTGCTTCATATTCTACTGTCCATCGGTGTTCTACATCATATGTATGAATCACTTTAATAAACATATCTCCTGGGTACCCATCTTCCATAGACTTAAGTTGAACAGTAAAGGTAATCTTTATATTTGTAATGTTATCTTGGATGTCGTAATTAAAAAGTCTTTGATCTAAACCATTATTGCCACCATGAAGGTGATGCAGGTGATTATTAGCTTCAAGTTGATATGTTTCACCATTTAAATTAAAACTGGCATTACCAATACGACCTGCATAGCGACCAATTGTGGCACCAAAATGAAAAGAATTAGATGGATAAAATTCATCCGCTTCAACTTTATTGCCTAAAACGATGTTGTTATCATGGTATTTCCACGAAACGACGCGCGCACCAAAGTTGGTGAATACAATATTCGTTTCATCGTTATCAATTTTGATTAAGTCAATACCATGTCTTTGCTTTTCTACTTCAACTATCATTACTTACGTCTCCCTCTTAAACACGCTTAATCAGGTTCTGTTCGGTAATATCATAACGCATACACCAATCACACAGATGCATGCCCCAATTAGATCATACTTATCAGGTGCTTGTTTATCGACAATGTATGCCCATATTAAGCTCATTACAATAAACACGCCACCATAAGCAGCATAAACACGACCGAAAGTTGGAAACGACTGGAATGTTGCAATGACACCATACATCATTAATATAACGCCACCTATAAATCCCAACCAACTTGATTGTCCTTCCCTTAACCACAACCAAATTAGATAGCCACCACCAATTTCACAGAGACCTGCTAATAAAAAGATAAAGATTGAATAAAGCATAGAAATGACCTCCAACGATTACTAAAGTTAGCCTCATTGTATCAATCCAATCATACCTTTATCTATTTAAATTTTAAGCACTGACTTTTCCACATACATATTGTTACACTTTTTTTATTAATATTCCATAGATTTTATATAAATTAAAAAATGAAAACGCTATCTATTAGGAATTTAATAGATAGCGTTTAATGACTATTTTATTCATCATGCAACTTACATAAGTGCTTCGTCTTAACTTTGACAATAAGCAATAAAATGACACTATATATGAGTGCTATGATAGCGACTAAAGGGAATCGATGCATGGCGAATTCAATAATGACATCAATCACACTCACAATGCTTAATCCAATCATTATCCAATTAAAATTTGTCGCATGGACATTTAATATGACAAATTTTTGTTGTTCATCAGCATATCTATAATTGGGGATTAAATTCAATATGCCTCTTGGTGTAGCGCCACGATTCTCTAAGTTTGGTGTGTTCATATCTGTATATTTAATACGTTTATCATCAAACATATATAATGCAACTATGACACCGACACCAATGATTAGCCAACTTGGTTGAAATACCCACTCATAATGACTCGTATGATTAAGGTTCGGCGTTAAAATATTAGCGACAACAATGATATATATTATCCATACGATGAGATAAATAATTCTTTTTAATTTGGCGTAATGATTGAGTTTTGATTTGTCACTAAAATCATGAACATAAATATGAATGTCATCTATGGTTTCTGAATGAATCGTTAATTTACTCACGATAACGATTAAAAGAAATACACTACCAATAAAAAATGGTGAAAGATACTCACGTTGCAAGTCATTAAACATTGCGAAGGCGATAATGGCGCATAAGAAATTTAAACTTAAGATGCCAAGTTTTGCTTTCAATGTTATGATTTGTACTTTCAAAGCGTCATTATCTTTAATCTTCCTCATCCTCCCAGAATAAATCATTTAAAGTCACTTCTAGTGTTTTAGCGATATTAATACATAATTTTAATGACGGATTATATTTGTCATTCTCTATCATATTGATGGTTTGACGTGATACACCAACCGAACGTGCAAGCTCTAGTTGAGAGATTTTCTTTACACCTCGATATACTTTCACTTTATTCATTTTTCCACACTTCTTTCAACATCCCATATTCATCATCATAACGATTTAACAGGCTAATAGTCAATTATATATGACATATATATTAAGTCATTTCATTATTCGTTCACTTCAATTATAATTGCTATCATAATATATTGTCATTGTGTTATACCAGTCAAAACTTTATCTTTATGATATACATGCATTTATTATTACAAGAAAGAAGGTGAATTTGTGGATTTTGTATCAAAACCGACGATAGAAACTGCTAAAGCGTTACTCGGTGTCAAAGTTATCTATCAGGACGAATTTCAAATGTATAGTGGCTATATAGTCGAAACTGAGGCTTATTTAGGATTTTCAGATCGTGCTGCTCACGGGTTTGGCGGGAGACAAACACCGAAAGTAACGTCACTCTACAAAAAAGGTGGTACCATTTATGGACATGTGATGCATACGCACTTATTGATAAACTTCGTAACACGAAATGAAGGTGTCCCTGAAGGTGTATTGATTCGTGCTATTGAACCTTTAGACGGCATTGAAGCGATGAAGCAGAATCGTAATAAATCAGGATATGACTTAACGAATGGTCCGGGTAAATGGACAAAGGCCTTTAATATCCCTAGGGCAATTGATGGTGCCACATTGAATGATTGTCGTTTATCTATAGATACGAAACATCGTAAATACCCAAGAGACATTGTGGAAAGTGCTCGAATTGGCATACCCAATAAAGGCGATTGGACAACTAAACCATTACGATACACCGTCAAAGGCAACCCTTTCGTTTCTCATATGCGTAAATCTGACTGTTCCAACCCCGATGAAACTTGGAAATAAATAAAGCTAATACGCGTTATTTTTGCTCTAGAAATGTGACTTGCACGTCAAATTCTAGAGCATTTTTTTACAAAATAATATTAATTGCAATCGCTTTAAAAATTAATATTAATTGCAATCACTTTAAAAATTAATATTAGGATTAATTTTTTATACTTTTATAAACTTATTAAAAGTTCTTATTATACAAAAATCATAATTACTATCCTAGAAATCTATATTTTTTATATGTATAATGTTATATATGGGGATTTATAGCGCTTACATCAAGTGCTATTTATTTTTTAAATCGTTTCTTAAGGGGGCTATAAAAATGGAATTAGATGCAGTCACAACATTATGTCTCGCCTGTCTTTTATTTTTATTAGGTGAATTTATCGTCAAACACGTTTCATTTTTACAAAGAATTTGTATACCACCTCCCGTAATAGGAGGCTTATTATTTGCAATTCTAGTTGCGATCTTAGATACATTCAATATTATTCAAATTAAATTAGATGCTAGCTTTATTCAAGATTTCTTCATGATGGTGTTCTTTACTACCATTGGCTTAGGTGCATCATTCAAATTATTTAAAATTGGTGGAAAAGTATTAATATTATATTTTGTATGCTGTGCTTTTCTAGCAATATGCCAAAACTTCATTGGTATCTCATTAGCTAAAGTATTACATATTAAACCATTATTAGGTTTAACTGCAGGTTCAATGTCAATGGAAGGTGGGCATGGTAATGCTGCCGCTTATGGTAAAACATTAGAAGAAAGTTTTAATATCGATTCAGCTGTTACAGCAGCACTTGCTGCAGCAACTTTAGGTTTAGTATTTGGCGGATTAGTAGGTGGACCTTTAGTAAAAGCACTCATTAAACGCTATAATTTAAAACCAGAAAATAGTGACGATACTTTTAAAGATTATAGTAAAGTTGAATCAAATGAAGTCCTGCACGGCAAATACGAACCAACGCAAGTATTCTTTATTCAATTAACCATTATTGCAGTATGTATGTCTGTAGGAACATGGATAGGCGATCAGTTTTCAAATTTAACTGGTCAAAGTTTACCTATGTATGTCGGTTCTATGTTTGTAGCCGTAGCAATTCGTAACATATCCGAATATGCGAACCTACAACTCATTGATTTAAAACTCAATGACCAAATTGGTGATGTGGCATTAGGATTATTCTTATCATTAGCATTGATGAGTATTCAACTTACGCAAGTATATTCTCTCGCATTACCACTTATCGCCATCGTCTTAGTCCAAGTTGTATTTATTTCATTATTTGCATTCTTTATTTTATTTAGAGTGCTTGGTAAGGACTATGATGCTGCAGTCATGGCCGGTGGTTTTATTGGTCATGGTTTAGGTGCCACACCAAATGCAATGGCGAACCTAGATGTGATCACTAAGAAATATGGAAGTTCACCTAAATCCTATTTAGTCGTGCCAATCGTTGGCGCCTTCTTAATTGACCTAGCTGGTGTACCAATCGTCATGGGCTTTATGAATATTTTTGGAAATTAAAATTGATGTTTGCACTATTTAAAAAGCAAGTTGAGCATTTGTACGCTCAACTTGCTTTTTTATCTAATATTAATTATTTTAGATTATCCTCGATGAATGTCTAAACCACGTTGGTCTATCCATGACATTAACTTCTGGTCGAATACTAACTTACTTTGTTTTAATTCGCTAATATCTCTTGCATTTAACATCGTCATTATTGATTTCGTATGTGCAATAAATGATTCAACATATTCAATCGTTGTTGTAATGCCGCCATTTTCAACTTGGTTTAAAAATGGTCGAGACATCCCTACTGCTTTCGCACCTAAAGCCAAGCTCTTAACGACATCTAATGGTGTTCGCACACCACCACTAGCAAAGAAATTGAGTGAATCTTGATAAGCCGAACTTTCTAGTAAAGACTCAACGGTTGACTGTCCCCAATTTGCAAGATAGTCCATGTCTTTGTTTGTGCGACGTTCATTTTCGATTGTGACAAAGTTCGTTCCACCTTTACCACTTACATCAACATAAGTCACACCTACATCAATTAAGTCTTTGTATAATTCTTTACTCATACCGAAGCCAACTTCTTTAATAATGACCGGCACATCTACACGTTGAACGATAGATGCTACATTATCTAACCATGTTGAAAATTCTCGGTTTCCTTCAGGCATAACGAGTTCTTGCGGTGCATTAACATGTATTTGTAGCGCTTGTGCATCTAATAATTTCACCGCTTCAACTGCTTTATCTACAGGAACATCTGCACCAACATTACTAAAAATAGTACCTTCTGGGTTGGTTTGACGTGCAATACTAAACGATTCAGCCATTTTAGGATTTCTTAACGCAGCATGTGTTGACCCTACTGCCATCGCTAATCCAGTTTCTCGAGCCACGATTGCAAGTTTCTCATTAATTTGTTTCGTCCACTCACTACCACCTGTCATCGCATTAATATAAATTGGATACGTCATATCAAAATCCGTCGTACGACTTGTTAAGTCCACATCATTTACATTAATACTAGGGATAGAATGATGTACAAATCGCACTCGATCAAAGTCTGATTGCGGTGCATCACTTTGAGCCATTGCTATTTCGACATGTTCATTTTTCCTCTGTTCTCTTTGAAAATCACTCATCTTTGTACCTACCTTTACTTTAAATAATAAAATTTCAAATTATATTAGAACCATTTTTTTCTTTTGAAAAAGATAATCAATGCGATAGCTATAATTAACATGACCACCATACAAATAGGATAACTATAGTGCCATTTAAGCTCTGGCATGTACTCGAAATTCATGCCATATACACCTGCAATAAATGTTAAAGGAGAGAAAATAACTGACACTAACGTAAGTACTTGCATAATACTGTTCATTCTAAATGATGAATAAGATTCGAAGTTTTCTCTTATTTCATTAGCCATCTCTTGTGATGTTCTGATGATATTATTCTGTTTAATAAGATGGTCGTCGATATGTTGAATATACATTGAATGCTTACTATCTACAATTAAATTACCTTCTGTTTTAATGGTATTTACCAATTCTTGCATAGGGAACAATACCCTCTTAATCTTGATTAAATCGGATTTAATTTGAAAGACATTATCCATAATCTTTTTACTTTGAGTGTCATCTACATGCGCGTCTTCAAAGTTATACGTTTTATCTTCAATTGTATACACGAACTCAAAATATTTATCTACCATCATATCTAATATATGTATCACTATATCTGCACAATCTAAGTCAGGATCATGGTGATGTGCGTTCATCTTTGCCACTTCATTTAATGATTCGAAATGTTTATGATGATACGTAACCAGTACTTTCTCATTTAGAAATACATTCAAAGAGATTGGAGAAAAATCATCTCTATACATGCTATGAAAGACTAAATATTGATATGATTCATAGGATTTATATTTTACACGTGGTACACCAGTAATGGCATCCTCTAACTCTAGATAGTTAAATTCAAATTGACTGACTAAGTAATCATTCTCTGCTTGTGTTGCATTTTCAAAATCGAACCAAACAATTGTTGCTGCTTCAGGAATATCGTCAACACTGTCAACTTGTGTAAGTGATTGATTTTTAGTTTGATATCGAATCGTCATTGTCATTGTTACATTTACCTCCTGCATGACCATACGTCTTTCATTCTACCATGAATTAAATCATGTGTATGTGTTAATTTTATTTAGTAAAATAGAAGCATCTATATATGAGTGAGGTCTGATAAGATGAGCAATCCATTAGTTATTAACAATGTTGTACATGCATCTCAAATTGATCATAACAATCATATGCATGATTCAGAATATAATAAAGCATTTAGTGCAGCTGTAAACGAATTTAATTACACACATGGACTTTCTTTAGAAGAACGCGAAATCCTTCATTACACGATGTTTACATTAGAAGAACATACGACGTATCTTGTAGAGTTGTCCCTTGATTCCACTTATCGAATCGAAGTTTATATTTATGACTATGACTATAAACGTGTGCATTTCTTTTTAATGCTTTATAACAATAAGGATGAGTTAGCTGCAACGAACGAAGTCATGATGATGGGGATTGATGCTAACAAACGCAAGTCAGCACCGTTTCCAACCGACTATCATCAAAATATTGCGCGTTATTATCAACAGCAAGGTACGATCGATTGGCCTAAACAATTGGGTCATCAAATTGGCATACCTAAAAAGGAGAACTAAAACATGGGACGAACATTCCGCAATCAACTATTAGAATTATTATATGATTTAAACGATGATTTAAAAGTAAATTTAATCGCACTCAATACGACAAAACAATTATTTATGAACGGTCCAAGTCAAGAATTACTGAAAAGAGCATTTAATATAAGTTATCATCAAGGACAAAAGCAAGCAATTGAAGCTCTACGAAATATCACTGAAGCGGAAAATGATGATCAACACTTACAATATGTTGTGCATCGTTATATCAATGAATTCACTGATGCTTCTTTAAATTTAAATGCATTATCGGAACAACAACTAGCATCACAAACAGATTTAGCCCAAGTGATAGATAACCATTATCATCACTTAGGCCAAAAACAAATCATGATTCAAGTACAGCACTTGCTTAAACAGTATTAATGTACATAGATACGAATAATTTATGATATAGAAATAGAGAAGCGCATAGGACAACATTCTTTTTAAATTCGTCGTCCACTCCCATTCTGCTTTGTTTGTAAAATTGCTTGGTGAAACGCTCTTTGTTGGAGCCCCGCATGCAAAGCATACCCGTGCAAACGCATACTGAATTTGCTTGCCTTATTAATTCAGTCGATTACGACGCATTTGCTACGTTGCCCATATGATGTTGAGGATTTCAAACGCTAAACGTTATTTAATTTAATACCCATTATACGTCAATCGTTTTAGCGATTTGTTTAATTACTTTGTGAGATTCATGTATAGGAAATAATGGGAAATCATGGAACATTTTAGGATATTCAAAGAATTGAACAGATTGGCCATTCTCCTCCATATTATAGACAAAACGTTTCATATCTGGATAGTAAATTTCTCTGCCACCACCAAATATCACAACTGGTGGTAAATCTTGAAGTTGTCCATAAATAGGTGAAATTAATGGATTAGCCAAAGCTTCCCCTTGCGTCCATACATTGAATATGCGATGTAAACCATCTCTATTTACGAATCGATCTTTATTCATTAAGTCCTCAGTAATTTCTGGGTTAGTTAGCGTCGCATCTAACATTGGTGACAGTAGATAAACTTTATTAGGTAGTGGTTGCTTTTTAGCTATAAGTTGTTGAACGTAACTTAAAGCTAAAGCACCTCCTGTACCATCGCCCATAATGACAATGTGTTTTGGATCTACTTCTTCTAATAAAGACTGATACACAGCATCTATCGCATTAAATGTGTCATCCATATGGTGTTCTGGCGTTTTAGGATAAATAGGCAGTACAACTTCATACAATGTACTTAGTGTCAGTTTATCCATAAATCTCCAATGAAATGGAGAGGGTTGTAGTGTATTATAGCCACCATGAATATAAAGTATTTTCTTTTTGGTTTCATGGCGGAAGTTGAATCTAAATACTTGCATCTCATCGAGTGACAACTTATCTAAATTAGACTTAACATTTAAACTTGAAGGTTGTTTATGTTTAGCTTGATTAATGTCTTTTCTCTTATCCATAAACTTATCAAAATCCGAATCATTATCAAACAATATTGAGCGGTTGTGCAGTAAGTATCGATTGATGATTCGATTAACCATGTGTGATCTCATAAAATTCTACCTTCCTTAATTAATAATAAATTACTTAAACGTTATTACATTAAGCTCAAAAAACGATATAATTGAAATTACGTTCTAAAAATTCTCGATTAATTTTTTAATATAATATTGTTATTTGCATATTAAATTCAGTATAAATTAGTCAAACTTAGAAAACAATGAATTATAGTAAAGGAGTTAGAAAAGTGTCAGAAAGAAAAACAATCCAATATGATGATAGACCACCTATTCATAATCAATATTATCCTCGTTCTCATCGTTACAATCAAAAAAGAAGATCTTGGGTGAGTTTGATGATTCAAATGATTATTTTCGTATTAGTAGCTATCACTGGTTATAGTATGTATAAACAACCTATCTTCAATTTAGCCTTTGCCAACCAACCTATCAGTTATGCTCAAATCAAAGATTTTCAAAATACGGTTACACAAATAGGCGCACTCAACATTAATTTAAGTCAATTAACTAATTTAGAAGACATAGCCAATCGCCTTGTATTAGTATTTAATGTATTTTTTATTTTAGCAATTATAAGTTTGATCATCTCTGCTTTAACGATAATCTTTAATCGAACTTTACTAAAGCTTTTTAATTTTATTATTATTTCTATTATGCTCATAATGTCCATTTATTTTGGTTACGCCATACAAGTGATTGGTCAACGTATTGCAGATAAATTACAAAGCTTTTCTTTGAATGTTTCAGCTAACCAAATTATTAATGAAGCTGACGCCATTCATAACGCGCTCATTCTATTAGTATGTAGTTTAGCCTTATTAATAATTAGTTTCTTTTTTAGAAATCGTAAAACAAATCAATACACTATTAAATAATCTCACTTATGCCATTGTAGACGTTAAACTCAAGTCACAATGGCTTTTATTGTTGTAATAAAAAAAGTATCGATCACACTTATCAAAGTGTACCGATACTTTAAAAATAATGTCCCCCAACATCATTTTATTTAAATTTATTACTTTCCGCATGCATCATTCTTTCATGTTCTGCATCAGCGCCTTTTTTGCCTTTTAAGAATAAACTTAAAACAAATGCTAAGAAAGCTAATCCAGTCGCAATCCAGAATGCATCGTTAATGCCTTCGATATATGCAAGCTGATTAACATATTTCAAGATAGCTTGTAATGCTTCAGATTGACCGCCATATTGTGCCGCCATTTGACGTACATGATCTTGAATCACAGGGTTTGTTTTATCTAATTCATCTGCAAACGCACCAACATGATTTGTTGTTTGCGTTGTCATAACAGTAACAAGAATCGCCGTACCAATTGAACCTGCTAATTGTCTCATTGTATTAAGGAATGCGTTACCGTGAGAGATTAGTCTTGGTGGCAGTGCGTTAATCGCTGCTGTCATAAGTGGCATCATAACGAATGCCATACCAAATGATCGAATAACATAAATACTCATAATATGAAGATATGGTGTATCCATATTTAATTTAGTAAGTTCCCATGTTCCATAAGTCATTACTGCTATACCGAATAATGCTAATGGTTTTAAACCGATTGTATCAAGTAGCTTACCAGTAATTGGGCCTAAGATACCCATTACTAACGAACCAGGAAGTAATAATAATCCTGAATCTAGTGCTGAGAAGCCACGTAAGTTTTGCAAGTAAATTGGTAATAAAATCATACCACCGAATAAACTCATCATTACAACCATATTAATAATAGTTGTAAGTGTAAATGTTGATGATTTCAACACTTCAAGGTTTAACATTGGTGCTCTCATTGTTAATTCACGAATAACGAATGCAACAATAAATATTACACCAATAATAAACATAATTACAATTTCAGTTGAACCCCAGCCTTTATTTCCGGCTTCACTGAAACCATATAATAATGCACCAAATCCAATCGTACTATAAACAATACCTTGATAATCGGCTCTTGGATTTGTTGTTTTTTGGTACAGTCTGAACCAGAAGTAACCAAAAATCATTGCTGCAATACCTAGGAAGAACATACCATAGAACATAACATTCCAATGATAGTTTTGTACGATATAACCTGATAACGTAGGTCCAATTGCTGGTGCCAATATCATTGCTATACCCATTGTTCCCATTGCAACCCCACGTTTTTCTGGTGGGAAGATTGTAACGATGACGTTAGAACCTAATGGCATTAATACACCAGCACCAATGGCTTGAAGTACACGTCCACCCATCATCATTGGGAAGTTATTCGAAAGTGCACAGACTAAAGACCCAATCGTGAATAATAAAAGTGCAATAATAAATAACTTACGATACGAATATTTATTAAATAAGAATGCACTAATCGGGATTAAAATACCATTAACTAACATGAAACCTGTCATCAACCATTGTCCAGTTGATGCCGAAATATTGAATTCTGTGTTGATTTTAGGCAATGCAACGTTAAGCAATGTTTGGTTTAAGATGGCAATAAACATACCAAACAACATTGCAGCTAAAATTTTATTTCTTGTAATCCCTTTTCCAAACACAAAATCTTCTTTTTGTTTTTTGATGCGTTCGTTAACGCGTCCTTCTTGAGAAGCGGGATTAATTGGTTCATAAATTGAATCTTTTGGTAGATGTTGATTATTTACATCATCATCTTGTTTATCATCCTCAGTAGCATCATCAGAATAATGTAAGGAATGTGATGCTTGCTTTTGCTCAGGATGTATTTGCTCTGAGGCATGATCTTGTTGATCTTGTTCATTCTCGAAATGATCTTTGCGTTTATCATTTTCAATGTGTCGATTTTCTGTGTTTAAGTGACGAAATTGATGATCATCATGGTGAGCATCTTGCGTACGTTCTGACGCTTGATCTCGGTCTAAGTCACTGATTTTAAATTTAGATGGATTAATTTGACTTTTAGATTCTTCATTTACGTGTTGTCCCTTAGTTTGGTTCTTACGTTTCTTGCGTGATTTCAACACAAGAACGTTAACTAAACCAACTAAAATGACCGCTAAAACAATATATCCAACAATGAAGGTCGTTGTCATTCTATGACCCCCTTAGTTTTTATGAATTTTAACTTCAGCGTTCATTCCAGGAACAACATTTTTAGATGGTGCAGAATCTAAAGAAATTTTAACTGGTACTACTTGTGATACTTTAGTGTAGTTACCGTCAGTGTTAGATGATGGCATTAATGAGAAGCTAGCTGCAGTCGCTTGGCCTACTTCTTCAACTTTACCGTCAATATCAGAATCTTGACCGTCAATAGTTACATCAACTTTGTCGCCTTTTTCTACACTGCTAACATCTTTTTCGTCAATATTTGCCGTAATATATAAATCATCTAAATTGTAAGCATAAGCAATTGGTGAACCTGCTTGTGCAACTGAACCTTCCATACCACTTGTTTTAACGATTGTACCGTTTTGTGGCATTTTGATATCCATAGTTTGTGACTCACCGCTTTGGCTTTGACCACTCACTTCTGCTACTTTGTCACCTTTTTTAAGTTTGTCCCCTTGTTTTGCATCAAGAGATTTAATTTGACCTGAAGTTGGACTAGAGATTTGAATTTGATCTCCATCAACTTTGGCATTATCAGTTGTTACATAACTTGTAGCATTATGATATAAGTAGAAACCTACGATACCAACTACAACTAGAACAACGATAGTGATGATATTAATTAACACCATTTTTTTCATTGAACATTTCCTCCTATTTGCTTTTCAAAATCACTTTTAATATTATAAAGACATATACATAAAAATAACACCAACAATTATCGTTAAATTGTCGGCTATGTGAAGTTATAGATAAATTAGGTGACACGATGAAACAAAATGCTAAATATAAAATAATCAAAAGCTTAATCGATTTATTAGAAATTCATCCCATTGAAGATATATCCATCAAGATGATTTGTGCAAATAGTAATGTCAATCGCTCAACTTTCTATGATCACTTTCAAGATAAATATGATTTGCTATCTAAAATTCAAAATTATCATTTAAATAAATATGAACATCTACTAAACGCATTTTCTTTTAACTTCGATAACATTAAAAAGAATCCTGAGAAAGTTTATAAATTCTTTCATATTATTTTAAAATATATTTATAGAAAGAAAGCATTTTACCATGCCATTTTTATTTCTCATCCAAACAAAGCATTAGTAATGGAATATATTGAGATTACGAAACAATATTACACAAACATTTTAGGAGAAAATCATACAACCATTCAAAATGTACCCTTCTTTATTACGTACACAATGAGTGGGCAAATCGGTGTAATATTAAATTGGTTACGATTAGGGTGTCAAGAAAGTCCTGATGAGGTCGCAAGTGCGTTACTCGCTAACACGTTAAAAGTTCAAAGATAGTCGTATGGAAGTTTAAAAGTCAATATCAAACAAAGTAGCCAATAAATGAACCTTTCATTTATTGGCTACTTTGTTTATGCTTTATCATGTTTGAACACTTTAACATTTAATAATTGTAAAATAATAAGTAACATGGCTGTGAGACTAATTATAATAATGTACGGCATGCTATTATATTCACCTTTTAAATTAACAAGCGGTGTGACAAGTCCGCCTAATAACGATTGCAATAATCCTAATAAACTTGATGCACTTCCGCTTCCAGTCGTACGCTCTTCCATTGCAATTGAAAATCCTAAAGTTGCTACACCGGTTACTGGGGCAACTAATACAATAAACCCTATAACTAATAATGCAAAATGCCAGTGATTCAACAATGTTAGTGACACGATAACGACGCCTAGAATTTGAACAGCTGTAAATGCACGTAACAATGCTTGTGGATGAAAATAGTCTACCAGTTTACCTGCAATTTGACTTGCAATGATGAGTGTAATACCTATGCCAGCAAACATCCAACTGAAATGTAATGGTGAAACACCATATATTTTTTGAACTAAAAATGGCGACGCTGATATATAACTAAATAACATAATAAATGTAACACCTTGTATTAACATTGGTAACACAAATCGAGGTGTTGTAAGTAAACTTTTAAAATTACTAAAAATGACTTTAACTCCACTACTATCACGCTGGGCTACTGATAAAGATTCAGGAACTTTAAATACTGAGCCTAGTACCATTAACACACCAAATATCGTTAAAATGGCAAATACCATTCGCCAAACAGCAAAACTTAAGATTAATCCTCCTAAAGCCGGTGCTACTACAGGTGCGACACCATTAACAAGCATGAGTAACGCTAAAAACTTCGTCAGTTCGTTCCCACGATACATGTCACTCGCAACGGCTCTTGATATAACCGCGCCAGCACCACCTGTAAATCCTTGAACAAATCTTAGAAATATCATAACCCAAATATTCTCAACGAATACTATACCTAAACTTGCTAAAGCGAATACAACCATAGAAATTACTAATGGTTTTTTACGTCCCATACTATCAGATATAGGACCTACAAATAAGTTACCTAATCCTAAACCTATCATAAATAAAGATAGTGTAAGTTGTGCATTAGCTGTCGTCGTATTAAAATCATTCTTTAATTCAGGTAGTCCTGGTAAAAACATATCTATCGATAAGGCACCTATGGCCGTTAAAGCACCTAATATAATAATAAATAAGGGTGAATGTTTTCTTTGGTTTTGCTCTATATCCATTAACGTATCCCACCTTTGTAGGTTTCATATTTTCTATGTATTAAAAAAAGAACGAGCGGGCGTAGGACGGAATGATTTATTCAATTCGTTGCCCCACCCCAGCTTGCGTTGCTTATAGTATTTCTTAATGACATGCTTTTTAGTAATCCCCGCATGCAAGTATGATTAAAACTGAGAAAAGCTTGATTGAAGCATTTTCTCAGTTTCGTCAGTGACTACGAATTTACAAAATAGCATCATTACATGATTGATAAGCGAGGCTTTATTGTTATAAGCAATCATATTAAACTATTTCTTATCCTAAACACTTGGTATTGTTCAATTTATTTTGAATCAACGAGTTGAAGATTCCCGGTATGATGATCCTCAGTTAATTCATAATCCGTAATTTCATATTGACCATTACTATTCAGATGCTGCACTTTAGTGTTAATCGTGTTACCTTGTTGACTGGCACTAATAATTTGTGGATTTATGAAAGCAGCTGAATGATTTAAATTATTTTCTATCATTTTATAGATGCTGGATTTATCTTTTAAAAATGTGCTTACTAAATTAAAGTTACCTTGAGAAATAGCGCTATTTAGTGTTAAAGAATAATTGTTAAAAAAATGACTCAATTTTGTTTTTAAGCTATTTTCTTCAGCTTCTTTTTCTTCAATATAATCACTAATCTCTTCATCATCAAACTCTAATACTGCACTATTAATATTACCTAAGTCTCTTGCTTTAATTGTTTTAGTCTCTGTACGGAATGTTTTTCCTTTAGCCTTTCCTAAGGCAGATACGGTCACATCTTTCGTTTGAGGATACGGTCCATACTCTCTAGATCGACTGTATTTCATTTGTTTATCATTAATTTCAACTTTTAGTGAGTTTTTGTCTAAGTCACTTTTTCCTTTTAATTTTACGGTTAATAGTGCTTCATTGAAATTTTCATTTACTTCAACTGTGTTTCCTTTACCATATCTAAAATCAAATTTAAGCTGACCGCTAAATGTGCCATACTCTGTTTCCTTTTTAGCATCAATAGAATATATGCCTGGAATATATCTACCAAGTGACGTTGTTTTATTGGCATCAGCAATAACCGTTTTCTTTTTACCGCCATCTTTGAACTCATATTTCGTATCAAGCTTAGGTTTAACAATTGCTTGTTTTGTTGGTGCGGTGTAACTCATATTATCAAATATGAGTAATCGAGTTCCGTTTTTACTCACACGTAAGTAATTATTACCCGCACGTGTTTTTAAATTAATTGCCTCTTTGGAATCACTTTTATTTAATGTTTCAACAGTTGATCTAATATCATGTGCAAATTTTTTCATACCGACTTCACTTCTAATGTAGTCAATATAGACGCTCGCTTCATCCGAATCGATATGAGAATTTTTAGAACTTAATAACGTTGCGACCTTTTGTGAATCATTATTATCAATAGCATTAACTAAAATTTTAGTTTGCGCGTCAGGCGTGTTATAATTCCTTACCAATAAAAATACAATGATGAGCAATATAACAATAAATGCAACGATTGCCCAAGGAATAAATTTTTTAATCTTAATATTTGATGTGTTGGTTTGAGGGGTATGGATTTGCTTGTCTTTGCTGTCTGATTTTTTATATTTCTTCCCACAATTAGGACACTTGTTCAGATTATTATTGTCAATTTTCTGTCCACATTTCGGACATGTACTCATTTAGTCACCAACTTCCCCACTACTATATTAAATTTAACGATTGATATTGTACGTTCAAGTTAAGAATATGATATCTATTATATAATAATCGGTCTAAAGCTTCATACTAATTTAAACTTTTGAATTAAATTTTTTTACTCTTTCATCTATTATATATAATACACTTAACGCTTTCTCAATATCTTTACTTGATAAGTCTGCCACCATATCACTGACAATGTCACTAACAATCTCATTATTTTCTTCAGTATATTGACGACCTTTGTCTGTTAAAACAACATATTTCAGGCGTTGATCGATATTGTTATTAGATTTTTGTAATGCTACGAAGCCACTGTCAATGAGTTTCTTGATACGTCTACTCACCGCTGCTTTATTAACACCTTGCTTCTCAGTTATTTCTGTAATTGATAATGCATGATGATGGCTTAGTAATCTGAGTACATTGGATTGTTCCATTGAAATGCCATACTTACTTTGTTGATCTTTTAATAGCTTGGCGGTTAAAGTATTGGTATCATCGATGAATTGTTTCATAAATTCGATGTGGTTTCTAGAAATTCTGCTCATTGCTTTACTCCTTGTTAATTAGTCATCCATTACGTTTATACATACTCTGTTAAATCATATCAATAAACAATTCTCTTGAAAACCTCATTCCGTGGTTAATAGTTGCTAAATGGTAAGTGGTTCGATTACATTTATATATATATAAAGAAATTCGAGGTACTTCCTATGTTCGCAATTATTTTAGCTCTCATTGTGTTATGTATTGTAGTAGGTGTATTATTCAATGTAAAACAACTTTTAAATTTAACAACATTTATAATAACTGTCATATTGTGCATGATGATTACCGTCATAAATGTATTAACAATGACAATACCTACTACACTCATACTACTTATGATTATTACTACGCTTGGTTTACTACTGAAACATTATCATCTTTTTACACTTAAAAAAGGAAAAACATTTTTAAATAAAATGATAAAACATCTCATATTAGGTGTACTATTCACGGCGATTCTTGCATACCTTAGCACGATGCCCATTCCTATCATCAATGGCATCTTCCTATGGCTTACGATGGTTGCTATAAGCACATGTTATGCATTCTTACTCTATATGGCTTGGTCTTCGGCTTTAGGTCGTATAACCACGCAAAATCAATACGCGTTAATTATGGTATTGGGTGCTGGTATATTCACAAAGAACGTTACACCGATGTTAGCTGATAGATTAAATCGTGCACTAAGCGTTTATCATCAACAAAAAGGGACATGCAACGTGCTTGTGAGCGGTGGCCAAGGACCTGATGAACCAATATCTGAAGCATTGGCGATGAAACATTATTTAATTGATCACGAGGTTCCTGAGTCTAATATTATCGTAGAGGAACAATCAACCAATACCTTTGAAAACTTTTATTATTCTAAAAGAATCATAGGCAATCTATATAAACATCCTCCTAGTATACTTTGTGTCACAAGCCAATTTCATATTTTACGCGGCATGAGATTTGCACAAATAAATCAAATGAAAGTCGATGGTATTGGAAGTCATACACCCTATCATTTCTTTAATGTTGCGTTGATTAGAGATTTCTTAGCACTTATGTATCAATATAAACTACTCTTAACCATTTACTTTGCAATTTTATTTTTTGCATCAATTTATATCTTATTTTAAAACATAAAGATGGGAGTTGGATAGAATTCTATACGAATTCATCATCCAACTCCCAATTGATTATGCTTGTATCATCGTTTAATGACATATGTTAGTCGTGCTCGCTTCTTGTCTAACTATTATTATACGATTTACTTTATACAATGATTAACTACTTCAATATTTGTACTTTTTATAACTCTATTTTACCATCTTCTATTTTAACCACTCTATCTGCATATTCAAATAATCTTTTATCATGCGTAATCATAATACCAATCATATCTTTGGTTTGAACTTGAGATTTAATCATTTGAACAACAGATGTCGCTCTATCCGCATCTAAACTTGCTGTCGGTTCATCCGCTAATATAATTTTAGGTTCATTCATAAAGGCCCTCATAATCGCCACACGTTGTTTTTCTCCTCCAGATAACAAATGTGGATAAACAGCTAGACGATGACTCAAGCCTATTTCATTGAGTAGTCTCTGCGCTTTCTCTTTAGCCTCTTTACGTTTACTTCCCGCTTCTTTAGCTACAATCGTTAATTGTTCCTCCACAGTTAAATAAGGTACGAGATGCGATGATTGAAAAATAAATCCGATATCATTTAATCTTAGACTGGTTTTATCTACATCATTAGAGAATAATTGCTTATCATTATATAAAATATCTCCACTTGAAGGACTTAATAATCCCCCTAAAATATTTAGAAGTGTTGATTTACCTGAACCAGATGCGCCACTAAGAATAATAAACTCGCCTTGATTGACCTCAAAATTAATCCCTTTTAACACTTCAGTTCGAGCATCTCCACTACCAAATGTTTTAGTAATTTGATTAAGTTGTAATGTCATTATTCCATACCTCCAATTGCCTCTATCGGATCTACTCTTAGTACTTTTATAAAGGATAGTAATGCACCTATTAATCCTACGATTAGAAATACGGCAATCATTAATAATACCTGACTATAATTTAAATAAAATGGCATTGTCACTGGCATAACCGTATTCAAAATAAGTATGACAATAAATGCTAAAATAACGCCAACCATTGTTGTTAAAACAATTTGTAGTAAAAGTGCAGTTAATAAATGTTTGGTCTTAATACCAATAGCTTTTAGAATACCTATTTGAGGGATCTTTTGAATCGTCATCACATAAAAGAATGCACTTAATACGATAGCTGTAATAACAAATAAGCTAATAATCATTAAATTAAGTGGCATTTGCTCTGCCTGGTAACTAGCAATGTTATCTGTTAACGTCTTTTCGTTCACTACTTTTATACCGTCTATTTGATTAAGTGACGCTTTGTCATCTTTATTTATATTTTCAACAGGGTAGAATGTTGATATTTGCTTATTCATTGATTCAAACGCTTCTTTATTCATTAATATCATTGAACTATGGGAATACATGGTTTCATTCATTATCCCGCTTATTTTATAGCGCGTGTCATGCCCTTTAAATGAAACGTAATCTCCAACTTTCAAATCATTTCCAGTTAATTTTTCACTTATAGCGATTTCATCTTGTTGAGTTGGATAGCTACCAGTTATAAGTTTTGGCTTAAGATGTTTTGGTGTGCTAAATGTAATAACATCTTGCTCGTCTTGATTGATTTTAAGTGTTTGTGTGCCTATTTGCGTGGCATCTTGATGAATGATATCTTCTATTTTATCTTTCTGAGACTGATTCATCTGTGAACTTTCTAACTTAGGCTCTTTATTATCTTCAACAATATAATGTTCTGCCGGCATATTGTTTAAATATGATATATTTTCTCGTGCTAATCCTTGTGCTAATCCGCTAATAAATAGAACCATACTTCCTAATAAAAAGATGATTAACATGATTAATGTGTAACGAAATTTATAAAATTTTATTTCTTTCCATGCTAAATTCATACTTACTACCTCCCACTGCTATTTCAATACACAGTTTAATGACACAATATGAACTGAATATGAACTTTAATGGAATTTGTTTTTTGATATAGTTATTCATATAATCATGTTAAATATATTAAAGGAGTAATAATGATGGTGAAGTGTTTAATTGTGGATGATGACTACAAAATATTACATTACGTTTCTCAGCATCTCGAAGCGGCTCAAATTCAAACCGTTACACATGCCAGTGGAGAAAACGCATTACAATACCTTACAAATAACCAAGTTGATATTGCTGTAGTCGATATTATGATGACTGGTATGGATGGATTTGAACTGTGCCAAGTGCTAAAAAATGACTATGACATACCTGTTATTATGCTAACAGCACGAGATGCGCTAAGCGATAAAGAACGTGCATTTGTGAGTGGAACAGATGATTACGTTACGAAACCATTTGAAGTGAAAGAATTACTATTTAGAATTAAAGCTGTACTAAGACGTTATCAAATTAATTCTCAAGATATTATAAAATTAGGCAATGTAACTTTAATTCAAGAATATATGGAAGTCATTGTTGGATCCAAAAATGTAAATTTACCTACTAAAGAGTTTCAATTATTATTTTTATTATGTGGTCAGCCAAAACATATTTTTACGCGCAACACATTAATAGAGCGCATTTGGGGGTTCGATTATGAGGGAGATGAAAGAACGATAGACGTACATATCAAACGACTACGTCATCGTCTAAATCAATTAAATGCCACGATTGAAATACAAACGGTTCGTGGACAAGGATACAAGGTGATTACCCATGTTTAAATCTCTTTATACACGTATTGCAATCTATACAATTACCGTTATTCTATTTAGTGCTTTAGTAAGCTTTCTATTCGCTAATATATATTACCATTTCAATTTAAAAGCACATAATGATACTAAGATAATGCGTACTTTAAAAGAAGCACGACAATTTCATGCCTCTTCAAATCAGTCTGAAAGTCAAGCCTATTTCAAACACCTAGGCGATATGAACTATCAAATTATGATTGTAGATCGTGCACATCATAAAACATTTTATGGTGAACCATTTCGCCAAGACACGATTTCAAACGCCGCGATCAACCAAGTTCTACAAGGCGAGGACTATCACGGTATCAAAAATAAGCCATTCGAATTATTTGTAACTGGATTTTTTGATAATGAAACAGATAATACTGTAGGCGTCCGCTTTACCCAAAATCATCAACCGCTTGCCGTGTTTATGCGTCCAGATATAGGCGAAACCTTTAGTGAGTTTCGTACTTTCCTTTCAGTATTATTAATTTGTTTATTAAGTATTTCAATCACCCTAGTTATCGCATCAACTTATTCAATCATTAAACCTATAAAAACGCTAAAGCAAGCTACAGAGCGTTTAATACACGGGGATTTCGATACACCCATTTATCAAAGTCGTCATGACGAAATCGGCACACTACAATATCGATTCGACGCTATGCGTCAAGCATTAAAACAAGTCGATGATATGCGACAACACTTCGTTCAAAATGTTTCACATGAAATCAAAACACCATTAACACATATTCAACGTTTACTTACAGAATTACAATTTACAGCGACGCAAGAAAAAAGGCAGACATACATTGATGAAATTCACGACGAAGTAACTCGATTAAGTAATCTCACAAAGGAATTACTTCTCCTATCAGAATTAGATAATGCCAATCATTTACGCTTTGATGATCATATGCACATTACTACGATGATTAAAGAAATTATACGTCATGAGCAATTCGAATTAGATAATAAAGATTTAATGTTGTTGTCTGATTTAAGTGACGTTTATTTCCAAGGAAATAGTCGTTTATTACATCAAGCATTCTCTAATCTTATTCAAAATGCGATTAAGTACGCTTCAATTGGTGGTACAGTTGAAGTTAGGCTTTCTCATGAGCATAATGATTCAATTTTATTTAGTGTCAATAATGAAGGAAATACGATTCCATCAGAAACTCAATCACATATTTTTGAGCGATTTTATAAACTGAACGAGCAAGATAATAGTAATGGCTTAGGCCTAGCCATTACGCAATCAATTATTAAATTACACCAGGGCGAAATTAGCGTGTCTAGTGACGTACAACGAGGTACTACCTTTACGATTAGACTGACATCAAACTTATAAATATATGCCATTTATATCATCATTTAAACCACTTACACAGTGAGAACGACCGGATACTTATTTTTACGCATACAGACTGGAGTATCACACGTGCTACGCTATTACATTTCATATTTAGCTATATTGGTTTACTGCCCATTGGTATTTTAGCCGGATGGTTTTCAATTAAAATTTCAAATATTTTGATATTCACATTTTATTTCATCATTATATATTTGATGATTTGGATTAAATCTTACTTTACAAACAAAAAGTACGTTACAGAAATTAATCGACAACTAAATAAAAGGGAGAAATAAAAATTGGCTAGTTACTCATGGAATTGAATTAGAGTAGCTAGCCAATTATGTGTTATCTATACAAACTAGTGCGATTATTTAACATTTAAATATTTTTGAATTTCTTTATTTACTGCACGATAAACGTCTTCATGTTCAGTTAATTTAAGACCGAATGAAGGTACCATTTCTTTAATCTTAGGAATCCAGTTTTTAAACTCATTACCATAACAACGTTGTAATAAATCAAGCATAATATCTACTGCAGTAGATGCACCTGGAGAAGCGCCTAATAAGGCAGCAAGTGATCCATCATCCGATGTGATGACTTCTGTACCAAATTGTAAGTTCCCTTTGCTATCTTCGGTATCTTTGATCACTTGTACACGTTGTCCTGCAACAATAACTTCCCAATCTTCATCTTTCGCATTAGGCACAAATACACGTAAATCATTCATACGATCCTCATGCTTTAACATCAGTTGTGAAATAAGGTACTTCGTTAAATCCATTTCTTTGATACCTGCTGAAAGCATCGTTAATACATTATTTGGTTTTACTGAACGTATTAAGTCTAAATTTGAACCTGTTTTTAAGAATTTAGGTGAAAATCCTGCAAACGGTCCAAATAATAAAGCACGTTCACCATTTACAAATCGCGTATCTAAATGAGGCACTGACATTGGTGGTGCACCGACACTTGCTTTACCATATACTTTCGCATGATGTTTCTCAATCACGTCTTTATTCGTGCAACGCAAGAATAAACCACTTACTGGGAAACCACCAATATGTTTTGATTGCTTAATACCTGTTTTTTGTAGAAGTGGCAAACTTGCACCGCCAGCCCCAATAAATACAAATTCTGATTCATATGCCTTGCTTTGACCAGAATTTAAATCTTTAACTGTCACTTTCCAGTTTCCATTATCAAGTTTCTCAATATTTTCAACTTCTTGTTTATAAGATACTTCTACATTTCTATCTTTTAAATTAGAAATAAGTTTCTTTGTTAATGCACCGAAGTTTACATCTGTACCACTCTCATCACGAGATAATGCTATAGGCACATGTGATGTTCTTCCTTCAACCATTAACGGAACCCATTCTTTAATTTTGTCACGATCTTCAGTAATATCCATTTTTTCAAATAGAATATTTTCTTTTAATGCTGCGACTCTGTTTTTAAGAAATTTCACATTAAAGATACCTTTAACAAAACTCATATGCGGCACAGATTGAATAAAGTTAGCAGGATTCTCTAATTGACCTGTTCTAACTAAATGTGCCCAAAACTGCTTAGAGACTTGGAATTGTTCGTTGATTTTAATTGCTTTCGTAATGTCAACGGAACCTTCCTTACCTTCTTTAGTGTAATTTAATTCACACAGTGCAGAGTGCCCTGTCCCAGCATTGTTCCAAACATTTGAACTTTCTTCACCAGATTGTTCTAATTTTTCAAATATTTTAATTTCTTTGTCTGGAGATAATTCTTTTAATAACGTTCCGAGTGTTGCGCTCATTATACCGCCACCTATTAAGATGACATCTGTTTTGCTATGTACTGAACTCATAACAATACAGTCCCCCTTTTTTTCACATCTTTAGTCGATAGGATATTGACCTTGGCTTAATAAATTAAAACGCTTTCTTTATTTATTAAAATTTTTAATATTAACTTTACGCTATACGTAAAATCGACTTTTTATTAACTAGTTTAATTATATACATAATCCCCCCATGAAAAAAGTGTTTACATAAAGTTTTCATCTTTTAATAGATAAAGCAGGGTCGATAGACGATTCGAATGATATTGCTATTACTATTAGACATACATAAGAAATGCTATAATTCACTATTATGAATCATTAGAGGTGTAACTATGAAATCATTCACATTTTTTATGCATAATGTCTATGCTTTAGGCGGAACTGTGAAAGCTGTTTCTGAATTAGCTAATACACTTTCCGATAAGGGGCATCACGTAGAAATTATTTCTGTTTTTCGTGCGCAAGACGAACCTTATTTTAAAATAAATAACAATATAAAAATAAAAACACTAATCGACTATCGTTTAAAACCTCAGAACATTAAAGCAATCATTATGAATCGTATTAATAAGTATACTTCCCTATTGAAACCAACCGAAATAAACCATCATGAACCTGGATTAAATCAATTTTCAAAATACGTAGAAAATAAAATGATTAAAGCGATTAAAAAAGTAGATACAGATGTGCTTGTAGGTACTAGAGCGAGTTTTAATATTTTAATATCAAAGTATCATCCTAACGATGTGATGACGATTGGAATGGAACATATGAATTTACAAGCACATCCAGAACACTATCAACAAGATATACTTGATGCGTGTCGTAAATTAGATCTTATTACAACGTTAACGAAACAAGATCAGTTAAATTATGCGCAACATATCAACACACCTGTTTATACCGTTCCGAATATCATCAGACCAGTTAAAAATGATACTAACAAAGAGAATATTATCATGAGTGCGGGTAGATTAGAGTTTGAAAAAGGCTTTGATATTTTAATAGAAAGCATTCGTCGAATTCAAGATGATCTTAAGCGACTCAACTTTAAAGTAGAAATATATGGAGATGGCCAAGAACGCGAGTCTTTGCAACAACTGATTGATCAACATCATTTAAACGATTTAATTACACTTTATAACGCAACGCAACAACTTAATACTAAATTAGCTAAAAGTAAAATCACCGTCGTACCGTCAAGAAACGAAGGGTTTGGTATGGTTGTATTAGAAGCAATGGCGCAGGATAATATTGTTATCAGTTTTAAAGATACACTAGGGCCTGCAAGTATCATCACACATCAGGTTAATGGTTACTTAGCAAATTATGGTGATGCTGGTTCATTAGCAAAATACATCGACATCGCTATGAATCATATTGATGATGCCGACCAGATGGTTCATGAAGGACATGTTACTTTAAAACAATATACACCTACCACTGTTTATGAAACATTTATGTCCGCTATAAATAGCATTTAAACTTAAAGCACTACTCCGCCTCGGTAAGCATCTCAACTTAAGTGAAACGAGAAGTCAAATAAGCCCTACTTTATAAGCTGTCCCCTATGAATGGCCCCTGCACTGAGAAACCGGGTTAATCAGGTTCTACAAGCAAAGCAAGTCGGGGCCCCAGCAAAGAGAATTTCATCAAGAAATTCTACAAACAAAGCAAGCTGGGAGTCGGGGCCCCAACAAAGAGAATTTCACTAAGAAATTCTACAAGCAAAGCAAGCTGGGAGTGGACGACGAATTCAAAAGAATTCTGTCCCACTCGCTGTTCTGCTATCTCTTTTTATCTTTCCGTATATCGCTTGTCTTAAATGACGGTGAAACCTTTTCTAAAATATACACACAACGTATAGTTTGTTTATACAATAAAGAAGCCAGTAAATGAATTTATAAAAAACTCATTTACTGGCTATTTTTCTAGGAATTATGTGCTGCTCTCATCTTCATAAGAACTATATTTATAAGCACTCATTTATATTGATTACAGAATTAGAGATAAGATAAATGTCCAAATACAGATGAAGATTAATAATCCAACACTGTAACGTAATGTCATTTTAAGTAATTCTGATTCTTTACCTACTTCTTTAACAGCAGCAGTCGCGATTGCTATTGATTGAGGTGAAATTAATTTCGCTGCTACACCACCCACTGTATTTGAGGCTACGAGTAATGAACCGCTTGTACCAATTTGTTGTGCAACTGATGCTTGAATTGGTGCGAATAATGAGTTGTTATTAACCACTGATCCAGTCATAAATACACCAATCCATCCTAAGATAGGAGATAATACTGGGAAGACATTTCCAGTTTTAGCAATACCTTGACCCATTGCTGCACTTAAACCACCATATGTAGTGATTTTAGAGATCGCAAGAATGAAACAAATTGTTAATACTGGCAACCATAATTCTTTAAATGTGACACCAAATAAACGTCCTGCATCTCCGAAACTTACTTTCTTAGCCATTAATACTGTGATAATGATTGTGATTAAAATTGCTGTACCTGTTTGTCCAATGAAATTGAAACTTAACATGATTGATTTATTAGCCACTTCACTGAATGTACCTGGTAAAGTGAAGTTAAGCACTAATGCTGATAATTTACCGTTTGGTAAGAATAAGTTTTTAAAGAATGGTGCACTCCAAATCATAACTACAATTGTTAAGATAACGAATGGACTCCATGCATATATAATTTCTTTAGCATTATGGTGTTTCGCCGGCTCAGGTTCCACATCTTTTTGCACTCTGAAAATATGTTTTGGTTGGAATTTTCTTGAGAATAAAGCTAAAGCACCCATTGTTACTAATGGTGGGATGATATCAGCTAATTCAGGTCCGTTGAATACTGTTAATAATCCTTGCAATAATGTATAAGTTACTGATACAACTAAGATAGCTGGTAATGTTTCTTTAACACCTTTTAAACCATCAATGATAAAGATAAGTAAGAATGGTATAAAGAAGTTAATAATTGCTAATGTTAATGTAGAAGTTTGTGATACACCCATTGCATGTACGCCACCTGGTAAGTGGAGTGTATCTACCACACCAACTGGAATTCCGATGGCACCAAAAGCACCAGAAGCAGCATTCGCTACTAAACATAACATTGCAGCTTGTAATGGTCTAAATCCTAGTTGAGCAAGTAATAACGCACAAATTGCGATTGGTACACCAAACCCAGCTGCACCTTCTAAAAACGCATTGAATGCAAAACCAATTAATAATAATTGGATACGTTGGTCTTGTGAAATACTTGTAATACTATCTTGAATCGTATTAAATTGTCCAGATTCTTGAGTGATTTTGTAAAGTAATACTGCCATCATGACAATATAACCAATAGGTATAATACCTTGATAGAAACCTTCTACAACGCCACCTGTTGCAATACCAAGTGGTAATTTAAAGAATGGGATGGCAATAAGTAATGTAACAACCAAAGTTGTGATTGCAGCGTAAATACCTTTCATTTTAAATACAGTTAAGCATAATAAGAATAGAATAATAGGTACTGCTGCGATTAAGCTAGATAATACCAAATTATCAAATGGATCAAATGTTTGAACTAACATAATTTTGACTCTTCTTTCCTTTAGTTTGTATTAATGAACATTCTAGCGATTTAACAATTGAAATGTGAGCATATTTCTAATTGTTATAAGGTAAATTAGTTTGTCGACAAGTTAATCGTGCTAGATTTCACAAATTTAAGTCTTGTGAACTTTTTCACAATAAAAATATACCATCTTTCTACTTAAATGACAATACTATATAGTACTTTTTATAAAATTTTTGTTAAATTTTTAACAAATTAAAAATCCTCTTTTTTCAACAAAATTTCCCAAACTTTTTAATTAATCAATGCTACCATTTTTGTAAATATGAATTTTTCTTAGTCACATGGTAAAATATATTTAAGAAATTTAAGAGTTAAAGGACAATGTATGATGATTAAACAAATAAATATTTCAAATATGCGCCATCTTGCATTACAACTAAACAAAGCGAAATCAGCTGGTTATTCACATTTCATTCCTTATTCAAATGATATTAAAATCAATCATGATATGTTGGAAGCTGTCGCTGCAACACATAATTCAATCGCAGTAGACTATACGATAAATGACTTATATTTAAATGACTGTCGCTATTTTGGCGATGATACATTAATTTTTTTATCATGGATGAAAAATATCAATCATTATCCTAATATCATTTTCAATATTGAACGTGCTTTATTCCATTTATCTAAATATGATATCCATTCTATTATGGATTTAGCCGTCGTTACTGTTTTGAAAGATGAAATCGATATTGATAATCATGTCGTTTTTAATTTCATTCATGAATGTCCGACAAGTAATGCATTTTGGAACTCCTTAGATACATTTGATATTAAAAAAATTAATCACTTTGATTTAAATAAATTAGCTTATATTCATGGACACCCTATTCCATATTCTAAGTTTAAATATCCGGGTAAAGAAGATGAAATGCGCTTTGTAGATAGTTGGCTTATCACTACTAAATTTAAATTACCCAAATGGATTTATAGAAAGATGCAAAATCATGCATTAAAAAAGCATCGTAATCTAAGCTATGTATATGATAAAGATCCTTCAAAAGTTAAAAATCATGTTGTGTTTTTAGGATTTGATTATGGTTATAGAGGTAACTCTAAATATTTATTCAATTATTTTGTGAAGAGAAACCCTACTACTGAAGCTTATTTCATCACAAATGATCGACGTGGACCATACTTTTTACCTACTGATGCAGAAAATAATAAAGAATTAATAGAAACTGCCAAAATTGTCGTTATCGAAAGTTATATGCCCGATGAATTCAAACCAAATGGCACTGTGATTCAATTATGGCATGGAACACCAATCAAAAAGCTCTTCTTAGATAGTAAAGAACCAGACCAAAATAAAAATATCTACAATTATAAGGCCCGTAAGTATAATAAATGGCTTAAACAAGACTACCTTTTAACAGATTCCGAGGCAGCTACGGGCTTGTTTGAAACAGCATTTCCAAATCAACATACGGAACTGATTTCATATGGTTATCCAAGAATAAGTTATTTATGCCACTATCAAAATGACAAAAATCATCAGAAGAAAATTAAAGATGCCTTAAATGTGGATCGAACAAAGCCAATTTTATTATATGCACCTACGTGGCATGCAGATAAAGATGCTACAGAATTAATGACCATCTCTCCAGAATTATTGGAAGCATACCATGTTATTTTCAAAGGTCATGTTGAAGATGATATGACCCTTCCTGAAGGTGCAATTGAAGCACCAAGTCATATTGAAACCCAAGATTTATTATTAGTATCGGATGTTGTAATTACCGATTATTCTTCAATTATCTTTGATGCTTTAACGATTGGCAAAAAGGTATGTCTTTACACACCAAATCATGCGGCTTATCAACAAGAACGTGGTGTATATGATGATGTTATGAATAGTTTATCTAAAGTTTGGTATACAGATGAGGCATTATTGCACAATAATTTAATACATCATTCATTATCTGATATTTCTAACCATCCACTCGTAAACGATAATAATATGTCATTAAAAAAATTAACGCAATTGATGCGAGATATCATTAATCATAAATAAGTATGATAAGGGAGTGGGACAGAATTCTTTTAAATTCGTCGTCCCACTCCCTTATCTAGTTTCAACATATTCTATGCTAAACCTTTCTTTCCATGATTAAATCTATATCAACGACATCACCAGTTATAAATTCATGTTGCCCAGTCACTTTGAATCCATGTTTCTTATAAAATGATAATGCTTGTTGATTATGTTCCCACACACCTAACCAAACTTTACTTTTACTGAGTTCTCGAGCTTTATCGAGTGCCAGCTGGATAAATGTGTGCCCTCTTCCTCCACCTTGATAAGTTTTATAGAAGTAAATCCTTTGAATTTCTAAATAGTCCTCACCCATTGTTTCTGTTTGCGCGTCACCAATATTAAGCTTCAAATATCCGGCAATGTGATTATCTACTTTATAAAAGTAATGAAATGAATTAGGATTATTCAATTCATTTAATAATACTGTTTCGTTATAACTTTTCTTAAAAAATTGTTCGAAATCAGCCTCTGTGTATTCACCCTCAAATGTATCGTAAAACGTTGTTTCTGCAATTTGTCTTAAATCACTAACATCTGTAACTTGAATCATCGTTATTTGTTCAGTCATCATTCAATCCCCCTCATTCATCATGAATTACGTATTTTTATTGTATAAATTATTCCCTATAATCGTCTCGCTATTCAATAAATTCGTTTAATTTGTGAACGGCGAAAATTCCTATTGATAATATTTATCAATGAGTATAAAGTAAAGATGATATTATTATATATGATGAGTGAGGTAATAAACATGTTTGTATTAGGAATTACAGGACCAACCAGTTTAGTTGTAATTAGCATCATTGCTTTGATTATATTTGGCCCTAAAAAGTTACCACAATTTGGCCGAGCAATTGGTAGTACTTTGAAAGAATTTAAGTCTGCTGCAGAAAATATAGATACAGATGAAAGTCACGATACGCCCAGTAAAGAATCAAAACAACAACGAGAACATACAAAATAGCAATACGCTTTTAGGACACTTTGATGAATTACGCGCTCGTCTCGTCAAAGTGTTTATCGCTTTTATTGTTGCAACCATTATTGTATATATTTCATCACATTGGTGGATGAAACCATTTATACATTATATTAAACGTGCACACGTAACATTACATGCCTTTTCTTTTACAGAAATGATTCAAATTTACATTATGATTATCTTTTTTGTAGCTTTATGTTTAATCATACCCATTGTGTTTTACCAATTGTGGGCGTTTATTGCACCAGGACTTCATGCGTATGAACGAGGTTTTATCATTAAATACAGTTTATGGTGTGCGTTATTATTTATCATTGGCGTTGCGTTTGCGTTTTTTATAGGCTTTCCATTGATTATTAATTTCTCTTTGACATTATCTGCCATTTTAAGCATTGAACCAGTTATTGGATTTAAGGCTTACTTACATGAATTAATACGATGGCTACTCATTTTTGGCATTTTATTTCAACTTCCTACGTTATTTATGGGACTTGCTAAATTTGATTTAATAGATGTTAAAGCACTTAAGCACTATCGTAAATATATTTATTTTGGTTGCTTTGTAATAGCGAGTATTATCGCACCACCAGATATCACTTTAAATTTACTCTTAACATTACCACTAATCATCCTGTTTGAGTTTAGTATGCTTATTGCCAGACTATCACATCGCGCCTAAACACAAATAAACCTCAAGCCCTTGTTACATACAGGGCTTGAGGTTTTTATTTGATTATTAATATGTCTTAATGATGCTCAGAAATAGTTTGTTTGTGCTGACGATTTTTGAAAATGAAAAACACAATCAATATAATGTAAATTAATTGCGCTACAATTGACTCAACATTAGGATAAAATCCTATAAAACCAATTGTAGGTAAACCTTCAATGCCATGTTGTGGTAATGTTCCTAACAATTGAAGTTTCTGAATACTTACACCAAGCATTTTGAATGCCATTACAAAAATTAAAATTGAAAGCACTCTAAAGATGTAATAAATAGGTATAAGTTTGACTATGAATCTAAATAGTAATGCAAAAATGATCAATATAACAATCGCTAATGCAATACCAATCACAAAATCCATTGTCGTAATGCTACCTATCATACCCATATAGAAAATGATAACTTCTACACCTTCACGCAGAACAGAAATCAAACCAATTGTACCTAACAATACTAGGTTGCCATTACTTATCGCATTTTGGTACATATTTTGAATCATGTCATTCCAACGTTTAGCACTTGAACGTCTATGCATCCAAATACCAACCACATACATTAAAATAACTGCGATAATGCCAAGTGTAGCTTCCATGCCTTCACGTAATAAGCCATTATTTCCAAGCGTTTGAATGAAGACTACAGCTAAGGTAATACTTAGAATTAATCCCAATATTGCCCCACCAATAACACTAGCCGTACCTTTATTGTCCTTAACGTTGCGTGTCATTGTCGTTAATGTCATAATGACTAACAATACTTCTAACCCTTCACGTAAGAAGATGATCATGACATCTACAAATGTATAGCCTTCTTGACCTACAGTGTCTTTAATATCTTTATTAATATCTTGTAAGCCTTCTTTAACGCGATCTTTATTGCTTTGATCTAAAATACTTTGGTAATAAGGTATCTTATCTTCAATTGTCGTATATAATGTGCCATTTTTAGTTTGAATTTTACCCTCTACATACGGCCAAATTTGAACAAATTTAGATAATGCTGCATCAGTTTGATCTAAGTGATTGTCTTCTATCCCTTTAATCGCTTTATCTAACTCATCATTAAGTTGTGTTACTTTATATTTTCCATTATCTGCGCTAGATTGTTTTTGATCCACTGTATCAATACTTGTTTTGAATGTTGTCCAAGCATTGTCTACTTTTTTAGTATCTAATGGTTCTTTTTGAATGGCAACACGTAACTGCATTAAATTAACTTCAATTTGACCATATTTACCTTCGTCATAATTTCTGATGGCAGTTTCATGCGTTGTCCAAATTTGATTCAAACTATTATTAATTGATTGTAATTCGGCATCATTTTTATGTTTAATGGCCTTCTTGATTGGTTCATCTTTAGCATCAACTTGTTGCTTTAGTGTTTTAATTTCACCGCTAATATCTTTTGTAGAGACTGCTTCTTCATAAGCGATTAATGATTTTGTTAAATCAGAAAGTTTGTCAGCTTTCGCTTCAGTTGAAGACGCTTTATCTACCGCTTCTAATTTTGACTTTACGTCTTTACCTTCTTTGTTATCTTTAATATTTAAAGATTTCACTTTTTCTTTAATATCAGCGAGTGCATTTTGCTTTTCTTGATTGCTTTTAGCTTTATCTTCTATCGTTGATTTTGCATCAGTTATCGCCACATACACATCACTGATTTTACTATCATCTGCAGCACTAACTTGATGTGGTGGAACTATTCTAATAACGGTGAGAATAAGGATTAACACAGCGATTAATTTAATTAAATAAGGTTTCACCGATGTAACCTCCCTTTTTGACACCTGGCAATACAAGGAAGGATGCAGAACCTCGATGTGTAATATATTCATTAAGCTTATCACTATGACCTAAATTATTTTGAATATCTATAAACTGTTGTGTTGATTTTTGGAAACAAATAAACATTAAACCTGTTTCTAACGCGCCAGTTTTCGCATTTGTTCCATCATTATAATTATAGGCACGACGTTTAATAGATGTTTTAACTTCACGTGCTAGACGCGCATGCGCATTAGGATCGATAACATATTGGCCACTGCTATCTTTCGCATCTAAATCAATATTGTCGAATTCTTTTTTTCCAGTTAATGGTGCACCTGATGCACGTTTACGACCAAATGTTGCTTCTTGTTCTTCTAATGACGTTCGGTCCCAAGTTTCAATATGAATTTGAATACGACGAATAATACAATATGTACCATTTTTAGCCCATCCATCATCGATAAACACATACTTTTTAAGTTCATCATTTTTGCGTGGATTCACTGTACCATCTTTAAATGCCATTAAATTCCTTGGTGTTTCTTCAAGCTTTCCAGATACAAAGCCATTCTGAGACCACTTCATTTTAACTACATCTCTAAATGGTCGAATCAAGTTGTGAATTGCATGAAATGTAACTTGCGGATCGTTTGAACATGCTTGAATCATGATATCGCCATCACTGTACTCATCATCTAACTGATCATTTGGAAAATGTGGTAAGTCCTTAAATCCTGCTGGAATTTTAGATGACATACCGATTTTCTTTAGAAAAGATTTACTAATACCAAACGTTAATGTTAATTTACTAGCCCCTAATCCTATTGATTCGCCAGTATCTACGGGTGGTAATAATTCATTCTGACTATCTTTAGCAGCTGGCGCACCATCTGTCATGTTTACTGACATTTGCGTCCATTTTTTAAACATATCTTTAATTGCATTTTTATCTTTGGTTTTTAAATCTAGTGCGACAAAGTTACAATTTTTTTGTGTTGGCGTTGTGATACCTGCTTGTACACGACCATAAAATTCGAAAGCATCTTTGTCTTCATTCTCAGGTGTATCGAACATCGATTTAAATGAAAGAATACTACCTGCGCCACTAGCACCGATCACAACACCGGCGCCACCTATACCAAGCATTTTTAAGAATGAACGGCGGGAAACTTGGTCATTTTGTTTATCATCTACATTACTCATTCTGTAACCACAGCCATTTTACTTAGTGGTTCACCAAGTGAATTCACAGCATCTGATAATGCTTTTCTATCTTCTTTGGTTACTGCACTATAATCTTTATAACCGTCGCCATCTTTATACTTATCTAGCAATTGATTAACTTTATCGAAATTCTTTTGAATATCTGAACTTAATTTTTTATCTTTTTTATCCAATTCTGGTTTGAATAATTCATAGATTTTTTGTGCACCTTCAATATTTGCCTTGAAATCATATAAATCAGTATGAGAATAAATTTCTTCTTCTCCAGTAATTTTAGAAGTTGAAACTTCATTTAATAAATCAACTGAACCTTGTAGCATTAATTTAGGTGTAATATCTAAAGTATCTGCTTTCGCATCTAATTCTTTAGCATCTTTTAATAATTGATCAGCATCTTTTTTAGTTGTTTCATCTATTTTATTGTCTTGATAAAGTGACTTTTCAATTTTATGATAGCCTGTCCATTGATCTTCTTTTTTCTCTTCTTTCATATCTGCTAAACGCGCATCAATCTTAGGATCTAAATCACCAAAAGCTTCTGCGACAGGTTCTGATCTTTCATAATACATACGCACTTTAGGATATAATGCTTTAGCTTTATCCATATCATCTGCTTTAATTGCCGCAACAAATTTTTCTGTGCCTTCTAAGAATTTATCAAGTTGGCCATCCGTATATTTTTCATATTCTTTGGTAGCTTTTTGTAAAGCGGCTTTGTTCTCACCTTTACTGCTTTGTGACTGCTTGTCTTTGCTACTATCGTCACTGTGACCATTATTGCCACAAGCTGCTAAAAGTAACGATGATGCAAGTAAAATAGTTGGTAATTTTTTCATTATGTATTCACCTCAATATAGTTTAGGCGATTATCCTTTGAAGATGATTCGTGTTAGTAACCTTACGCTATATTTAACACCAACTCACAATCATGGTTATAACGTCTTTTATATTCATATAAACACTTTTAATTTTCAATTGATAATCATTATCAAATTTATTATAGGTTTACCCCTTTGATGTGTCAACAACAATTCAAATACAATTTTAACTTAAAATTTTTTTATCTTTTTAAATTATTCATCTTTACTCATTTAACTAAGAGAAAGTATAGAACAATTGAGATGCGGGTATTATATACTTACGAAGTTTAATATAAAGGAGTCACATAATATGAAAGAACAATTTAAAGCTTTTATAGTAGATAAAACTGAAGATGGAAGTGTGAAACCTGACTTTACTCAAATAACTATGGATGATTTACCAGAAGGTGACGTCTTAATCAAAGTTCATTATTCTGGAATTAATTATAAGGATGCCTTAGCTACAACAGATCATAATCACATTCTAAAATCATACCCGATGGTACCTGGTATCGATTTAGCAGGCGTTGTAGTTAAATCAGAGGATCCAACGATTGATGAAGGCGAAGAAGTGATTGTTACAAGCTATGATTTAGGTGTCAATCATTATGGTGGTTTCAGTGAATATGCACGTGTAAAATCGGATTGGGTCGTTCAATTACCTGACAATCTGTCGTTAGAAGAGGCTATGATTTATGGTACAGCAGGTTATACAGCTGGATTAGCAATTGAGAAATTAGAAAAAGCTGGTTTTATGACATTAGAAGGCGGTAAAGTCCTTGTACGTGGGGCATCTGGTGGTGTTGGTGCATTAGCTGTTCTGATGTTATCTAATTTAGGATATCATGTTGTTGCTAGTACTGGTAATAAACATGCAGTAGATAAATTAGAAACCTTGGGGGCAAATGAGATTATTGATCGTATTACACAAAATGATGATAAGCCACTTGGTTCTAGAACTTGGCAAGCTGCCATTGATCCAATCGGCGGAAATGGTACACCTTACGTCACAAATCGTATCAATAATAATGGTGGTGTCGCATTGATTGGGTTAACCGGTGGTGTGTCATTTGATGCAACTGTTTATCCATTTATTTTGAGGGGTGTCAGCCTTGTCGGAATTGATTCTGTATTTACACCTATGAAACTCCGCGAGCGTGTTTGGAGACGTTTAGCGACGGACTTAAAATCGAATCAACTACATGATATTAAGCAAATCATCACATTTTCAGAATTACCAGAAGCGATTGAAACCGTATTAAATCATGACAATTTTGGTCGTATTATCATCGATTTTAATGCATAATAAACAAGCACTAGGACAATCAAGTATGATTTGATTCGTCCTAGTGCTTGTTATAGTTAAAATACGATATACATACCACCTGATTTTGGCTCTGTGGATGTAAACCCAAATTTTTTATAGAGTTGATCGGCTGGGTAATCCGCAATCAAACTCACGTAAGTCCCCTTTTCAGCGACGGAATGTAAATATGACATAATTTGCTCTAATATGATTCTGCCACAACCTTGGCCTTGATAGTCTGGATCAACGGCTATATCTACAATTTGAAATGCCGTTCCACCATCACCAATGACTCTGCCCATGCCTATCAGTTGTTGGTCATCATAAATGGTAATATTAAAACAACTATTAGGTAATCCTTTGCGCGCTGCAGCTATTGACTTTGGGCTCATACCTGCCTTAACTCTTAAATGACAATACGCCTCAGCTTCTGGTGCTTCATGAGAATATCTAATCATCGTAATCCCCCTTGGTTAATTTTATAAATATTGTTTAATAACAGCCTTATTAGATTCTTTAAATACGTCATTATGACTTGAAACATATCCTTCTTTGTATGCATCAGGGTCAATATACGTTTTAGCTAGATTCGCTGCATTTCCAGCATCACTAAAAGCACTTGCGATAAGATGCACTTTAGCATCATGGTGTACGATATCGCCACAAGCAAAGATGCCAGGAATACTCGTTGTTGTATTACCAAATCCTTTAACACGATAGTCATCATATAAATCAAGTTTAGATGTACAATCTGTTAATAGTGGATTCTCATGATCAAAGCCATGACTAATAATAACGTCGTCAAACGCTCGAGTGATTACTTCACCAGTCTCACTATTCTCAAGTGTCACTTCCTTGATACATTCACATTGATTGTCACCAATTAACGCTTTAATTTGTGTTTTAGGCATTAATGTCACATTTAATGATTCAAGGACTTGAATCATCACTTCGTACCCTTTAATATCTGACTTTCTATAAACTAATGTAATTGAATTGGCGATATTTGCTAAATCTCTTGCCCAGTCTAAAGCCGTGTTACCACCACCAGAAATCAATATATCTTTACCTTTAAATTTAGAAAATGATTGAACAACATAATGTAAATTCGTTAAACGATATCGTTCAGCATCTTTAATTTGAAGTGGTTTTGGATTAATTATGCCACCACCAACTGCAAATATGACAGATTTTGATTCATAGATGTGTCCACGATCTGTTTCAACTTCAAAATGTCGTTCGGCTATTTTACGTATATCTGTGACACGTTCGTTTAAATTCACTTTAGGGTTAAAATGTAATCCTTGGTCGATCAAGTCTTTAATAATCTCAAAGCATGGTTTCGGAGCGACGCCACCAATATCCCAAATAATCTTTTCTGGATAGATTTGCATTTTACCACCTAGTTTATCTTGCACGTCAATGATTCGCACTGACATACCTCTTAGTCCCGCATAGAAACTTGCAAATAACCCAGCAGGTCCGCCTCCAATAATTGTTACATCTTGCATCATTTATCCTCCCAAGATTGTGTCCCTTTTCAAATGATAATAATTATCATTATTTTGCCTATATTATACAATATGTGCATATATTATTGAAGAAAATCATATTTTCAAATCATCGTAACAATACTTTATTTATAAAAAAGACTTTCCATACATAACACTCACGTGCTATTAATATGAAAAGTCTCCCTATTATCAATTAATCTCTTGGTTCTTTTATAGCTGCTTGTCGAATTAAGAAAAATAATAATAATAATCCGGCTAGCATACCTGTATGACCGATACCGGCAAACCCAGCAAATGCTTCCGGGGAAAAGCTTTTTCCTAATACTTGGAAAGTGCCTTTCGTTACCATCATACCAATCGTTACAATGACACTGATGTTATAAACATAGTAGAACCAGTTAAATAAGTAATAACTACTTAATTTGAATACCTTCTCTAGGGGTATAAGAATTAAAAACATAAACATACCTAAAATAAGTGTATGCGTATGTACAATAGATAATTGTGTATCGCCCGTAAAATCATGTGCTTTTGTCAACTCTCTATAGTAGAACCCACTAATGAGCCCTAAAATCATGTAGACTAAAAACGCATATAATAATCGTCGCATAAATAATGCCTCCCTCACACTAATATTATAATTTATTATCGTTAACTTTAAAGTGACAATATATGCAATATTGCGTTACATCATTGTCATTGCAGTAGCGTTTAGGGAGTTGGACTAGAACAGACAAATTATAAAGTAACGCGCTTAAGTGTTAAGTTAATTACTTTATATTGACTAAGTATCCTTTTGTCCTTGACTCACTTAACATTATTTATTTCTTGAATGTTTAAATAGTGCTACTAATGATAATATAATGGCAATAATTGAAACGATCCATAAAGCAATTGAACCACCTGAAGATTGTTGTGCACTAGCAGTATCTTGTGATTTTTCATCTTTCGTTTCTACTGCATTAGCGTTCTTTTTAACTTCTAACGTTGGTGCTGGGTGTTCACTATCTTCTTTACCAGTCCATTTGACTTTATCATCATTATCATAGGTTTGAATAGCTTTGAATTCATACTTGCCTTCATCTTTAGGGCTAGCTACAACAATTGGGAAATCCATAAATTCATCAGGTCCAATCCCTTTACCTTTAGCTGTCCAAGTAATTTTAGTGATATTACCTTTTTTATCTTTATCTATTTTGTGTTTATAACCATCCACTGGTTGAATATTAACAACTTGTACTTCTTTTGGAACTTCTAATTCCACTTTTTCAGTATGATCTTTTTGTTCTACTGGTACTCTTACATCTACTTTTTCATAGGATTCAGGATCCACTGCTTTAGGATTCAAAGTGACGTGTGCGTCTGCTACTTTAAAGAAACCTAGTGCAAAAAAGAGTATGAAACTTGTCGCTAATAATTTTTTAATCATCTTTTTTCTCCTTTTTATGGAATACTAATTTGGCTCATAATTACGCCGATCAAAATAAGCACAATACCAATTACAACTTCTATAATAAGTGAAGATTTATTGACTCTATGACGTTTGTTAAGTGCACGTGTTGTTTGCAATAATCCTAGTATCATCATGATTAACGTACCAATGACTTTAACTAATAAGAATACCGTCCACGTTTGCATGTTTGTCCAAATTGATAAAATATTTGTTTGATCAATAGACATTAACACGCCTGAAATAATGATAATCCCTACTGCTGCAGCATTAACTTTAAACAATATTTCACGTAATAAATCTACAGCGTCTTTCTTACGTGTAAATACTGAAATTAATAAATAACATAGTGCGCCTAACCATAAACTGATACCTGTTAAATGAAGCGTTCTAAGTATAATTGACCATAATGGCACACTTTGTGACCATGCATGACCTGACATACTCATTGCTAAAATCATAGCAATAGAAATCATCCAATACCATGATTTCTCCATATTTCTTAAGACGAATAAGCCACTTAATACGATTAACGCAATGGCACTTAATATATATGGAAATTGCGTTATCACGCTAGGTTGAAGTGATAATATGTCATCTAGTACATCTGAAGATAATGTCATTAAGTAGAGTATAAGCGACATTAAATAGGCCATCATCATGATTAAAGATACTGCAATATGTCTAGGAAAAACATCAAATGTTGATAAATTATTACGACGTGCAATACCATTCAACCAATATAGCCCTACAAGTATGATTGTTGCACCTTCCGCTATGTATCTAAATAGACCAAACCAGAAATCAGGTGTTTCATAAAAGGCTGGAGATGTATCGACACCACTTGCTGTCTTTTCACCTACTGAAAATTCAAATCGATCGCTAATCTCATGCCCATCAGCGGATACGGTATGCCATTCTATTTGCTGTGTACCATGTTGAACTTTATCAGTTGGAAATGAGAGCGTTTTGGAATGTCCCGTTGTAGTAGGATCTATATCGCCTACTTTATCCCCTTTATCATTGTATAATGTGATTCCCGAATATTCAGCATTCACTGGCTCATTAAATGTTAACTCTATAGCATCAGGTTGCTTTGATATCACCCCATTTTGTGGTGGTGTTGTTTTTTCCAAAGTTGCATGCGCAGATGCGACATTTTGAAGTGTTGGAATTAACAATAATAAAAACATCATTACCAATGCCAAAGCTACTTTAGAACTTCGTTGTAAATTCACCATTGCCATCCTCCCATAAAATTTTGCTCATCCATTTATGATAAAATAATGTGTGCTATTTAACAATAATTATTCTAATTTGTCACTTTTTATCCAAAAATAAAAACTGGCAGTAGTTGGGACATAAATAACATAGTGATGCTATTTGGGAAATTCGCAGTAGCTGACTGAACTGAAAAGGCGCTTAAAGCAAACTTTTCTCACTTCCAGTTATCCTTGCTTACGAGGCCCCAGCAAAGAGAATGTCACTAAGAAATGCTACAAGAAAAGCAAGATGGGAGGGGACGACGAATTTTAAAAGCATTCTGTCCCACTCCCTCCTTATTACTAGACTTCTATTAACTCAAATTTCAAGCTCAATCTTCATTATAAATCGTTTTATGCGCTTGAATTTATATTGTTAATCTTTTAGTCATTTTATTAAGCTTCAATTAAAGATGCTGTATCAACTGTTAAGCGATTTCTTAAGGCATACACAATAAACATTGCTAACAAAGCACAAACTGTTTCAGCGATTAATAACGACCAAATGACACCAGCTAATCCAAATAAACTATTTAAAACAAATAGAACTGGAATAATAACTGTCCCTTGTGCGATAGCCATAATCGTAGCACCGCGACCCTGTCCTGTAGCTTGCAACATACCTGTAAATAAGAAACCAATACCATTTAGAAGTAATGATGTCATAGTAACTTTTAAGATAAATGTAGCTAAGACGACAATTTGTGGGTCTGTACTGAACAATTGAACGATGGTATGACCAGCTAAAAGAACGACAGTCATACAAATGGCAAATATAACTGCAATAGACATGATGACTACTTTAATTGTATCTTTCATTCTAGTTTTATTCGCTACGAAATTGTACGCGATAAGAGGGACAACACCTTCAGAAAGCCCCATAATAATTAATTCAGGAAATTGAACGAGTCTAAATGAGATACCGTAACTTGCGATGGCATAGTTACCATACGTTGCCAAGAATAAATTCACGACCAAACCTGTTACGCCCATCAAGACAACCATTAAGAATGCAGGTATACCAATTTTAAATATTTCTTGCATTATCGCTTTAGTCGGTTTGGCATGTTTAATATTAAGTGATAACGTTTCATTTTTTCTAGAAAAGTAAACAATGAAAAAGATTGCTGCGACCACGTTTGAAATAGCAGTACCTAATGCTGCACCGACGACATCTAAATGTAATCCAAAAATCAAAATCGGATCTAAGATGATATTTATGCCAACACTTGAAAGCATACCAATCATCGAAATAATTGGTTTACCGATTGCTCTAGCAAATTGCTCTAAAACAAAAAATAAAATAACAAACGGTGTACTTAAAAATTCAATTTTTAAATAGTCACTCGTATAGTTCAACGTTTCACCACTGGCACCAAGTATACTCGCAATTTGGTCCGTAAATGGTAGCGTTATGATAGCAATAACAAGTCCCAATACCAAACTACTATATATTGAGAAGCTACTTACATAATGACTTTTAGTGTAATCTTTCGCACCAAGTAAACGTGATATGTAAGTCCCGCCTCCTACACCAAATAAATTACCAAATGCCATGAGTACTGCAAATATAGGTAATGTTAAAGATATCGCTGAAATCATGTGACTATTATCTAAAAAGCCAATAAAGTATACATTTAAGATTCCGTAAATCACACTTAATAATGAGCCTATCATCATCGGTAATGAGAAATGCATCATTGCTTTAAATATAGATGCTTTCTCAAAGTAAAATAATTGTTCGTCTTTCATTTCCATAATCTCCTTATATTAGATATCTAATAATTAGATATCTAACTATATTGTCAAAATAATTGCTAGCTGCTATTCCAACATTACTTTAAATTACAGCTAGCTTTAATAATCAATTTTCTGTTTTAATATTATTCAGCATGCGTTCAAATAAGCTTTTAAGTTGTTGCTTTTCATTCTCATCAAAATCTTTGACAAGTATACTTTCAATATCGTCGAAGATGCTGACAAAAGATTCAACCAGTTGCGTTCCTTCTTTAGTTAATTTCAAATTCTTACGTCTGGAATCCTCAGGATCTACCATCCTATAAATAAGTCCTTTATTCTCCAGACCTTTAAGTATTGAACTTACCGTTGACCCTTTTCGTTTAAATGTCTTTAATAATTCATTTTGTGTTATGCCTTGGTCTTTATGTCTGTATATATAACCTAACGTATGACTTTGTTCTTGTGTAACATTATACTCATCTAGTTTCCGATCAGCGTAATGTTTCATCTCATGCGCCAACATTCTGACTAAATATTGATAGGTAGCCTCCATCGTCTCACTCCATTTCGTTAGATGTCTAACGAATATAATACGCCGATTCTTATAATAGTCAACCGATATATTAAAGTTTGAATTTTCAGTTTATTTTATTTTCAAAAAAGCCTCAAATTTAACACGTTCATGCCAAATTTGAGGCAAATAACTACAGTCCTATGATGGAATTTCAGTACGTTTATTACTATGTTTTCTTACGATAGCAGCAGTTAAACTAGAAACTGCACCAAAAATAATAAATCCTATCATCATCCACATCGTTGCATTCATTTCAATATGACTACCCATGTAGATAATTTCTCTAAGGGTATTTGTATAATGTGTGAATGGATCAATTTTATAAACCCAACCTTGATATGCTTTAGGTAGCATTTCTTTAGGTAATGTGACTAATTGCATACTAAAGAACATTAAAATGACAAAGATTGGAATAGATTTCATTCCTAACCAGACCATAATACCTAGAATTAATCCGATAAATCCAAGTATTGAAATAGCTAAGAAGAGTGCTACTCGGTTTGTATGATTAAAATCGAATCCTAATACACCATGCATGAAGTACACATAAGCGAAACTTGCAGCAAATGCTGTGATTACAGCTAATAACATTTGGCCTAATGACGCAATAATTCTGTGTTGAATTTTAAAGTTATTACTTGTTCTGAAAGCAAAGAATAATAATACAGATGTTACAAGTGATCCCATCCATACTGGCATGAACATTAAGAACGGTGCATTACCGCCACCTTGATGGTCTTTAACTTTATTCAACTCTTGATTATCCACTTTAACAGGGTTAGTGATACCTTTAATGTCTGATGCGCTCACTTTTATATCTTGTTTTTCTAATGTGCTAAGACTTTGTGATGTAATTTGTTTATTCAAATTATCACCCATGCCATCAAGCACATTACCAGTAATCGTAGCTGCTTGCATGCTTGCCTTGCACCTTTATTTACAATCGTTTTAAATGTTGCTTGTTTCACATCAACTTTTTGGTTACCCATTTTTTGTTGCATTTGTTGAACGGCAGCTGCAGGGATTTCACCTGATTCAACTTTTTCTTTCATTTCTGCCTTTTTACTATCCATCACTACTTTTTGTGTTTTACTCATTGCATTTTTAGAAAAGTCTTTATTAAAAATAGCTACCCCATAGTATTTTTCATCTTTAAGACCTTTTTTAATATCTGATTCTTTATCAACTTTAACCCATTTAACTGTATCAGAATCACTATCCATTAATTTATCTTCAATTTTTTTCCCGATATTTACTTTATTACCTTGAATGTCTACACCTTTATCATTGTTTAAAACGGCTATTGGCAATTGTTTTGGTTTTGGATTAAACGCTGGATAAAATGCCAAAGAGAAAATAACTAATAATAATATCGCTGCAATAGGTGCAAGCCATAATAGTTTACTTTTAAAAATATTCATGAAATCTAACCTCCTACAATTTATTGAACAATGTGTTGAATATTTAATACTTTGTAAATTATAATGAGATAGTCAAAAATAAACAATAATCAATTATTCAAATACTGTGTGTTATTGAACAGATTGTACATTTTTGTCTATTTATTATTAGGAGGTCGATATTTTATGAAAGAAGATAGGAGAATACGAAAGACGAAGTCAGCTATTAAGCGTGCTTTTACTGACCTTTTAAAGCGTAAAGACCTCGACAAAATTACTGTTCAAGATATTTCTGATCAAGCAGATATTAATCGTGGTACATTTTACTTACATTATGAAGATAAATACATGTTATTAACCGATATGGAAGATGAATGTATATCCCAAATTTGGACATCGACTCAATTTAATCAACTCGATATTAGTTCACCAGAAAATACCGCTGAAGATTTTATAAATAATGTTTTGACTAAGGTATTACAACATATCTCTGATAACATGGAGTTTTATCATACGATTCTTCAGCTAGAACGTAAAAGTAGACTTGAAGAAAAAATTCATTCCTTAATGAAAGAAAATATGCAAAAATATATTAGTATTAATCATGAGATTGATGGTATTCCTGAAATGTATTTTCATAGTTATGTTTCAGGTGCTACCATTTCAATTATCAAATATTGGGTACAGGATGATCATCGACTCTCTGTAAATGAGTTAACCAAACATATTTTTAATATCATTTATAATGGGCCGCTACGTATTATGATCCAAAATCATTATGAACGTACTCAATCCAACTGAGACTAAATGAATATGAAAGGAATCATTAACCATGCTAACTGCATATAAACATTCAACAAACAATGACATCGTTGAAACGACTTTAGACCACTCTGCATCATGGATTAATGTTGTAGAACCTGATAGAGAAGAAATTGAACAATTAATAGAAACGTATAACGTACCTGAAGATTTTATCCGAGATCCATTAGATGCGGATGAAAGTGCACGTATCGAATATGATGATGACACAGGTTACTCACTTATCATTATTGACTTACCCATCGTCAGTTCAACCAATCGTCGTGTCTTATCATTCGTTACCATTCCATTAGGTATTGTTATTGGAAAAGGACTCATTTTAACAATCTGTGATGCTGAAAATGAATTTTTAGAAAATTATGCGCGACAAGATAATGTGAATTTAAATTTCCATAGTCGTTTTGCATTGGATATCTTATTAACAATTTCAAACCACTACAACAGAAATTTACGACTCTTAAATAAATCGCGAATCCGAATTGAACGTGAGTTAAAAAATAATATTACAAATAAACAATTATATAAATTAATGGAAGTTGAAAAAAGTTTGGTTTACTTCCTTGCCGCTTTAAAAGGTAATGACACTATCATTAAAAAATTGTTCCGATTACCTGCCATCAAACGCTTTGATGAAGACGAAGATTTATTGGAAGATTTAGTGATTGAGAACAACCAAGCGATTGAAACGACAGAATTATATACGGGAATTCTGGAGAGTATCACAACGTCATATTCTTCATTATTATCAAACGAAATGAATAATATTATGAAGACACTGACGCTCTTTACAGTATTACTCACTTTACCAACACTTGTCTTTAGTTTCTTCGGGATGAATGTCCCACTTCCACTCGATGAAAAAAGCTATACATCATGGCTATTTATTGTAGGTATTTCACTTATACTTGTTACAATTGTGAGTATCTTCTTATGGCGAAAACAAAAATTATAACAACAAAAAACCGGTCTTCTGACACATTCAGAAGACCGGATTGTTATCTATTCAGCGGTAGCTCGATAAGCGTTTCGTCGAGATAAAATAAATGTTATCGCTACAGATACGATAAAGGCAATCAGCATACCAACAAAGTAATGTAACCACCCTGCGTGTGCTGGATTAATTGAAATAAACCCTGGTAATCCTGCTGTACCTAAAGCGATGGCTTTAACTTTAAAGAATGAAATATAAGCCGAGCCAATAGCAGAACCAATAATTGCGCCAATAAATGGATATCTTAATTTAAGATTCACACCAAACATCGCTGGTTCTGTAATTCCTAACAATGCTGAAACACCTGCTGCTGAGGCAACACCTTTTAACTTTTTATTATTTTTAATGATGATAAATGCTGCGAGTGCCGCACCACCTTGTGCCACGTTAGACATGGTTGCGATTGGGAAGATAAATGATCCGCCTGTTTTCGCTTGATCAGCAATTAACGTTGTCTCTACAGCAATAAAACTATGATGCATACCTGTAATAACAATTGGTGCATAGAATAGACCAAAGATAAATCCACCAATGGCACCACCAAAGTCATATAACCATGTTAAGCCATCTGATAACCAATACCCAAGTTGTCTAGTTATTGGACCTACAAATAAAAATGTTAGAAAGGCTGTTACTAATATAGATAATAATGGTGTTAATAAATTATCTAATACTGTAGGAATCACCTTTCGTAAGCCTTTTTCAATCGTAGCTAAAATGTAGGCAGCGACCAACATTGGTAATACTTGTCCTTGATAACCAACTTGATTAATATGTAGACCAAACAAGTCCCAATGTGGAATGGCTTTACCCGCTTCTACAGCTTTAGGAAAATCATAAGCACTCATTAATGATGGATGTACTAGAATCATACCTAGTGCTGCACCCAAGAAAGGGTTACCTCCGAAGCGTTTCGCTGCACTAAATCCAATTAGTATAGGTAACAGCGTAAACGGTGCATTCGCAAAAATATTAATCATATCTGCTAAGCCAGCAAATTGACTATGAACATCTATCAACGATTGATGATCATAAAAGAGATCAGGTGCAGTTAATATATTGTTAATCCCCATTAATAACCCACCAGCTACAATGGCTGGAATAATAGGAACAAAAATATCTGAGAGCATCTTCACGAATCGCTGTAATGGATTCATATTTTGCGTTGATTTATCTTTTACATCTGACGTTGTTGAAGCTTCTTTACCTGTTATACGTTCAAGTTCATTAAACACCTTATTAACCGTACCCGAGCCAATAATAATTTGGTATTGACCACCTGTTGAGAATGTTCCTTTAACAACATCCATGTTTGATAAAGCATCTTCATCTACCTTACTTTCATCGTTGAGCACAAGTCTTAATCTTGTAGCGCAGTGCGCCATTGCATCTAAATTGTCTTCACCGCCTATAGCCTCAAGAATATCTTCAGCTGACTTTTTATAGTTCATTACTTTCCCTCCTATTGAATGGAACCGGTTCTATTTATTAATTTAATTGTAACCGGTTCCAAAAAATAACGCAATACGCTTTTTTATTTTCACCATTTGTTCATATTTAAGGTTCATGATATAAACTTTCGGGAACGAAATAAATGACGATACAACATTTAGTAAGCGAGGCGATATTTGATGAAAGAACGTGGCTATATCGAAAAATTATGGCGCGAAGAAAAATATAATGTGTTATACCACAGTCAACAACATTATAATGCTATTCGCGAACTGCTTAAACAGTCCCCTACTTTACCAGACGTTCAGCAGGCAATTGATGACGCACTTAACACAACACCATCACATGGAACGATGATAAATGCGTATGATCATATGTGGGGATATTTCAAACATAAAGCAAATGACCTTGAAAAAGAGCGCGCAGCCAAGCTTAAAGCTGATTTTAATCAAGGCATCATTCAGAGCACTGATTTGTTAATATTTTTAAAACATTTAGCCGATAAATATCATGTGTCCTACTTACAAAATAGTACACTTCTTAATATAGAAGCATAGCGAATCATGTTGAGATTGACTTGCGTTACATAGCATTTCAAACTTTTTATCAATACCGTTAACTAGGCATGTTCATCTGTCATTCCAGCTATAGTTCAAAACACGTTTGTTGTGTTCTTAATTCTATAAAAAAAGTTGAGACGACGTAAATGTTGTCCCAACTTTTTTTAAATTAATTCTGTTTTTCTGCAAAATATTATTCTTGATGGTTTCACTTATAATTAAATCTGTATATTTAAGGAAAATAGATATAAAAACTGTTGCTTATGCATTAGTGATTTAGTAATTGGGGGGAGTTAGGCTCCTTAATAATATACACTAGCATGCTACTGCTAATACCTGTGCTAATGACACATATACATTTCTTATTCTATGATGTATCAATCTAAGCTGTGATGTCTGACTGTTATTTCACTTATTCGTGCTCATATTCGGTCTTGTTGTTTAATCGTGTTGTTCATGAGCAAAACTTCTATATGACCTATAAAGTTATAATAAACTTCAATTGTGTAGGATGGAAATTTCATGATGTTATGTCTTAACGTCATATAGAAGTGATAAGTTTAAGTTATTGATTGTATATGCATCATTAACATGAATGTGATGGCAGATTTTAATCTCAATCATTTAATTATAGGCTTATCTTGATGTATCAATATTTTATGTTGTGATGTCATGATGTTGATACAGAATTAATAAATATAGGATTTCGTAATTATTAACTAAATCAATGAGAATGGTATTTAATTAAAGCTATCGCGAAATCTATATATAGTATGCCTTAAATTAAGTTGTTCTACGCTATTAAAATTTTCCAAATAAGCGACGCTATATTTTCAATTTTTTAATTAAGTTGCTTCTAAGAGAAAATTTTTACCGCTTTCACAAGATAGTAGCGAAATTTTTTTATTTTTAGTTATTAATTTTTTCTTACTTTTAATTTATAATTACTTTTATTATTCACAATTCAATTGAGCCGTATTGTTTAGCACATAAATATAAAAAGCTAGGAGAACAACAAATATGAGTAATTCCCTTCGATTACATGAACATTTAACAACCGCCCCTTTACGTAATATTAATTATGTGATTTTATATTTTTCTTTGACAAATGAATTGACGATGACCATCAATGGTAGCAAGATGGAAATCCATAATCATATTGCCATCGTCAACCAAGGGGATTTATATAATATTAATCATGCTAATGATTTAATTGAGTTAAAGATACCTATCGCTTATTTCTATATAGAAGATAACGATTTCTTTAACTGTTATTTTGATCGGCATTTATTACAGTCAAATCATTTTATAAAATCTCAAATTTTGCAATGTGTTTCTAATTATTCAAACGAAGAAGCACAAGATAGTGAGACAATGTCTAAAATTATCCGCACATTATATAAGGAAGCTGTAGTGAGAAATGCAACATTATATGTACCAACCATGTCCATCGATAATCAATTATTATCTAACATCGTTCTATATATTAATGACAACATTACATCTCATTTATCTCTAATCGATATCGCACAACATGCACTGATTTCAGAATCGTATTGTTCTAATCTATTTGCGCGCATGTTGAATGTCAATTTCAAAGATTATTATACGAGTTTAAAAATTAATCAATCCGTCCGTTTATTAATGACAACGAATCATTCCATTACAACCATTTCTGAAATGTCAGGGTTTAGTAGCCACACCAATTTCACTAACCAATTTAAAAAACACCTTGATGTGAGTCCTAAGCAATTTCGTACAAAGTTAAATCAATTAGAACCATTACCTTCAATCGCAATACGTAGTTCAGTCAGTCAATCATTTTTAAATTTAATTTCACAATTTGAATTTACCGATTACTTAACGACAGAAACAACACAAATTAATATGGCCCATTATAATCCGAAAGACCAAACTCAATTTTCTACTGCTTTTATTGATTTTCAAAACATCAATGAACTCTTTCAATTTGTATTTAATGATTACTTTGATATTGATTTATCCTATTTACCTAGACCAGCCATCTTAATTAATGATGTTAGTGACATGGTAGGCCGGCATACAAATTTAAATTTATTAAATCGTTGCTTTGAAAAATTATTCGAAAAAAATATTAGACTGGCAGTAACAATTAAAAACAATCAAGAATTTAAGATGATATATCAATTGATTATGATTTTCTTACAAAATAACCGAGATTATAAATGGAATAAAAAATTAGTGAAATTTATGCTTGTATTTGATACTGAAACAATGTCTGTCCATGATATTCACCTTGCACACCTTAAACTTAAAAATAAAAACCGCGCTATCAAATTTAGTTTGATGGTGGACGGTTTGTTAAGACAAACAGGTTCATTACAAGAAACCTATGATATTATGCACCGTATGAATTTTGATTTTTATTTTGTAGATATTGAAAATATCGATACCAAAAATGTGTTAATTGATAAACAACAAGGCTTCACTCATTCATCTACACACTTCGAAAATTATTTACGTTTCATAGAAGGATCGAATATACCTTCCACACAATTTATTTATAGTAATTTATCATTGAAATGTTTCAAATACACCAATAATGGTACACAGTCACTTCAATTATCAGATATCGTTTGTCATTTGTATCAATTAATGAGACATGGTGGCGGCGTGTGTTACAAATTAATAGAAACTGACCCAATGTATATTTCCTTATTTAATAATCATGGAAGTCTGCTACCCATCATGCATTTATATCGTTTTGTCGCGACATTTAGTAATGAGTCATTTCAAATAGCAAAAAATTATTTAATGTGCTATAAAGATGGTGATTATCATTTGATACTTTTCAACAAAATTAATGATCGCTATTTATCAGATAGTCAACAGCATTATATTTTTGAAAATGATTTTAAAGAAAATACACTCTTCATAGTCAATACACTTAATAATGAACACGGCTCAATACAACATTTAATTCCTCAGGATAAACGCGATGTGTATATTGAGAAAGATATCATTCAACAACTAGACCAATGCAACCATCCTAAAACAGAATTATTAATTCAAGAAAAGGATTACGCAACATTTCAAGTAACACTTAAACATGACGAAGTTAAATATATTTGTATTAAACCTTCATAGTATTCACGTTGATATGAGTTTAGACATATGTCATTTAGGATATATGTAAACTAAGGAGATGATGATTGTGGAACAACAACAAGCGATTCAAGCAATTGAAAAAGTGTTAGACACTTCTAAAGTTGGTGTATTGTCTACTGCTTACAACAATAAACCAAACAGTCGTTACATGGTCTTTTATAATGACGAATTGACTTTATATACGAAAACAAGTACTGAAAGCACTAAAGTTGAAGAGATTAAACATAATCCTAGCGCATATATTTTATTAGGTTACAATGAAACAACAAACAATAGTTTTGTTGAAATAGAAGCCAATATCGAAGTCGTAGAAGATCAAAAAGTGATTGACTGGTTATGGGAAACACAAGATAAGACTTTCTTTGATTCAAAAGAAGACCCTAAATTATGTGTACTTAAAGTCATTCCTAAAACGATAACATTAATGAACGATGACGATGTCGATACGCCTGTAACGATTACTGTGTAATTTAAAAAGTGTATTATGAATTTGAGCGTGGGACGATGAATTCCAAAATGAATTCCGTTCCACTCTTTTTTGTCAATTTTATTAATTCAACATCTTTGTGTCATTGATATGATTCATTGCGTGTTCAATTTAATATCGTTTATTATTTTATTGCAATTTAATACTATTTTTTGTATAAAAGAGATAGAACTTTTTAAAGGAGTCTATAACATGAAAAATAAAAAAGGTTTAGGTATTGGTATTGCACTGATTGCTATCATGCTTATTGTATGTATTGTTCTAGTGGTCATGATGATGACGGGTGGTCAAAAAGAAACCTATTATGGTTATATGAAGAATGATCATACAATTGATAAAATGGTCAATGAACAAACTGAAAAAGTTGAAAAGAATATCGAATTACCTTCTGATAGCAAAGCGAATGTCAAAAAAGGTGACTTTGTATTTTTAGTTAAAGAAAAAGGATCAGACAAATTCTCAAGAGTATCTAAAGTCGATCATGATGATGTACCACATGGATTAATGATGAAAATTCATGAAATGCATGATATGAAAGGTATGTAAATGGTCATAGATGACTGCCAATGAAGCCCATTGCTTCGTTGGCAGTTTTTTTATGCAATAGTTGTGCTCCAATACAAATCATTGATGTTTTCAAGTAGAACAAAAAAAGTACCGAACGCATTCGCTCGGTACAAAAAATGTCAGATTTCTTTTTTTAAATTGATTGTAAATACTTTTTACCTTGTTCTTTATCATAAACCTTTTCCCATTTAGAGATAACAATAGCAGATAATGCATTACCTACTACGTTTACACATGTACGAACCATGTCTAATAAACGGTCTACACCGATAATTAATGCAAGACCTTGTGCTGGTAAGCCCATCGCACCTAATGTCGTTAATAATACTACGATTGAAACGCCTGGTACCCCAGCCATACCTTTAGAGGCAACCATCAACGTTACCATTAAGATAATTTGCTCTGAAATCGATAAATGGATGCCATACATTTGTGCAACGAATAACGCTGCGATAGATTGGTATAGCGCTGATCCATCAAGGTTAAATGAGTAACCAATTGGAATGACGAAAGATGTGACATCTTTAGGTGCCCCGAACCTTTCCATTTTCTTCATCATAACTGGTAATACTGCTTCTGAACTAGAAGTAGAGAATGCTAATAATAATTCATCTTTCAAAATTTTAATAATTGAGAAGATACTTATACCGCACATTCTTGCTACAATACCAAGAACGATGATAACAAAGAATACCATTGCGAACACAACTACAAGTACTAATTTTAATAACGGAATTAAAGCGGCTGCTCCAAACGTCATTACTGTTGTACAAATAAATGCAAATACACCAATTGGTGCTAATTTTAAAATTTTATTAATCATCCAGAAAACTGCTTCAAGTGTTCCGTTTAAGAAACCTTTTACAGGATCTGCTTTTTCACCTATTGCAGCTAATCCTAAACCAAAGAATACTGCGAAGAAGATGATTGGTAATAATTCACCTTTAGTTAATGCTTCAAATATGTTTGTTGGTACAATGTTTACAATGGTATCAATAAAGTGATTGCCATATGTAGATTGTTCTGCAGCTGATGCAGATGATTGATATTTAGAAATATCGCCTTTAGGTAATTTCGTTGGATCTAAACCAGCACCTGGTTTGAATAAATTACCAATAACAAGTCCTAAAGCAATTGCGATTGTCGTTATAATTTCAAAGTAAAGAATTGCTTTCCATCCATAGCTACCTATCTTCTTTGAATCCCCTAAGTTAGAAATAGATAATGCTAAAGCACAGAATACAATTGGGATGATGATCATTTTAATTAAATTTAAGAAAACGTCACCGAAAGGTTTAATATAATTTGCTACGTTATCTTGGCCAAATAATAATAAACCTACAACTACACCTAGTACCAATGCGATGATAACTTGCATCGGCAAACTAATTTTTCTCTTGAACAGAGCCATGTTGGAACCCCCTTCATCTGACATCGCTTAATTATATCAGATAATTATAAATTGGGATATAAATTTTTTAATAGCGCACGCTACCATACACGTATCCAATAGCACAAAAAAACTGTACATAGACAATAAAATAACGTCTAAATACAGTTTTATAATCAAATGCTATGGTTTAAAATTTTGATCGAAATCATTATATTTCGCATCTTTCATACTTTTTTTAGTTTCAGTATCAAAGCCCTCTGCAAAGATACCTTTACGCGTACCAATTGGTTGAATGACATAAGTCATATGTGGTTCATCTTTAAATACAACTTCTTTGTAATAAACACCTTTTTTGGCACTATAAAGTGTCTCCTCTGATTTAATTTTATCAGTTAAATTCCTTTGCTCTAAATAACTATCAACCGTTTTAATGTTTCTGTGGCCTTGATATGTTTTCATTGCAAAAAAGAAAGCGACTGCTACTACTAATGAAATAGCTAAAATAATACAAATTCTAATCCATTTTTGTTTTTTACTCATTTTGAAACTCCTTTGCACACAACCTAGTCTCAACATATTTAATCACTATCTAAATTATTATGAATGATAGTTTGAAAATTTTAAAGTATTTTTATATTTCTGTAACAAAATAGCCTAACAATTTATCTCTAATTCAAAATAAATCTACACTTACACCCTTTATGTAGATGTACTTTAAAATAACGTTTAAATGACTTGAAAAGTCCATAGAATACTATGATAACGGGCTTGACAATACTTTTAGTTCATACTATCTTTAAATAAGTTAAGGGGGAAATATATGTATGTAAAGGATAGTTATTTAAGTAATCAATTATGTTTTTTATTATATGTTACTTCTAAAGAAGTCATAAAAAAATATACTCACTATTTAAAAAAGCATGATTTAACATATACAAGCTTTATGGTCATCATGGCTATCGAAAATGATGAAAAAATAAATATTAAATCACTTGGACGTCGTGTCTTTTTAGATTCTGGAACACTTACACCTCTCTTAAAGAAATTAGAGAAAAAAGGCTATGTACAACGTATGCGTGAAAAAGAAGATGAACGAAATCTTCAAATTACCCTCACTGAAAATGGTATTAATATTAAACCAACGTTGGAAGCTATCTCTGACCAAGTCTTTGATGATTTTGATATTACACATGAAGAAAACGAAGAACTCGTTAATAGCTTAAAACATGTAATTTCAAAAAACTTCGATTATACAACTAACTAATATTTAATCATGGCAAAAGCATGAACTACTGATTTATCGCAATGACTAGGCTTTATACATAATAGAACTTTTGCCATGTATTTCTTATTCCACACCACTATCTTCTTCTCCTGTTCTATAATACCTTTCGCTTTACGTTAATCGTCTCTATTACTATAATGTACTTTAAAAGTAGCATTTTACAACTATACTATGCTTACTTAAATAAAGGAGAGACAATCGTATGAATAATAGAGATTTTTTCGATCAATCCATTTTTAAAAATAACCCAAAAGATGTATTTCGTGATTTAGGAGAACAAGTATTCAATCAATTTTCATCAAAAAGTTTCCCAACAAATATTTATAATCAATCAAGCCAATATGTATTAGAAGCTGAATTACCAGGCGTTAATAAATCAGAAATTGAACTTAAATTTGAGCATTCTGCACTAACGATTAAAGTACAAAAGCATGTATCAGAACAAACAGGTAGCGTCCAATTAAATGAGCGTGCAAGTGGTGAGCTAGTCAGACATTTCGAATTTAATGATATTGATAAATCACAAATTAAAGCAAGCTATGAAGATGGCATTTTAGTCGTTACTTTACCTAAAGAAGTAAGTGCACAAGATCAGACGACTACCATTACAGTAGAATAATCACTGATACAGTAATATTAAAGAGCAATACAAAGCTATCATTAGCCTTGTATTGCTCTTATGAATGTATAAACTTATTTTGCGTATTCTTTTTTATATAAGTGTCCCATTGTAATAAATGCTAAGATACCGAATATTGCTAAAAGAATAAACGCTAAATGACTTGAACCTGTTAATCCTGTTACGTAAGTAATCACTAGTGGTGGGAAGAATCCGCCTAAACCACCCATCATTGAAACAATACCATTGGCTGCACCAGATTCATTTGCAAAGTATGAAGGCACGAGTTTAAATATTAAACCATTACCTAACCCTGCACAGATACTGATTGTTAAACAACCAATCGTAAATAATGCGATATGACTTGAAATGCCTAAAATAACGGCACCTATAACCATAATAATAAAGTCAATCATTAGTACTTTAACCGCATTAAACTTATCTCCAAGAATCCCTCCGACCGGTCTCAAGAATGTAGCTAAAGCTATAAATACACCTGATCGAATCCCTGCATCTACTTTATCAATACCAAAATTATTTACTAAGTAGTTAGGTAAGAATAATCCAAATGCTACAAAAGCACCAAATGTAATAAAATACCATAGACTTAAATAATATAATTTGTAATTTGATGATAATTTTTTAAATTGAGATGCTAAAGGTACTTTCACTTTTGGTTCATTTTTATCACCAAAAAAGAACATTAAAACGGCAAAAATAGCAATGATAATCAAATAGCTTCTTACTGTTGTTTGCCAACCAATAATACCTGCAATCGGTGGTGCTAAGAATGATGATACTGCTGTACCAATGTTACCCATACCATAAATACCATTCGCAAGTCCTACTTTATCTTTTGAAAAATATTTTGGTACAGACGTTACACCGACTGAGAAAATCGCGCCACCAACACCTAAAAAGAATCCTGATAGCATTAACATGCCTGGTGTTTGTGCTTGTCCTAAAAAGAATATTGGGAATAATAGAACGACAAAACTACAGAAGAATACCCATTTCGCGCCGATAACATTCGTTAAATAGCCAAATGGTACGCGTAGTATTGAACCTAATATAACCGGAATTGCCAGTATAATTGATAACTGACCAGGATTAACCTTAATATCTTGTGAGATATACGGCATTAATGGAGAAATGATACTCCAAGCCATAAATCCTACTACAAGACTTAACGTTTGTAATGTAAGTTGAAAGCCACCTTTTGTCTTATACATTTTTTCACCTTCATCATTTCATTTTCTTTATCAGTAATTGTTATATAAAAGAGGTCAAAAATTTATATTTCAATCACATTACTGATTACATTTAAATTTTAGTAGATTTGTGAAAAAATGAACATAAGGACATTCCCTTATACTGCCGGGGAATCCCCCTATATTTTCTATCCCGAAATGAACATAAATAAAGAGGCCAGGATGGCATTCTTCTCGAATTCGTCTTCCTAGCCTCTTAAGGATGATTAGATTTGAGAACGGCTTAATTTAAGAACCTTCTCAATTCAGTCAGCTACTGCGCATTTGCCATGTAGCTTAAATGATGTTTTTACCTATAACACATTCGTTTTTAGAGATGTAAATGTAATTAAAAATCCAACAATTTCTTTTTCAATGCATATTCAACTAACTCGGGCTTAGATTTTAAATCCAGTTTCGTCATAATATGTGTCTTATGTGCCTCGACCGTTTTAACCGACACAAACAACTTTTCGGCAATATCTTTATTGCCATACCCCTTAGCAATGAGCGGTAAGATTTCTAGTTCTCTTTTAGATAAAATTTTAAAAGGATCATTCGTAGATACGTCATCTGAATGCTTATGATTCACAAATTCATTAACTAACGATGTCGTCAACTTCATATCTACATAGGTTTCACCTTTATAAACTGTGCGAACTGCTAACAATAACTGTTCGTCAGGTGCATTTTTTAAAATATAGCCTTTAGCGCCATTACGAAGAACGTGGAACAGATATTCTTCATCATCATACATCGTTAATATTAAGATTTTAGTTTCTGGAAAGCTTTCTGATATCTTACTTGTCGCTATTAAACCAGATTCGCCAGGTTGCATACTTAAATCCATAATTAAGACATCTGGTTTATGTTCCATCACTTTCTGATAAGCCTCTCCCCCATCAGCAGCGGTTGCAACAACTTCCATATCTTCTTGAAAGTTTAATATCATTGAAAATCCTGTTCTAACGACTGCATGATCGTCTGCGATTACAATCTTCACTTTATATTCCCCTAACTTACTTTAAACTGGTACTTCTAACGTTATAATTGTCCCCTTGCCAATGTGCGTTTCAATGTTCACTGATCCTTTGACAAGTTCTGCTCTTTCGTTCATACCATATAATCCTAACCCTGTTCCTTGTGGTTTCAAATTAGGATCAAAACCATTACCTCTATCAATCACTTCTGCGATAAGACCCTCTGGCGTTTGTTGGACAGACACATCTACTTCATAAACGCCAGCATATTTCAATGCATTAAATATTGCCTCTTGAACCACTCGATAAACGACTGTTTCAATTTCACTATCGAAACGTTGATTTTGAATATTTGATTGATACACAACGTTAAATCCATAATTTTGTTCTAATTGCTTGAAATACGATTTAAAAGCCGCTTCCAATCCTAAATCATCGAGTGATGAAGGTCTTAGTTCAACTGACATGTTTCGAATGTCATTAATTAAATTAGACATTAAAACTTCAATGTGCTCAGATTTCTCAATCAGTTGTGACATATCTTGTTGATATTTTAACAATCTCAACTCAACATCTACATTTAACATTTCTTGAACAACACTGTCATGTAGTTCTCTAGAAATACGTTTTCTTTCGTTCTCCTGTGCGGCAATCGTTTTACGTAACATTTGACGTTGATACATTTTTTCTTGACGCTGAATTTGTGGTGATATGTCTTGTAATGTAAAGGCATAGATTTGAGCCTCTTCATCAATACATTGATAAGACGCTGTAAAAGGTTGAATCTTATTATCCACAGTCTTCATGAACACTTGGAAGTTCATATCATTCGGCTTTGTTGTATCTAAATAACAATTAATACAACTTTGTAATGCAAATTCATTAGAGTAACCTTCACAACGATTACATATTGCATTTGTCATAGCACTATAGTTATTGTCCTTTGAAATGATTTCTTCAGCAGCATCATTCATAGCAATAACTTTACCATCTTTATTCACAAAGACGATTTTTTCGTTCGTTTTTTCATAATATTTTTTTAGTAAGTTCTCTAAATCGAGATTATAAACATCCAACATTAGGATCACCTACATTTCTTCTGAAAATGTCCATAGCTTACCATGAATATCCAACGTTTCATAATCGGGTAACGCCTTACCATCTCTTTGACCTAAGAGTAAGACGCCATATACTTGATTATTGTAACATAATGGAATCGCAACCATTGCTGTCAAGTCTTCAGCAATTAAAATAGGATATTTAATCTTATCTTCAGGTGATAAGATTGAAGCAACGTCGTCAATAATCATTCGTTTACCAGTCTTCATAACCATACCCGCTAAGCCACGGCCTTTACGTAAGATAATCATTTTATAACGTTGATTCGTATTGCCTGAAACATAATGCCATTTAATAGGCGCTGAACTATTATGGTGTTCATATAATGCTACACCTGCAAAATCGTAGCCTTCGTTAACCCTTAGATCATTCAATTGTTGTTGGAAATCCTGCTTCTTAAAAACTGGAGTGGTCGTAATCACATTTGAATCTCCTCTCATACTCATGAACGTGTTTTATGTTTACGATAAACAATATATCTGCGATTAGTATACGATAGTGGCACACTCCATACATGTACTAAACGTGTGAATGGCCAGCAAGCTAAAATTGTAAATCCTAGTAAGATGTGAATTTTAAATGATAAAGGCACATCTGTCATTAAGCTTGCATCAGGTGAGAAAGTAAATAAGTGTCTAAACCAGATAGATATCGTTTGACGATAATCAAAGTCACTTACCACCGCATTCGTAACTAATGTTGAATAACAACCCATGAAAATAATTAATATTAATAAAAAATTGACAAAAATATCAGATGCTGAACTTAGCTTTCTAACATTTTTAATTGTAATACGTCGTGCTGTTAAGAGTAACATACCAATAAACGTCATTATACCAAAGATACTACCAATGTATACAGCACCAAAATGATACATTTCTTCACTAACGCCTAGGCCATCAATCCATTTGGCTGGTATCGCAAGTCCTACGACGTGACCAAAAAATACTGGAATGATACCTAAATGGAATAATAAGCTACCCCATTTTAATTGTTTCTTTTCTAGGAATTCACTAGATTTCGCAGTCCATGAGAACTGATCATATTTATAACGTGCAATGTGGCCAACAATAAAGATAGCTACACACAAATAAGGAAAGATAATCCATAAAAATTGATTAAGCATGAGATGTCACCTCATTTGGAATTTCTAAGCAAGCTTTCAATGTATTTCTTAACGCACGTATCACGTATGCATAAGGATTGTTGTCTTGCGCTAATTGATTGGCCATTTCATACGTACCATCTTCAATAATCATAATAACCAATTCAATATTTCCTTCAGCACGTGGATCGTTTTGCCATGTTGCTACATGCAAGAACTGCAACATCAACGGTAGATAATCAGATAACTCATTATCTACCATTTTCAAACCAAACATTTCATATAACACTTTAAGTTTGGCTAACATTTGGCCACGCTCTTTTTGCGTATCAAATTTGTTATAAGTCATATAGAGTGGTGATTTTTTATTGAAATCAAATGTATCTGTATAAATCGCTTTAATTTCTGATAGTGTGAATTGATGCATAATTTCTCTATATTTTACTAAATCATCGTAACCAGGATGTGATGGCTCAATCGTTTCTTCAAATGTTTTTGGATGGAACGTAAGTTTCTCAGGAAAATTAAGTTGCTGTGCAATATATCCAAAGCTTTCTTGATAATAATGAAATTGTTGTAAATTAATCACGGAAAATACCTCCATAGAAATTCTCATTATAAATTTCTTGTCCTGTTTTTCCTGAACCTACTGGAACACCACAGCCTTCACAATTATCACCAAAGTACTCGCCACCGTAACCTTGACTACCTTGTGCATGATACGTATCTAAATAAGTTTCTTTATGAGATGTTGGTACAACAAAGCGGTCTTCATATTTCGCTAAACCTAATAATCGATACATATCTTTAGTTTGAATTTCAGATAATCCAAGTCTTTCTAATTTCGATGTATCAAATTCTTTACCTGTAACTTGAGAACGCATGTAGCTTCTCATCATTGCCATCTTTTGTAGTGATTCCTTAACAGGTTGAACATCACCAGCGGTAAATAGATTTGCTAAGTATTCGATTGGTAAACGCATTTCTTCAATTGCTGGGAAAATCATATCTGGATTTTGACCAGCATTTTTACCTTCGAAATAGCTCATGATTGGGCTCAATGGTGGGCAATACCAAACCATAGGCATTGTTCTAAATTCTGGGTGTAAAGGAAATGCTAATTTATATTCGATTGCTAATTTATAGACTGGTGAGTTTTGCGCTGCTTCAATCCATTCATAGCTAATACCATCTTTTTCAGCTTGTTCAATCACAGCTTCATCGAATGGATTTAAGAAAATGTCTAATTGTTTTTCATATAAATCTTGTTCATTTTCAGCTGAAGCTGCTTCATGAACTCTATCAGCATCATATAATAAGACACCTAAATATCTCATTCTACCTGTACATGTTTCAGAACAAACAGTTGGTAATCCCGCTTCAATTCTTGGGAAACAGAATGTACATTTTTCTGCTTTATTTGTTTTCCAGTTGAAGTAAACTTTTTTATAAGGACAGCCTGTCATACAATAGCGCCAACCACGACATGCATCTTGGTCAACTAAAACGATACCGTCTTCATCACGTTTATACATGGCACCTGAAGGACATGACGCAACGCAACTAGGGTTTAAGCAGTGTTCACATAGACGAGGCAAATACATCATGAACGTTTCATCAAATTGGAATTTAATATCTTCTTCGATTTTTTGGATATTTGGATCTTCTGGACCAGTAATATGTGCGCCAGCTAAGTCATCTTCCCAGTTAGGTCCCCACTCGAGATTAAGTTTTTCGCCAGAAATTAATGAGTGTGCTTTAGCCACTGGTGAATGTTTACCTTCTTTAGCAGTTGTTAAATGTTCATAGTTATATGTCCATGGTTCATAATAGTCTTTAATCAGTGGCATATCTGGGTTGTAAAAGATTTTACCTAACGCCATTTTTGTCCAACGACTACCAGATTTAAGTTCTAATTTTCCTTTTTTATTTAAGACCCAACCACCTTTATAATGTTCTTGGTCTTCCCATCGTTTCGGATATCCGACACCTGGTTTTGTTTCTACGTTGTTGAACCACATGTATTCCGCACCTGGACGGTTCGTCCAAGTGTTCTTACATGTTACGCTGCAAGTGTGGCAACCTATGCATTTATCTAAATTTAACACCATTGCAATTTGCGCTTTAATCTTCAAGCCAATTTACCTCCTTCATTTTTCTCACTGCTACGTATACGTCACGTTGATTTCCAATTGGTCCATAATAGTTAAAGTGATAGCTAATTTGTGCATATCCACCTACAAGTTGGGTAGGTTTTAAGTGAATTCTTGTTGGTGCGTTGTGTGAACCACCGCGTGTATCTGTAATTTCTGACCCTGGTGTTTCAATATGTTTATCTTGTGCGTGGTACATGAACATTGTGCCTCTTGGCATACGGTGTGATGTGACAGCTCTTGCAGTTACAACACCGTTTCTGTTGTATACTTCTAACCAATCATTATCGTTAATGCCATGTTCTTCAGCATCTTCATTAGATAACCAAACGACTGGGCCACCTCTAAATAATGTCAACATACGTTCATTATCTTGATATGTTGAGTGAATATTCCATTTACCATGAGGTGTTAAATAACGTAATACTAATGCATCTTGTCCACCTTTAACTTGCTTATCTCTCGTACCGAATACCATTGGTGGTAACGTTGGTTTGTATACTGGTAAGCTTTCACCAAATTGTTGGAACACTTCGTGATCGATATAATAACTTTGTCTACCTGTGAGTGTTCTAAATGGTACAAGACGTTCAATATTGGTTGTAAATGGTGAATATCTACGTCCATTTTTATTTGAACCAGGGAACACAGCTGTTGGTATTACTTCACGTGGTTGTGACGTAATATTTAAGAATGAAATCTTTTCTGATGCGCGTTCTTTTGAAATATCTTTCAATTCCATACCTGTTTGATTTTCTAAATCTTCATATGATTTTTGTGATAATTTACCATTTGTCGCTGAAGATATATTCAAGATGGCATCTGCTACTTTTCTAGCTGTATCGATACGTGGACGATTCGTTCTAACTGATTCAGCATCTTCATCATTCCAAGTACCTACCATACTTTTAAGTTCTTCATATTCGTCTTTAACACTAAAGCTTACGCCGTGTGCACCAACTTTTGCTTTTTCAAGTAATAGACCTAAAGTCACATATTTATCGTAAATTTTAGTGTAATCTCTTTCTACAACTGCGAAGTTTGGCATTGTTTTACCTGGAACAGCTTCAACTTCACCTTTAGACCAATCTTTGACGATACCATATTCAGAACCCAACTCTTGTTTAGAGTCATGGCCAAGTGGTGTCGTTACAACGTCTTTAAATGTACCTGGTAAATAATCTTTTGCCATTTCAGAAACAGCTTTACTTAATGTTTTATAAATATCCCAGTCTGAACGTGATTCCCATAATGGATCAATAGCTGGATTAAATGGATGAATGAATGGATGCATGTCTGTTGATGATAAGTCATGTTTTTCATACCATGTTGCTGCTGGTAAGACGATATCTGAGTACAATGGTGTCGCAGTCATTCTGAAATCCAACGATACTAGTAAATCTAATTTACCTTCTGTATCTTCACGCCATTTAATTTCTTCTGGTTTATCTTCTTCATTAGGTTTAGCCATTAATCCTGAACGTGTACCTAATAAATGTTTCATAAAGTATTCTTGCCCTTTAGCAGAACTTGAAATTAAATTTGAACGCCAAACAAATAATGTTTTTGGATGGTTCTTTCTTAAATCTGGATCTTCGATCGCAAATTGCGTTTCTTTATTTTTCACAGATTCTATCGCTTTATTTAAAATAGCTTCATTTGAATCATCACCCTCATCTTTGGCTTCTTCCCCGAATAATAGACTATTTTTATTAAATTGAGGGTAAGATGGTAACCAACCTAATCTCGCTGCCGTCACATTATAATCAGCTGGATGTTGATGTTTAATATTATTTGCGAGTGGTGATTTCAATTTATCAACATTAGATTCTTCGTATTTCCATTGGTCCGTTGCAAAATAGAACCAACTTGTACCATTTTGTAAACGTGGTGGTCCTTGCCAGTCTTTAGCAAAGGCTACAGTATTCCATCCCTCAATTGGTCGACATTTTTCTTGTCCAACGTAGTGTGCCCAGCCACCACCGTTCACACCTTGACAGCCACATAATAGAACTAGATTTAAAATCGCGCGATAAATCGTATCTGAGTTGAACCAGTGGTTAATACCCGCACCCATGATAATCATTGAGCGCCCTTCTGTATCAATAGCATTTTGCGCAAACTCTCTTGCTACTTGTGTCACTAATTCTGGTTTAATACCTGTTACACGTTGCTGCCATGCTGGTGTATATTTTGATTCTGCATCATCATAAGATGTTGCTTCTAATTCATGGTTAAATCGTTTAATACCATATTGACTTGTCATCAAGTCATATACCGTCGCAACATACACTTCTTTGCCGTTAGCTAATGTGACTTTTCTAGCTGCAATCGGTCTTTCAAAGATGCCATCACCTTGACTATCAAAGTAAGGGAATTGAATCGTTTTGATTTCATATGTGTCTTCCGCCATAGACATTGCTGGATCAATCTTAGAACCATCTTCATTTTCTAATTTTAAGTTCCACTTCTTGCCTTCTTCCCAGCGTTGACCCATTGTGCCATTAGGTACTACAAATTGACGACTATTGATATCGTGAATGACCGGTTTCCATTCGCTATTTTCACTATCCATACCTAAATCACTTGCACGTAAAAATCGTCCTGCTTTATAACCATTGTCGTCTTCATCTAACATAATGACGAAAGGCATATCTGAATATTGTTTAGAATAGTTAATGAACATATCACTCGGATTATCTTGATAATATTCTTGTAAGATAACGTGTGTCATCGCTTGTGCTACCGCTGCATCTGTACCTGGATTAGGTGCTAACCAGTTATCTGCAAATTTAACATTTTCTGCGTAGTCTGGTGCTACAGAAACCACTTTAGTTCCTTTGTATCTTACTTCTGTCATAAAGTGTGCATCCGGTGTACGTGTAAGTGGTACATTTGAGCCCCACATAATAATATAAGCAGCATTGTACCAGTCACTTGATTCAGGTACGTCTGTTTGTTCACCCCAAATTTGAGGTGACGCAGGTGGTAGATCGGCATACCAATCATAGAAGCTTAGCATTTCTCCACCAAGTAAATTAATAAATCTCGCACCTGCTGCGTAACTAATCATTGACATCGCTGGAATAGGGGTGAATCCAGCAATTCGGTCTGGACCATCCTTTTTAATGGTATACAAAATTTGTGCAGCGATGATGTCTGTTACATCTTTCCAGTTAGCACGAACATGGCCACCTTTACCACGTGCTTGTTTATACATTTTCGCTTTCTCTTCATCTTCAACGATTGAAGCCCAAGCAGCAATGCGGTTACCATTATTTTCTTCTAATGCAGTCGTCCATAAATCTAATAATTTTCCTCTAATGTATGGATATTTCACACGAAGTGGACTATATTCATACCAAGAAAATGATGCACCACGAGGACAACCACGCGGTTCAAATTCTGGCATATCAGGACCACAACTTGGATAATCAATTTGTTGGTTCTCCCATGTGATCACACCATTTTTTACGAATACTTTCCATGAACATGATCCTGTACAGTTAACACCATGTGTTGTTCGAACTACTTTATCGTGACTCCATCTTTCACGGTACATTTTTTCCCATTCTCTACTTTTGCTCTCAAGAACTGACCAGTTTCCATTAAATTTTTCAGTTGGTTTGAAAAAGTTTAATCCAAATTTTCCCATCTATATGAATCCTCCTACCGTTAAAGGTATTAACTTATTCCGATTTGCCGTTTTACTTTTGAATTTATAATGATTGTACAATTTTTCACATATGATAGGTATTAGGGAATGTCCTAATTTGAATGGGGGAATCCCTAAAAAATAAAAAAAGCAGGCAGTGGTACTTAACTCTCTAAGAATTTGTAGTACCACGCCTGCAAGGATGACTTAACAATTAATATATTTAATTTTATTGTCATTGATAATTTGTTGATGTAAGTGTTGTTGTGTTGGATGGTAACTTTCATCAACGTCTATTAAACAGCGATAACCTGTTTCTGACATTTCTTCTGCTTTTAATAAAGCATCTTCTTTAGAACCTTTTATCACATATAATGTATCATCAACATTGCGTTCATGTTCTTGTGACACAACGTGTGCTTTATCGATATGATCAACAATCGCGCCTAATATACAGATACCTGGTTCACCTTCAAGTTCATGTTGTTGTAATTGATGTTCAATTGTACTTAATTTACCAATAATTACACGTTGGTTATAACACGTTGCATTAAAGACAATTGCAATCGAATAATCTTCAGTTGTATACGCAGTAATTTGTTTGATAATATGACCTAATCGCTTAATTCCCATATAGATAGCTAACGTACCACCATTAATGAGATTACGAATATCCGTTTCTTGATTGATTGAATCTTTGAAATGGCCTGTCGAGAACGTAACACTTGGTGCTACTGATCGTAATGTCAAACCTAAATCCATTGTTGCAACAGCTGCACTTGCCGAAGTGACACCAGGAACAATTTCGTAGTCAATGTCATAGTCTTTTAAAGTATTCACTTCTTCAGTAACACGACCAAATATCGCTGGATCGCCACCTTTAAGACGTATCACCGTTTGATATTGTTTTGCAGCCTCAACGATTTTCAAATTGATTTCATCTTGCTGTATATGTTTCGCATAAGGTTTTTTACCGACATCAATGATTTCAGCGTCAGCTGGTGCATATTGTAGGATAAGCGGATTAACTAAACGATCATACAGAATAACGTCTGCTTTCTTAATGCATCGCTCTGCTTTTTTAGTTAAAAGGTTGGGGTTCCCAGGACCCGCACCAATCAAATATACCTTTGCCTTCTCATTTATAGACATACATATACGTCTCCATCAATGACTTCCACTTGATATGTTTCAACACATCCCGTATCTGGTTCTTGGACTTCTCCACTTCTTAAATCAACTTTTTGATCATGTAATGGGCAATAAACATAGTCACCACTCACTGTTCCTTCTGATAAAGGCCCTTGTTTATGAGGACAAATATTATTAATTGCATGAATGTCTCCACTTTCAGTTAAGAAAATGCCAATTTCTTTACCATCAACAATTACTTTTTTACCAATTAATGGTGTTAATTCTTCTAATGTCGTTACTTTAACTTTTTCCATAGATTTCATCGTTTACACCCTCTCAACTTCAAAGATTTTTTGAGCTTCTTTATCTTCAACGATTGCTTCCCAAGGTTCGCCATGTCCATCAATCGCTTTTTTAGCATCCATAATTCTATCGAATAATTCTTTTTGACGTTCAGGATCTAATAACACTTCTTTGACGTTTTCAAAGCCTAAACGATTTAACCAAGGTGCAGTTCTTTCTGCGTAAATACCTGTTTCACGATAATATTGCATTAATGCACCACATAATTGGATAACATCATCTTCAGTTTCAACAGTAGTTAATAATTTACCTACAGTAACGTCTGTACCACCGTTACCGCCAATATAAATTTGATATCCATTTTCTACTGAGATAACACCGAAATCTTTAACACCAGATTCAACACAACTACGTGGGCAACCAGATACACCCATTTTAAATTTATGTGGTGTGTCGATATATTCAAATGTTTTTTCTAAACGAATACCTAAGCGTGTAGTATATTGTGTACCAAATCGACAGAATTCTTTACCGACACAACTTTTAACAGAACGTGTTTTCTTACCATAAGCTGAAGCTGAACGCATACCTAAATCTTTCCAAACTTGAGGTAATTCTTCTTTTTTCAATCCGTATAAACCGACACGTTGTGAACCTGTTACTTTAACTAAAGGTACGTTGTATTTTTTAGCAACTTCGCCTAATCGAATCAATTGATCAGCATCTGTTACGCCACCACGCATTTGTGGAATAACAGAGAATGTACCATCGTTTTGAATATTAGCATGGTAACGTTCATTTGCGAATCGTGATTCTTTTTCATCCTGGTGATCATGTGGATATACCATATTTAAATAGTAGTTAATTGCTGGTCGACATTTAGGGCAACCATTTTTATCTTTAAAATCGAGAACATGACGCACTTCTTTAGAAGTTTTAAGCCCTTTAGCTCTGATTTGCGTTACAATTTGGTCGCGTGTTAAGTCTGTACATGCACAAATACCAGTTGGTTTTGCTGCTACAAAGTCATCACCTAATGTGCATTGTAATAACTCGCCGATTTGACCTTTACATTTACCACAAGAGTTACCTGCTTTAGTTGCTTTTGTAACTTCGTCAACAGATGTTAAACCTTTCGTAGTAATTGCATTCACAATCGTACCTTTATCGACACCATTACAACCACAAATCGTTTCATCGTCTGGCATGTCAGCAATTGATGTTACCGCTTCTTCGCCACCTTTGTATAATAATGAAACCAATGTATAGTCTTCTAAAGATTCATGTTTTTTCATCATGTTATAAAATCTTGAACCATCATCCGTATCACCGTACAACACTGCTCCGACAACTTGACCTTCACTTAAGTACACTTTTTTATAAATGTTATCTACACTATTGAAAATTTCAATCCCATGGACATTATCATTTTCAACAATTTGTCCTGCGCTGTATAAATCACAGCCAGATACTTTTAATGAAGTGAATGTTGTAGACCCTTTATAACCTTCTGTTTCTTTGCCAGTTAAATAGTCGGCTAACACTTTACCTTGTTCATAAAGTGGTGCGACTAAACCGTATACTTTGCCATTATGTTCTGAACATTCACCGACAGCGTAAATATTTGGATCTGATGTTTGTAAATAGTCGTTAACGACAATACCTCTATTTACTTCTAAGCCAGCGTCTCGAGCGACTTGTGTAAATGGACGGATACCTACTGCCATAACGACTAAATCCGTCTCAATCACTCTTCCGTCTGCTAATCTAATCGCTTCAACATCATCTTTACCTATAATTTCTTTAGAGTTTGCTTGTAACTCGATATTCATACCTTGACGTTCTAAATCTGCTTTAAGCATACCACCAGCTTTACGGTCTAGCTGCATTTCCATTAGCCATTCTGCTAGGTGTAATACAGTAACTTCCATGCCTTGGTCCATAAGACCTCTTGCACATTCAAGTCCTAACAATCCACCACCAATGACGACTGCTCTTTTTTTCGTTTTAGCGATGTCAATCATACGTTCAGTATCTTCGATTGTTCTCCAACCAATTACACTTGGTAAATCTGAACCAGGTATAGGTAATACAAATGCACTTGAACCAGTTGCAAAAATACAGATATCGTATTTAACTTCAATACCTTTTGAAGTTGTTACCGTTTGAGCGGAACGATCAACTGTTTCCACTGGGTCATTAACGATTAACTCGATGTTATTTTCTTCATACCATTCATATGGATTCATGATTGTTTCTTCAACAGTCATTTTCTTTTGTAATATATTTGATAACATAATTCTGTTATAATTCGGGTAAGGTTCTTTACCAATAATCGTGATATCAAATTGTGAATCAGAACGTTCAAGAATTTCTTCGATCGTTCTTAAACCTGCCATGCCGTTTCCAATCATTACTAATTTTTGTTTAGTCATAAAATATGCCCCTTTTATCACTTAAAATTTACTTATTTTCCATTTGCAATATTTGTTATTATTAAATGTTTGAATTTATACATTTGTTTCTTCACTGTTATTCTATAACAAATCCCCTTAAAAATGTGATTAAATTCACAAATATTAGTAAAATCGGGGAATTCCCTAATACGCTATTTGCACATAAAATAATAGGAGTAGGACAATGCATTCAATACGAATGGCGTCCTACTCCTTATAATCTGAGTTTATTTATTATCTAATTGTTCTAAACGATCACTAATAATTAATTTTAAAATGTTATCAAAGTTGATAGATGGCGTAATATGCAGTGTACCTTGAATATCCATTTCCGAAATCAGGCGTTTCACTTTATTAACAAGGCGTCCATCATATAGAAACATAGGTACAACAATTAATGTTTCATACTGCTCAGCTAATTGGTCTAAATCATTTCTGAAGGTAATATCACCATATAATGTTCGACAAAAGACAGGTACGTCTTGCTTTAGCTTCTTACCAAAGGATTTCAACTCATCATGCGCTTGCGTATATGAAAAACTACCATGCGCAATAAGAACAATGGCATGATTTACCGAAGCATCCACATTAACGTCTCGAATTCGTCTTTCAACTAAATCGACCATTAAATCGTGTGTGCCAAGTGGTTCACTAATCTCGTAATGAATTTGTGGGTGTGTTTGTTTAATGTGCGCAAGTATATTCGGCACATCTACAATATAGTGCATGGCTGAAAAAATTAATAACGGCACCACTTTAAAATGTGTTTCTCCCGCTTGAATTAAACGCCCTATTGTATTCTCAATACTTTTCTCTTCACTCTCTATAAATGCGAGTTCATATTGATAGGTTTCATCTCTTAAGAGCGACTCTAAAAATGCTTCTAACGCTTGATTTTGGTCACCTTTTCTCATACCATGTGCAACTAAAATATTGGCTACCAATCCTGTCATCCCCCTTTAATCCATGTGCAATCACAATCCATTGAATGCGTCATTAAACTTTAAATGTTGATTAAAATCATATGTTTTTCTACTAATCAAGTCAAGTCTGTTGGTTAATTTGTCACTAATAAAAAAAGTTGAGACAAACATAGGGTAGAATTCCTAATGAATTCATTATCCTAGCCGTTAATCTCAACCAATCCGCCTTATTTATTAATTAAACTATCACGTGAACCATTCAAATAGGCATAAACTAAACCAATAAAGATACCCCCACCGATATAGTTACCAATTAAAGCAAACACAATATTTTTGATAACATCTAACCATGAAAGTGCATCTAAATTATAAAACACCATGCCTGCATATAAACCTGCATTAAAGACAACGTGTTCATAACCCATAAATACGAACACGACAACTCCTGCCGCAATAAAGAACGCTCTTGCTAATCCTTCTTTAAATAACATAGATACATAAATACCAATATTAATAAAGAAGTTACAAAAGATGGCTTTAACTAAAATATTTAGCCATGTTGATTCTACTGTCTTCATATGTACTGTTTTACTTAAACTGGCAATCATTTCCGGCGTCATTATATGTGTCCCTTTCATTAAGAAAAATAAAATAAATCCGCCAATAATATTTCCAATAAAGCAGAATAAGAAAATGAGTAGCATCTTATTAATAGTAATCGCTCTGTAATACCAGCCTACCGTTAAATACATAAAATTACTGGTCAATAATTCTGAATTAGTCAATACAATTAAAACTAAAGCTAAACTAAACGCAATCGCACCCAATAAATTAACTAATCCTTCGTTAGTTCCAGCAAATTGTGTTTTAATTGCTAACATAAATACAGTTACGATTGCTAATAAAAAACCTGACATCATCGCTTTCAAAGCGTATCGTCCAGGCGTTTTCTTTGCCATGATTTCTTTCGTCTGTACTTGTCCAACAGCCGCTTCTACAATATCACGAGTTGCGTGGGTATCTTCAACCGTTTTATTGTTCTTCAACATATGTATGCCCCCTACATCCTTTTCAAGTTATGTTTCAATTATATATTTTTTAAGAAAACATGAATAGATTAAATTTCAAACATCAAAAAAGTGAGGTGAGCTCGTGTCGTGTAAACACGATGCCACCTCACTTTGAGATTTACTATTTTTGTGATTTAAGTCTAGATAAATAACGCAATCCTGTAGCAAAGATACCATAGCCTAATGCAGTTCTTAACACATATTTAATTGCACTATTATCAATCGCTTTTGAATTCAATAGGATTGTAGGGATTAAAGTACTAACTGAAAATAAAGCAAGTACTTTCAAATATCTTTCCTTCATTTCATCAACCTCATTTCATCTACATTATAACGTAAATTTAGTGAGATTTTTTGACATCCTTATGACTTTTTACGTTTCAATAGTGCATCAAGTTGGTCTAACGTAGAATTCATTCCCGCTTCTACACCCATATCAAGTGCTTGTTGCGCAGCATCTTTCGTTGGAAAAATTGAAGTTGATGTAACACGCGTGCGTTCCTCTGATTCTGAAGTAAAATCCATGAAAATTTGCATACCAGGTAATGTTGTATCTTTTTCACCTTGAGGCGTAGCAAAGAAATCAAAATATTCAATGTGATGCGGTTTTTCGACTTTTTTATATTCTGTAAGTGTATAACTTGTTTGTTCTGGCATTTCAATCGCAAAGAAAGCATCCCCACCGGCAACCGGATTAAAACGATATACCTTTGTTTTGCCTCCTTGAGGATGGAACCATTGCTCAAATAACGCTTTCGTTGTGTACGATTCAAATACTTCATTGATTGGTGCTTCGAACGTTCTCGTAAATATAATTGTATTATCTTTGATCTGAATTGACATGTTAATCCCCCTACTTTAAAAAATGACTCACTCTGAATTTACCAGTTATTTATTTTTAATACAAAGATATAAAAAAACTCCCTTCAAAATTCACATGATCTCAATGTCTACTTTGAAGGGAGTCTATGCTTATATGTCGTATTTATTGTGACGAATGATTAGTCTTCAAGTGGAAATTCTAAATCGAATTCAACATGTAAGTCTTTGCCTAATAAGAATCCGCCAGTTTCAAGTTGTTGGTTAAATGTAATACCATATTTTTCACGATTAAGATTACCAGTAATAACTAAACCAGCTGTATTTTTACCGTTAAGTGGGTTTAAGCTAATACCTTTATAATCTAAATCAAATGTTTCTTCATGTGTTTGGTCTTTCATTGTTAAGTTACCAGTAACTGATTTTTCATCTACTTTTGTAATTTCAAATTTAATTTCTGGATAGTTTTCAGCGTCTAAGAAATCTGCGCTTTTAAGATGATTATCACGATCTGCTACTTTCGTATCAATTGAATTTGCTTTAACAGTAAACGTACCTTGTAATGAACTTAAATCGTTAAAATCACCTGAGATGTTAGCGTCAAATTCGTTAAAACGTCCTTTAACATTTGATACAACTAAGTGTTGAATAGAAAAGTTAACTCCTGAATGTGCTGGGTCTAAATTTAAATTAGCCATGTTTACATACCTCCAATATTTAAATTATGAAACTACGTAGCTGAAAACCAGTACGATAGTTTGTATAATTATTATACTTAGTATAATAAAACAACTTAAATAGAAATACAAGTAAAACGACTCACATTTAAATGATTTAATGTGCTAACATTTCTTCTTTGATATCATCCTTATCTAATGAAGCAGGATAGTACGTTGGCCAGTGATCCATTTCTTTAAGTAATGTTTCATTGTTATCACCCATAAAAATATGGAAATGTTCAGCTTTCTTAGGTGCAATATTATGATCACTAAACTGAACATATTTCGGTAATGATGGCGTATCATTGTTTTTCAATTTATAAATAAATCTCACACCGCGATTACCTTTCTTATAATCTAAGATTTTTTTACCAACATATTCATACGTTCCAGTTACCTTATTCCCATTTTTTTCAAAAGTAATGTTGTCACCTTCAATATGAATGTTAGAAATATCAGTTTTATAACCTTTTTCATAGTATGCTTTATATTCTTTTGCGGTCATACTGCTATCTTCTTCAGATTTATGTTTCATAACATCATCTAAATCACCATTTTTTAAATAAGGATAAACTGATTGCCATTCACCTTCATAATCTGATAGCGCACGATCTTTAACTTGCTCATCTTTAAAATAACCATCTGAAATTGCTTTGTCATGCTTATGTTCAGCTTTGTCATCTTGCACTTTTATATTGGAATCCAATGCTTTATCTAAAGCTTCAATATTTTTGTTCATTAATGTTTGATAATTTATTGATGTGTCTTTAGATTGTTCTTTATTTAATGACTCCATATTATAGAATTTTAATGGCTTGGCGTTGGTTTCTTTTCTGATTGTCTCAGTCACTTTGTTGGCAACATTATCTTCGTATAATATGTATTTAACATTTTTATCATTTATCTCTTTAACTAATTGTGTAAGTGCTTTTTGAGAAGGGTCTTCAGCGTTCATATTTTGAATTCCCTTTTGAACAAAGCCATAGCGATCTGCGAGATAACCTAATGATTCATGTGAAATAAATACAGCATTACCTTGTTTATCTTTAGTAATGTCTTTTAATTTATTGTCAATGTCATCTAATGATTTTTCTAATTTTTTATAATTTTTCTCATATTCATTTTTATGTTTTGGATCTTTAGCTACTAACTGTTCTTTAATTTCTTTAGCAAAGATTTTATTTTTCTCAGGATCTAACCATACGTGTGGATCATATCCGCCATGATGATGGTGGTGATGTTCATGTGCATCTGCATGTTCTTCATCACCGTGTTCATGCTGATCTGTGAGTAATGTTGAACGGTCTAATTTATCTTGTAATGATACTTTCTTTTTATCATCTTTAATTGTTGCTGCAACTTTCTTAGCGACTGGATCTAAATCGTCACCTGTATACACGAATAAATCAGATTTATTAACCTTTAACATGTCTTTCTGAGTTGGTTCATAATCATGTAAGTCTGAGCCAGCAGGATAAATGGATGATACATTCACATGATTACCACCTATTTGTTCTATAAAAGATTGTAAAGGATAAACGGTTGTAGACACATTGATTTTATCGCCATCCTTTGACGCCTTATTAGAACTATCTTCTTTTCCGCAAGCTACTAAAACACATAATATTATAGATAATAAAACGGTAAGACTTAAAAATCGCTTCATAATGCTCCTCCTAAATAGTAATAATTACGATTTAAAAGTATAGCTTCATTTGTATAAAATTACAATAGTTTTTTTAATTTTCTTATTCATCGTTTTAAAGAAATGACATCGATTAAAATTGATTTATTATATTAATCTCTCGATACATGGTTATCATTATTAGATTCAATGCTTTTGAAATTTAAACCTTCACTTCACGCTAGTAGCATGATTTTCTATGCTGGTCCACCCCATTCTGTTTTGCTTGTCGAATTTCTGGGTGAAATTCTCTTTGCTGGTGCCCCCACCCCAGCTTGCTTTGCTTGTTGAATTTCTGGGTGAAATTCTTTTTGCTGGGGCCCCGGATGACAAAAACGCCCTTCAAAGTTTCATTTTTCAATGTTTACTTCGAAGGGCGTATATCAATTTTAGTGTTAATGCTTATGACACGTTCATTTCAGCATTATAAGTATTTCGTCCACTCTTTAACTTTGTATGGATCTTTTACTTTTTTACCATTGATAAAAACAGTTGGAACTGTGTCAATTTTATTATCTTCTGTTAGTTTCTTTTGTTCGTCAGCTTTTTTCCAAGCGTTACTATTTTTAGTTTTATATTGTTTTTTAATTTCTGTTTTCTGTTGACTTGTAATATCTAATTTATCAATTTCTCTATCTAAAAAGTCTTCAGTCAGCCACTTTTTATTTTCGTCTTTTTGGTTGGCAAATACATTACGTTGAAATGTTAAGTATTTATTAGGCGCAACCTCTTGTACTGCATTGCCAGCTCTTGAACCAACTATAGAGTCTTTATCTAGAAAGCCAGCATTTACAAATTGGTACTCGACTTTATTCGTATCAATATAGTCTTTTTTTATTGTAGGCATGACGTTCTCTTCAACTTTTTTACAGTACGGACATTTAAAATCTCCATACTCAACGATTAAAATCTTCCCGTTTTTTGTTTTAGGTGGTTGTTTCTCTTTGTTGTTAGTACATGCACTCATGATGACGATGATAACCATCAACATGCTTAAAATTGAAATGATTTTCTTCATAGATGCTCCTTTTCATTTTGTATTAATTCATGTTTTCTTCTTTATAATCAGCATCATGTGATTCTATATATTGCTTTGTATCGAAGTTATCCAAATATTTTCCCTTTTTCCCATCAAATTGATATGTGTAGTAATGAACTTCCTCATTATTACTTAATGGCTTATAAGCTAAAACAACATACTTACCATCTTCATAAACATAAATATTCGCATCTTTTTTATCAAAGTGCTTAACCATATCGCCTGTATCATGCTTAGCCATTTGTTCTTGCTTTTGATCTTGCATTTTTACAGCTTTATCTATTTTATCTACATATTTATCATTACCGCATGCTGCTAGCAATACGATACCTAAAGTTAACATAACTAATATACGTTTCATACATTCACTCCTATTGCCCAATTCTATAAATCTCACCTTATACTTCTGTTGCAAATACTATCATACAATGGTTTTAGATTATGCGCTAGTTCATAAAAATTTAGTTTTGTAAAAATATTTATTATTATAAATTAAATATAAATTTCCATCTACAACTAAAGTACGATGTAATTTAATTAGTTATTATGTGTAATATTTAATGTAATTTGCTAAAATGAAATGTAATTCTTAAAAATACAGAGGAGTAGATGAATATGAAATTCGTAACTTTAACATCGGGGGAATTTGAGAAATTTACGTCCAGTCATTTCTCACATTATACGCAATCACGAATTCACTTTGAAAATAGAAATGAATTAAAGGGTGATGTACACATTGTAGGTGTCAAAGATGACAGTAACAACGTTATCGCCGCTACATTAATGACTGAAGCGCGTGCATTAAAAGTATTCAAATATTTTTATACACATCGTGGACCGGTAATGGACTACAGTAATATTGAATTGGTTCACTTTTTCTTTAAATCATTAACACGCTATTTAAAAAAACACAATTGCCTATATGTCTTAGTTGATCCATATATTTTAGAGAACTTACGTAACGCAGACGGAGAAATTTTAGAGAGCTATGATAATCGTGCCGTAATCAAAACGTTGGAAGAACTGGGTTATAAACATCAAGGATGGTCAGTTGGTTACAGTACAATGAGTCAAATACGTTGGTTATCTATCTTAGATTTAAAAGATAAATCAGAAGATCAACTGCTTAAAGAAATGGACTATCAAACTCGTCGTAATATTAAAAAAACGTATGAAATGGGTGTAAAAGTAAGAACACTTCCTATGGATGAAACAGATACTTTCTTCGAATTGTTCCAAATGGCCGAAGAAAAACATGGCTTCAAATTTAGAGACAAACCTTACTTTTATGAAATGCAAAAAACATACAAAGACCATGCTATGCTAAAACTTGCTTATATCGATTTAAAAGATTATTTATCTACTCTTCAAGAAAAGCATGATACATTAACACAACAATTAGCGGACGTTGATGCAGTGTTGAAAGAAAATCCGAATTCTAAGAAAAATAAAAATAAGCGCACGCAAATACAACAACAAGTTGATAGTAACGAACGTAAATTAAATGAAACGAAAGATAAAATCGCCCAAGAAGGCGAAATACTTAATCTAGCCGCTGCTTTATATTTATATAATGACCATGAAGTTTATTACCTATCCAGCGGTTCTAACCCTAAATATAATGCGTACATGGGTGCGTATCGATTACAATGGGACATGATTAAATTCGCGAAAGAACATAACGTTGATCGTTATAATTTCTATGGTATTACTGGAGATTTTAGCGAAGATGCTGAAGACTTCGGTGTACAACAATTCAAAAAAGGATTCAACGCGAATGTGTATGAATATATTGGTGATTTCATCAAACCTATCAAACCTTTCGCATACCGAGTTATGCAACTTTTAAATCGTAAATAAGCACGATAAAAAACATTTCAACTAAAAAACACTTCCTAAAGCACATGTGAGTACTTTAGGAAGTGTTTTGTTATTAGTCTTCATTGATTACATTTAAGAAACGACGTAATTCTTCTGTTTTGGGATGTTCGAAGATGTCTTCCGGTGCCCCTTGTTCACCTATACGTCCTTCATGTATAAAGACGATTTTATTTGAAACTTGACGTGCGAAACGCATTTCATGCGTAACAATGACCATTGTCATTCCTTCATCAGCTAATTCTTTGATTACACGAAGTACATCATTCACTAATTCTGGATCTAAAGCAGACGTTGGCTCATCAAATAGCATTACTTGTGGATTCATTGCTAATGCTCTAGCAATGGCTACACGTTGTTGTTGACCACCTGATAGCGCATGTGGGCGTTGATCTTTAACACTTGTTAAACCAACTTTTTCAAGTAACCCCATCGCTCTTTCTTTAGCATCTGCTTTATTCATTTTCTTAACCGTCACTAACCCTTCCATAACATTTTCCAATGCTGATTTATGCGGAAATAGGTTATAACTTTGAAATACCATACCCGATTGCTTGCGTACGCTTATTTGAGACTTTTTATTGTTAGCTGTGTAGCTTTCACCATTAACCGTTACGTTACCTTCAGTTGGAATTTCTAAAGCATTAATCATACGTAGTAATGTCGTCTTACCTGAACCAGATCGTCCAATCAGTGTCACGACTTCCCCTTTATCTACATTTAAATCAATACCTTTAATGACTTCTTTATCATTGAACGATTTATGGATACCACTTAATTCAATCATGAGTTATACCCTCTTTCAATATATGATTCATAGAAGCTTTGAATAACTGAAATGATGAAACATACTACCCAATACATAACAGCTACAAGTATATAAATTGTGAAATACTCATAAGTTGTAGAAGCGACTTCTTGAGCTTTACGGAACATTTCTGCTACCAAGATAAAGCCAAGTAATGATGTATCTTTAATTAAACTTAAGAATGTATTACCTAAAGCCGGAATTGAAACACGAATCGCTTGTGGCAATATAATTCTTTGAATGGTTTGTCTATAGTTCATCCCTATAGAATAAGCCGCTTCAGTTTGACCTTTAGGTATTGAAATAATTCCACCACGTATAATTTCTGATGCATACGCACCAACATTAAGAGATAAACCAATGATAGCTGATACAACGGATGATAATGTCCATTGTTCATCAGCGTTACCCGTTAATAAACGCCCTAGTTCAGGAATACCATAAAAGATAATGAATAATTGAACGATCATCGGTGTACCACGAATAATTGACACATAAACACGTGCAATACCTTTTAAAACTTTACTTGTTGAAATACGCATTAACGCTGTAAATAAAGCAATGATCAAACCTAAGATAAATGTAACAATGGTAATTGGAATAGAATATTTTAATAATCCTTCCAACATCGGTCCAAATGCTTGCCCTGCCGCATCTAATGCATGTTGTTGTTGACTATTTAGGCTCAGAAACATTTTCACCGAACCATTTCTTACCAATTTTTGCTAATTCGCCATTTTCTTTTAATGTTTTAATGCCATCATTGAAATCAGATACAACTTTTTCATCAACATCTTTATTAAATGCAAATGCTGATTTACTTTGTTCTGCATTACCTTTGATTGCTTTGATTTTAGCATTTGGTTTTTGTTTTTTATAGTCTAAGTAAGATAAGCTATCGTTAAATGTACCATCAACACGATTAGATAATAATAAGTCCATCGCTTGGTTAAAGCCATCAACTTTCGTAATATCTGCACCTTTATCTTTAGCTAATTGACCATAGTTTGACGTAAATGTTTGCGCCATTTTCTTACCTTTAACATCATCAAATGATTTGATATCTTTTTCATTTTCACGAACTACTAAAACTGCGCTTGAATACGTGTAAGGTGTAGAGAATTTATATTTATTCTCTCTTTCTTTATTTACACCTACTTGGTTAGCAATCACATCAAAACGTTTAGCGTCTAAGCCAGCAAACATTGAATCCCATGATGTTTCATTGAATTTAAGTTTGTAACCTTTTTCTTTTGCAACTGCTTTGATGACATCAATATCGTAACCAGTTAATTTGTCTTGTTTATTATGGAAAGTGAATGGTGCATATGTACCTTCAGTTCCTACTTTCAGTGTTTTACTATCACTATTGCTACTACTTGATTTAGAATCACTATTTTTATCTGATGATCCTCCATTTCCACAAGCAGCTAACACAAAGATAAGTGCTAAAGCAACAAATAAAAGTCTTTTCATCTACCTTGTCCTCCATATTCCTATTAGATTAGTCAGAATAAATTAATTCTAATCTCATAGGTAGGAATAGTCAACATTATTTTTATGTTTAATTAAGTGTTCAGAATGTTTGGATATTAATGATAAAGAAAAGAGACCAAGACATAAAGCGTTTATGTTTTAGGGAAGACATGGATTACATTCCTAAAGCTACATTGGAATATCAAGTATTTTCCAAATCACGCTCATCTTGATCTCTTATCATTTCGTGCAATACATTATTAACTTATTGATCTTGCAACTTCGCTTCAGCCTTTACTTTTTTCTTGCTTTTAATTAAAAATGTAAGCAATAAACTAATAATCGTAATGATTACAGCAAACATAAACCCTGAATGGTAACCATGAAGCATAGCATCAATCTGTATTTGTCCTGCCGTTTCAGTTTTATTCATACCGTGATAATCATGCATTGTCGGTTGAAAGTTTTTACTTGCTGTACTTAATATCGTAATCAAGCCTGCTGTTCCAATTGAACCGGCAATTTGTTGAATGGTATTTGTCATTGACGAACCATGTGCATTAAGTTCTGGTGTTAGTTGATTCATTGTATGTGTCATAATTGGCATTAAGCCCAATGCGATACCAATCATACGAATCGCATAAATCGTTGCTAACATAATGGTTGACGTATGCTCGTCCATCACTACAAAGTACGATGTCGTTACCAGTACAATAAACATGCCTATAATCGCTAATACTTTAGCCCCAAACGTTTCATATAACCATCCTGAAATAATCGACATGATGGCCATCACAATGGCACCTGGAAGTAAGATAAGTCCTGAGTCAATCGGTGTTCGACCTAGCAAGTTTTGTACAAACATTGGCAATACTGTTTCAGAACCAATCATTGAAATCATGGTTGCAGCCATTATCGATAACCCAACTGCAAACTCTTTATTCTTAAATACTTTAAAGCTTAATAACGGATTATCAAGTTTTTCTTGGCGCCAAATAAACAAACCTACTAATATTAAGCCACCAATAATCGTGGTTAAGACAAGCGGATCATCCCATCCATCACTCGAAATAGAACTTACACCGTATAACAATCCACCAAAACCTAGTATTGATAATGTGATAGAAATGAGATCGATAGGTGTTCTAACGGTTGTTCCTACATTTTTAATAATTTTTAATGCAATCAGAAATGTGATTGCTGAAATCGGTGCAACGACATGGAACAGTGATCGCCAATTAAAATATTCCACTAAATAACCAGATAATGTAGGTCCAATGGCTGGAGCAAGACCTATAACGAGTCCAAACATCCCCATATATTTACCACGTTCATGCGGTTGAAAGATATCTAGAATGGTCGTCATCATCAATGGCATCATAATACCTGAGCCTAAAGCTTGTATAATTCGAGCAATTAAAAGTATCGTAAAGTTCGGACTAAAACCACCTAGCATCGTCCCAAGGAAGAAGATGACAATTCCAGTTAAGAAGACTTGTCTCGTAGAGTATCGCTGTATAATAAATGCAGATAACGGAATAACAACGCCATTAGTGAGTAAGAATGCTGTTGTTAACCATTGAACTTGTGAATATTCAATATTGAAATCTTTCATGATACTCGGCAATGCTGTAGTAAGTAATGTTTCATTAAGTAATCCAAAGAATCCACCTAATAACATCGTAAATATCATTGCTAATTTTTGTTTATGTGACATACTATTCCCCTTCTATCTATTTATGCGTTCAATAGATACATTTGACTATTATACAATATCATTTTTTGATTTTCATATAAGATATTAATATTATTTTTATAAATCGTAATAATTACTATTTATATTTTTACTATTTTCCTTTATGCTTTTAAAAAGGAGGAATCAAATATGAAACTAGATTTACAAACAGCACGTCGTAATTTGAACAGTCCTAATATCAAAACGCGCAAGCGTGCATTAAAAGTCATCAAACAACATAAACGCAATCGTAAATCAGCTTAATACAATCCATTTCTTCCATAAATAACTCCTAAAAAAGGAGTAGCACATGTAATCTATCGCATAGCATTACTTGTACTACTCCTTTAATTTATGAATTATAAATAATAATGATCAATGACATTTAAATTGTCATCTAATTCGTAAATTAGCGGTGCACCTGTTTTAATTTCATATCCAATAATATCTTCATCAGATACATTATCCAAATATTTAATTAACGCACGTATTGAATTACCATGTGCAGCGACTAAAACCGTTTCTCCATCTAATAGATGTTGAGAAATTTTATCTGTCCAAATGGGTACCACTCGTTCTAATGTCGTTTTTAAACTTTCTGAATAAGGCATCATGCGATGATCTAAATGTCTATAACGACGATCTTTTAAATAAGATTCACGTTGTTCTTCAGTTTGTGCAGGTGGTTTAACATCATATGAGCGTCGCCATTGATGCACTTGTTCTTCACCAAATTCTTTACGTGCTTCATCTTTATTAAGTCCTTGTAATTTACCATAATGGCGTTCATTTAAACGCCAACTCTTATGGACTGGAATCCATTCTTGATCTGATTCAGCTAATAAAAACTGAGTTGTTTCTAATGCTCTCGTTAATAATGAAGTAAACGCTACATCAATTTCAATGCCATTTTCTTTTAATTTACGCCCAGATGTTATGGCTTCATTACGTCCCTGTTCAGATAGTTGAACATCTTCCCAACCTGTAAATAAATTTTTAGCATTCCATTCACTTTGACCGTGACGACATAAAATTAATTTTGGCATATAAAACACCTTCCTATACGTTAGATCGATTGTATGATTTCATTTAGCATGTCATCAATCAATGCCTAACTTCTAATTTAAAATTTACTTCCCTATGCTTTGCAACAAGTGACTTACTCTTTTTCTATTACATTTATTATAAAACTATTTCGCCAAATTTCATAATATCTAAGATTCAGTCCCTTAATGCCATAAATGACGTCATTTTGTCATGTTCGTTATCTTCAGTACATCTTTGATATGTTTTTTTGATTTTGTAGTAACCTATGTCATCAATTAAGGTGCTATAGTGTATCTACCGTAATCAACAGCAAGACTTATTGGGATATCGTGATTAAATGCTATTAATTCAAAGAGCTAACTAAAATTGTGCATCGTTTCGTTTTAGTCCCTATGCATTTAAGTCAGCTACTGCGAATACTTTGGTTAATTCATAATATTGTATTGCCTTAGCCTAAATTTAGTATTTTTAGTTACATTACAAAAACCAATTTTAAAGGAGATTATTTAATATGAAGAAATCAATATTTACGTTAATGACGATGGTATCTTTAGGTGCCGCAGGATTGCAATCAGGTCAAGCGCACGCAAGTGAAATGACACACAACCAACAACAATCATGTCAATATAATCAACATACACAGTTACAACAAACTCAACCTTCACAACAAAATCAATATTCAAAGGTAGCATCAGCAGCAACTACAACTTCAAATACTACTGATACTTCATCAGAAAATACTGCATCAACAAGTAATACTACAACTTCTAGTGATGAAAGTTCATCTTCAGTATACAAACAATTTATCGCAGCTGGAGGAACGCAAGAACTATGGGAGAAAATTGTCTTACCTGAATCCGGTGGAGATCCTAATGCGTCTAACGGACAATATCATGGTTTAGGACAAACCAATCAATCTTGGGGTTATGGTTCAGTTGAAACTCAAACTAAAGGCATGATTTCATATGCTAAAGAACGCTATGGCTCTATTGAAGCTGCGATTAGTTTCCGTGAATCAAACGGATGGTGGTAACATCCAATATAAATAAATGAACATATATTAAGAAAAAGCTGGGACAAAATAAAATGTCCCAGCTTAATTTATCATTTTGGCAGTAGCTGACTGATTTGAAAATGCGCTTAGATCAAGCTTTTTCAAACCTAGTCATCCTTGCGGGCGGGGCCCCAACAAAGAGAATTTCACTAAGAAATTCTACAAGCAAAGCAAGTTGGGAGTCGGGGCCCCAGCAAAGAGAATTTCATCAAGAAATTCTACAAGCAAAGCAAGCTGGGAGTGGACGACGAATTTAAAAGAATTCTGTCCCGCTCCCTTAATCATCATTAATCTCGTTCTAATCAATCATTTGATTTAACGTGTCTGGTTCGGGATGAACGTACACGGAAGAAATGCCTTTACTATGTAAGTGATTTTCTACTTTATCACAAATGTCATGTGCCTGTTGCAGTGATAAATGTGCATCAACAACAATTGTTACATCTAAAAAGATGCTACTGCCATGGTAACGTCCCTTAAGATTATTCACGTCTTTAACGTCTTCTACTTCTAAAACAACGTTACGGTATTCTTCAAGATCTTGCTCATTGAAACCATCACTCAGTGCAAATATGGACTCCTTAAAAATACTAAAACCTGTATAAATAATTAAAAGTCCTAAAACCGTCGCTAATATGACATCGACGATAGATAATCCGAATTGGGTAAATACTAGACCAATCGCAGTCCCTATACTAACAAGACCATCTGACAAATTATCTTTTGCCGCGGAATTTAATGAGCTACTCTTGGTCTTCTGAGCCAGTCTATGATTGATTGCAAAGACACCAATCATAATAAGTCCACTGATTAAACTCACAAAAATTGTAATGACATTTGGTGTATGATGTTCATTCGTAAATATTCGAGGTACATTTTCAATCACAACTTGAATACCCACAAACATAATAATAAATGATACTAATAGTGTAGAGATATTTTCAGATTTCAAATGACCATAAGGATGATTTTTATCTGCTGGCTTAATTGAAATTTTCAATCCAACAATGACAGCAATAGATACAATAATGTCTGTCATATTATTCAAAGCGTCTGCTCTAACTGCTGCTGAATCAAATACAAAGCCTGTTATATATTTAGAAACAGATAAAATGATATAAACTACTAAACTTAAATAAGCACCTCTTTGCGCTAATTTAAGATTTTCACTTTGAGACATGTTGTCTACCACCTTAAATGCTTTAATATCAATAGTATGTACCATCGAAAGATGATTGACAACGTTTTTTAATTTCTATAATTTTCATATATTTAAGCGAATTAAATTTTTCGTAAAACCTAAATATTAATTAAGTTGACACCCATAATAATCATTCAATTTATGGTCTGTCGTTGTCACTGTTGTAATTGTTAAATATAATAGCTTCTTTTTAATCTTTTAAGATCCATTTTGAAACTATAAACGTAATTGGAATTGTGATAATTAATCCAACAAATGGTGCGATTTCAGACGGAAATTGAAACCACTTAACAAACACATATAGTAAGAGTGTTTGCATTCCCATATTAATGACTTGTGTTAAAGGAAAGCTTAAAAATTTCTTTAAAGTTGGCGTTACTTTATAAACAAAATAACAATTCAAATAGTAAGATATTACGAAACTCACTAAGAAACCAACAATGTGACTGATCATATAATTCACATGACATAATTTTAATAATATAAGATACACAATATAATAATTAAGGGTATTAATACCCCCCACAATTATAAATTTAATAATCTCTAAGTGGGTTTGAGTCAACTTCATCGTGATTCTCCTTTGTCGTCATTCTCTTTAATCTTCAAACGGCAATATTTTAAATGAATATTTCTCTGAAATGTGATGAAACTCTTTGAAGTTAGTTACATCCGCTTCATCTGCTGGTGTCATTTCAAATAAATACGTTTCATACGGCAAATGTGATAATTTAATGTGACGTTGATTATTACTCATTTGTGCGTGCACATCTTCTAGTCTCTGTTCACTACGAAAGTGTATATCAGTGAAAATAAACATATTTACAATTGCAAAAATAATTATACAACTTTTTAGAATATTATAATGTTTCAAAGTCAAAAAGCTTAATTCTGAAATTAAAATAATGAGTATTATCATACTAAATAGATAAGCCAAATAAAACTGTCTAACTGAAACTTCAGTAATTAATACAACTGGTAATACACTTAGTGGAATTGAAATCAGCGACATATTTACCAACAATCGATTGTATGGTGAGTGAACGATGAGCTTGCATGATATGACAATACTCACCATAAACATCAGGCACAATACAATATGAATGACTTCAAACGTGAGTGTTTCAGATAGTTGTTTCACATTGAAAGGTTCATATATAACGAATTTATAGATAGGTAATACACACATGCCTATTTGTAAACTGAATTGTTTCTTTTTAGACCACGTTGAGAATGTGCTACTTCTTAAGAGTAATATTATAATGATAATTACGATTAAAGATAAAATCGTATTATTATTAAAAAACAAATTGTTTGGAATATCTTTGAGAAGCGATGATTCAAATTTGTGAGTCAACCCTAACATATCTAAGTGCCCTCTTAACGCCTCAACACTTGAATAAATATAAATATATTTTTCATTTAATAACATGATCATTGCACCACATAATGACAGCAACCATCCAAGCACCAAACTGTAGTCAAGTTTATGGTATCGTATCGCATAGTAAATGATGCCAACCAATAATATTGTAGTATTATAAAACGTTAGAGGTTCAGCAAACCACTGTCCTAATAAACATATTCCCCAAAAGATAAACGCATCTATTCGGCTATATTCTTCTTCCTTAAGTAATCCTTTCAATATAAAACTTAATAGATATAGTGAAAAACATGACCCAAAAACATACGTATAAAAAAATTCAAAGTTACCATAGCTTTGTGAAAATAAAGAATTGGGTATAATAAATAATAAAACCATAATGACAATTAAAATGTTTGTGTTACCTATTTGATTCAATAACTTTAATAACAGTAACACGATAAAGATTGAAATAAGTGCAAATGACATGGTCCGCATTACTATAGAATGAACACTTGCGAATTCTAATATATTGCTAATGTACCGTCCATTAAAATTTTCAAACGCGTTACTAACGACCTGTATGCCATGGGTACTCCCCCAAAACCAATCCGTACTATGTAAAGGGATAATGAAACCTAAGTATCCGTAAAATAGGATTAATCCAATCATCCAGATGTAAAATTCATGTTGTTTAAGTCTATGCATGTCGAACTCCTTTATGTCAGAAGGTTTGATTTTAAATTACAATCAACCTCTCATAATCGATTATATTATATTCTTATTTTATCAATTATACATTTAAATATTATTTTATACTATACCAACACTAGGAGGTTTACGAAGATGAATCTTAAAAAAATAGTCATTGCTACTGATTCATTTAAAGAGAGTATGTCAGCTAAAGAAGCTGGTTTAGCCATTCAAGATGGTTTTAAAGCGGTATTTGATGATGCGATTCACTATGACATTATCCCAATGGCTGATGGTGGTGAAGGCACAACAGATGCATTAAAAGAAGCGCTTAATGCTAAAACCTATACGATTCCTGTACACGATCCATTACATAGAAGTATTGAAGCGTCATATGCCCGCTCGGATGATGATCAAATTGCCATTATTGAAATGGCTGCATCATCAGGATTAGATTTATTATCAAAAGACGAACGTAACCCACTCATTACATCAACTTATGGTGTAGGCGAAATGATATTAGATGCACTAAATCACGATGTTAGCAAAATTATTTTAGGCATTGGTGGAAGTGCTACTAATGATGGTGGTAGCGGTATGTTATGTGCATTAGGTGCGCAATTTCTAGATGCGCAACATCAACCTTTAAAATTAGGTGGTGGTTATTTATCTGAGCTAGCATATATAGACATATCAAATCTAGATCATAGACTGAAGGACGTTACATTTGAGGTTGCTTGTGACGTAACAAATCCATTACTAGGACCTAATGGCGCAACTGAAGTTTACGGTCCACAAAAAGGTGCTGACGCTAAGATGATACCAAAGTTGGATTCCGCACTAGCGATCTATCATGATATGATAGAACAAGAATTAAATCTAAATGTTAAAGACATTCCAGGTGCTGGTGCCGCCGGAGGGTTGGGTACGGGTATTCTTGCATTCTTCAATGCGTCACTTTCTAAAGGCATTGACATTGTGTTAAAAGAAACAGACTTTTCGAGAAGAGTGAAAGACGCAGACCTTGTTATTACTGGCGAAGGTAAAATGGATGCGCAAACTGTCTTTGGTAAGACACCCATTGGGGTAGCAAAAGCAGCAAAAGTACATCATATTCCAGTGATAGCTATTTGTGGAAGTCTTGGCGAAGGGTATCAGGATGTTTACAATCATGGTATAGATAGCGCATTTAGTTTAATTGAACAACCAGAAGCATTACCATCGTTATTAAGTAATGGTAAGCGCAACATGACACATACTGCTGAAAATATTGCTCGACTACTGAAACAAATTATTTGAAATATGAGGTGACTAGCATGAAACGAACAGATAAATATAAAGATTCTTACAAATATGATGAACAATATCGCAAGCGTAATCGACAAAGTGCCGATGAACGTACACGTCATGAGCGACGTGAAAGCCAAGAAGCATACAATCGTAGCAATGCACGTTATCGTGATGATGATTCTAGATATCAAAATGATGACCAACGCTACCATGATGACTATGACCATCAAGCGCGTTATGAGCGACGTAATGATGACTATGACGACAATGGAAACAGATATTATAATGACCGTGACTTCAGACGTGAGCAACAATTAGAAGAAGAAAATGAAAAAAATAAAAAATCAAAAAAATGGCTTATAGCTATTATTGCAATATTGCTTATTATCGTAGCAATATTTGCGACGAGAGCGCTATTTAACCACAATAGTGGTAATGAACAACAAACGAATACTACTTCAAATGACAACCAAGTATCTAAAGACTATAAAAACGAAGTAGAAAATCAAAGTGATAGCATTAAACAACAAGTCGAAGAAGCCAAAAATGACATTAAAGACAAAGTGGATACAGACTCAAGAATCAAACAAATTCAAGATGATATTAATAGTTTAAAAAATAGTGAACAAACAGGCGAAGATTCTAAATTGACTAAATTTTATCAAGATCAAGTAAATAAATTGAAAGAAGCGAATAACGCGCAACAAAATAATGAAAGTCAAAGTAAAGTAAATGACTTACTTAATGATGTGAATACAAAATTTGATGAAATTAAAGAGAAATTAAATAGTATACTTGGTAACTCAAGTGATACAAATGCACAGTGATAAACCCATAAACAAATCACATACAACATAATACGCTATATCTACATTGCAAATACGTTATCGTAGACGACATTGAGAAGACAGATAAAGCATGTTTTCTAAGATATACGTACCGTTGTAAGGGACGAGATAGAAGATAAATTGAATTCTAACTCGTTCCTTTTTTATTTTGTAAATTACAAATGCACAAAAAACCTATATAATGTAATTTGCAAACTTTTTAAGGAGACACATTATGCAACCATCAACACATACAAAATTACCCCTATTGCTACTTATTGTCTTAGGTGTAATGACTGCATTCGGACCTATGATCATTGATATGTACCTTCCTGCTTTACCTGAAGCACAACATCAATTTAGGTCATCAACATCTGAAATTCAACTCACCTTATCATTTGCAATGATAGGTTTAGCATTAGGTCAATTCTTATTCGGACCATTATCTGATGCATTTGGCCGTAAAAGAATGGGTCTTATCATATTATGCGTTTTCTTCCTAGCTACACTGAGTGGTATCTTTGCATCAAATTTAATGCTATTTTTATGTATTCGATTTGTCCAAGGTTTTACTGCAGGCGGCATTATAGTTATAGCCAAGGCTTTTGCAGGAGACAGATATCAAGGTGATTTATTAGCTAAATTTCTAGCATCACTGATGGTCGTTAATGGTATTGTTACAATCATCATGCCTTTACTAGGCGGTCTATCTTTGACACTTGGTTCATGGAGAATTGTCTTTGTCATTCTGACCGTTATAAGTTTACTTGTGCTTATCGGTGTCGTGACGACGATGCCTACTACACATCAATCAGAACATATATCGTTAAACTTTAAAGAAATCTTTTTAGATTTTGGAAGTTTATTAAAGAAACCACGATTCATCATTCCAATGTTGCTACAAGGATTAACGTATGTGATGTTATTTAGTTTTTCATCCGCTTCACCATTCATAACGCAAAAGCTATACAATATGACACCTCAGCAATTCAGTATAATGGTAGCAATTAATGGTGTAGGCTTAATCATAGTTAGCCAAATTGTGGCACTTTTAGTCGAGTATATTAATCGTTTCAAACTCATGATTTACTTAACGTTAATACAAGTAATAGGTGTCGTGTTAATTGTTATTACATTATCAATGCATGGTCCGTTATGGATTTTACTAATTGCATTTTTCTTAAACGTATGCCCTGTCACATCTATTGGCCCACTAGGTTTTTCTATGGCAATGGAGGAACGTACAGGTGGAAGTGGTAATGCTTCTAGTTTACTAGGACTATTCCAATTCATTCTTGGCGGAATCATCTCTCCAATAGTAGGACTCAAAGGACAATATGATGCAACACCATACATGGTTGTCATTATCGTAACTGCAATTGTATTAATTACACTCCAAGTTATTTACTTTAGAAATCATCGTAACCCAGCATAATCATTGAATAGAATCAGGAAGTGAGACAGCATTCTTTATGAATTCGTTGTCCGCTTCCTCTTTTTTTGAAAATAAATTGATTCAAAAATCCGCGCTAATTGTTCACAATTTTTCAATAACTTTCCAACAAATAGGTGACAATACAATTTTTTATAATTGAAAATCATTCTTATTGATTATAATGAAAATAAATAAAGGAGGAATTTCAATGATTAAAAATGAATCTATCGTTGCAGACATTGTTACAGACATGCCATTAAGTGCGGATATATTTAGAAAATATGGTATCGACTTTTGTTGTGGCGGTAACATCACTATAAATGAAGCAGTTAAAAATAAAAAAATAGATGCAGATACATTAATAGAAGAAATTAATGCACTTCCTAAACATGATCAAGGAAACATCAATGTGAAATATCTTGATGCACCTTCACTTATACAATATATACAATCTCGTTATCACGAGACAATGCGTGAAGAATTTAAGAATTTATCTCCTTATGTTACCAAAGTGGCAAAAGTCCATGGGCCAAACCATCCATTTTTAATTCAATTACAAGACTTATATCGTCAATATCGTGATGGTATGCTTGAGCATATGGCTCAAGAAGATGAACACGACTTCCCTGCATTAATTAAACTTTCTCGTGGCGAAGAAGTGGATCATGCTTCAGATATTATCCAAAGCTTGGTTGATGATCACACGCACACAGGACAATTATTAGAAGATATGCGTGAATTAACGAACCAATATCAACCGCCGAGTGAAGCTTGTCAAACTTGGAGATTGGTCTATAACCGTCTTGAGAATTTAGAGCGTGAAACCCATGAACATGTACATCTAGAAAATCATGTACTCTTTAACAAATTCAGTTAAGACAGGAAGTGTTGATTATGGTGACTAAAATAGCTGGCCATACGTTTTTAGCTCAATTAGGTAAAAAGCGTTTACGTCCGGGTGGTGTGCTTGCGACAAATTGGCTTATTAATAAAGGGCATTTTTCAAGTGATAAACGTGTCGTCTTAGAAGTCGCATGTAATATGTGTACAACTTCTATTGAATTAGCACGAACTTATCAATGCCATATTGAAGGCGTCGATTTAAATAAAACCGCATTAGAAAACGGTAAACGAAATGTGGCGAAACACAATTTAGAGTCGCTCATTCATTTAACACAAGCAAATGCAATGAAATTACCCTTTGAAGATCAAAGCTTCGATATTATTCTTAATGAAGCAATGCTCACGATGTTACCTTACCCAATTAAAGAGAAGGTCTTAAAAGAGTATTACCGTGTATTGAAGCCGAATGGTGTTATACTTACACATGATATTGCAATTATCAATAGACAAAATACTGAAACGGTCATTAATGAATTGAGTCAAGCTATTAATATGAAGGTGACACCTTTAACGCCTGAAAGCTGGTACCAACTCTATCAAGAGGCCGGATTCTCAAATATCGAATCGCAAATTGGTCCATTGACGTTAATGACACCAATAGGTATGATGCGTGATGAAGGCCTACTTGGCACCTTAACCATCATTAAAAACGCGTTAAAACCATCTAACCGTAAAATGTTCTTCACTATGTTTAAAACGATGCGAAGACACAAAAAGAATATGAATTATATCGTTCATGCTGTAAAAAAATAAAGCAACACAATCCTACATGGCTTATGTTGCACAAATGACTAGAACTTAGAAGGGGAGTGGGACCGAATTCTTTTAAATTCGTCGTCCACTCCCAGCTTGCTTTGCTTGTAGAATTTCTTGATGAAATTCT
>NZ_JAESLK010000019.1:0-244685 GCF_017892585.1 Staphylococcus sp. GDY8P57P | reverse complement strand
TTAAACGCCTTCTCAGTTCAGTCAGCTACTGCGAATTTGCTAAATAGCATTATTATATTATTTATGTCCCAGCCTCTCTTAGTTCTAGTCTATTCTTTTATAGGCATCCATATTTCCGTAATGTAGTCAGAGCTTTGAGTATTTCCCGGTAAATAATGTTCAAACATAGGTGCTTGAATCGTTTTAAATGCCGCTTGAGGCAATAATTCTGTATAGATTTTTGGCATCACTGCTTTAATTGCTTCAGGAACACGCCCCTTCGCATCAATAACGACATAGTTGTGTGCCATTAACTTGATTGCTTCGAAGTCTGAATCATTGCTATTCAAACCATCATAAGGTACGCCAATAAAATAATCTATACGATTTTCACGTGGTATGATAACGCCTAATATGCCAGTTAAAGTTTGATTACTATATTGAGTTAAAGCTTTGACCACACCTATTTCATTCATTTCTTGCCAAAATGCTGGAATATCCTGTTGCATTGCTTCACCAGTCGTATACGCTCTTAAAACGCCTATAAGTTGAACCTCACCTAAATGTTCAAATCTGTATTGCATTGTCATTGCTATGCCCCCATTTTCTAATTAATAATAAACCATCACACAATCCGTATTGATATACGCCGTGACGACTAAGGTATATAATAAATTTACTTAAACTAAATGATGGACATTAATAGAGACTGTCTTTGAGGAGAATCATGATGAAAAGAACGATACTACCAATTAAACCAATTAGCCAACTATTTCCAATTCCAATGGTAATGGGATGTGAAGGTGTTTCAGCAGCAATGTTACTTCAATATAACAATCATAATATTAAAGCTACTGAAATCATGAATCATTGGCCTAAGCATCCTAATAATCCCTATAAAGGATATGTTGGTCATCATTTACTCGTCAAATTTGGTCATCATCAAACAATCTTTCCTGATGCTTATGTACCTTATTTACAAACGATTGACGATCGAATTGTAGACGGTACAGGTACTGATTTGTCATCACTAGAAGCTGTCATCGATTCTGGCCAACCAGTTATAATGTATCATACTAATTTAGGTCGTAAACCTTTCCGCAAATATTTCAAATTCGATGATCATAAGAAAGAATTAGTGTCCAACATTCATATCACACTATTAATCGGATATGATGATCAATTCTACTATTATATTGATCCTTTATGGAGTCACTTATTTAAACACTTTATCTTTCCTGCCATTGTGCCTAATCGCTTTCAAGTCATCAAAATTGCTAAGCAAAAATTAGAACGTAGCTTTAATGCACCTGGTCGTACATGTATTTATCTTCAAGTGTAATATAGGCCACTATTTAAGTGAGATTGATTCAATGTTAATTGTATCTCAACCTCACTGATTTTTTATGCATCACGCACATCAAATGTGACTAACGACGCATCGAGCTCTTCCATAAGATCAGTTGTTCGCCATTGTCGTTGATACCCTAAACAAGGACAAATATAAGTAATCCCTGCTTCGGACAACGTCTTTCGAAAATGTACGTGCCCCATAATGCTATAACGAATAGGATACGTCTGATAAAACGCATCAACGTCTTTCGTACCTATATATGCATTAAAGAAATCAAAAATACGATGTGGCGTTGGTACAACAAATTGTGGATGCGTCACAATATGCGTCATTAGAATAATCTGTTTATCCTTTACATGTTCTAAGTCATGTTGAATTTGGTTAGCAGCCTGCTTAGATAATGCTCTATCTTCAATATCCCAGTCGATTTTCACTTTATCTTGCCATGTTGCACCGTAATACTTCCCTCTTTGGATGCGTTCCAAATCAAATTTGTCATCCGCATACCGATAATCATACCAAGCCGTATGCCCAACAACTGCCCAATTCTCATTTATAATATACGGTTTTCCAATTAAACATTCTGGCTTATCCACATAGAAATTATAAATTTCTGATGACGTTAACGAGGCTTCAGAAGTCCAATAATCATGGTTCCCTGGCACAAATAAGACTGGAATACCACATTTTGCTTTTAAATCTTGAATAAATTGATAACTCTGCTGAAAATGATTAGACACATCTCCGGCAATTAATAGTAATGCGACATCCCTCTGTTGAACCAGTTGTACAAGTGTTTCAAGATATACCTTTGGCTCTAGTTTAGGATGTCGATCAATATGTAAATCTGAAATTGCACCTATCTTCATTCGTGTCGTCCCTCTTACTTGTTTTGAATTGAAATCATTATGTCATAGTTATTATGAATAATAAATAAATCTGTTTATTAAATTTTCAGAAATTTGTTTATATTTTATTAAATTAAGCGTATAATAAAAATACCTTTTAGCAAAGTTACATCATTTGTGAACAATTATTATTGTTTTCACTTAATATCTGATATTTAACAATTAATGCGATTTACTTAATACTTTGTTAAAAGCAAATTTTTTACATATAAAAGAAAGCGTTTACACTAAAATTTAAAAACACATCACTGCTTTCTAAGGAGGAAGTATATGGCTAGACAATTGGAAAGAGAACTAAGCAACAGGCATATTCAATTAATTGCGATTGGGGGCGCAATTGGTACAGGATTATTCTTAGGTTCAGGTCAAACAATTGCTTTAACAGGGCCTTCCCTCTTATTAACATACATGATTATCGGCATGGTTATGTTCGCATTCATGCGCGCACTTGGAGAATTATTATTAAGTAATACACGCTTTAATTCATTTGTAGATATTGCGAACGAATACATAGGTCCTTTTGCAGGATTCGTCATAGGATGGACATATTGGCTTGCATGGATTGCTTCAAGCATGTCAGATTTAACAGCTATGGGACAATATTTTAGTTTCTGGTTCCCTCAAGTGCCACATTGGATCACCGTTTTATTTATCGTACTAATGTTAATCTCATTTAACATGTTAGGTGCAAAATTATTCGGTGAATTAGAATTCTGGTTCTCAATTATTAAAATTATAACTATCATAGCGATGATTATTGTAGGTTTAGTCATGATATTCTTCTCATTCAAAACCTCTTATGGTCACGCTTCATTTAGTAACTTAATCAATCATGGTGGTATATTCCCTAATGGGCCATTTGGTTTCTTGATGGCATTCCAAATTGCAGTATATTCATTTATTGGTATAGAACTTATCGGGGTAACAGCGGGTGAAACGAAAGACCCTAGAAATGTCATCCCTAAAGCAATCAACAACGTGCCAATCCGTATTCTATTATTCTATGTGGGTGGGCTATTAGTCATCATGTCTGTCATTCCTTGGAATAAAATCGATTCAAATAGTAGTCCTTTCGTAACCATGTTTAGCTTAATCGGCTTACCATTTGCTGCTGGACTTGTTAACTTCGTTGTACTAACTGCAGCTGCATCAGCAACAAACAGTGGTATTTACTCAAACAGCCGTATTCTATTTGGGCTTGCTAAACAAGGTTTAGGACCTAAAGTTTTAAGTAAAACAAATGGTAACAGTGTGCCATACTTATCTATGTTAGTATCATCTGGAACATTATTAGCAGCTGCGTTATTAAACTTTATTTTCCCAGATGCTATCAAACTATTTATCTATGTAACAACACTTTCAACTGTACTATTTTTAGTAGTATGGGCGATGATTATTATTTCTTATATTATTTTTGTGAAGAAAAATCCAGAAGAACACCATAAAAATAAATTCAAACTTTTTGGTGGATTAAAAAGTGCATACGTCGTACTTGCATTCTTTGCATTTGTATTTGTACTGTTATTCTTTAGTGAAGACACTAGAGCAGCAATTTTCATTTCACCAATATGGTTTATCTTCTTGTTCATCTTCTATAAAAAATATAAATCAAATGCAGAAGATTTAGCAGAACGAACACGTAGTCAAGGTCGTAATTCGATTAATTACTAATGAAAACTTAACCATCAATCATCCATATCAATAAACAACTAAAGTGGAACAATGCATCCTAAAATGCATTGTCTTCCACTTTTATTATTTCAAAACGCTATATAAGATGATACTAATCTTATTCAACTTAATCCCTATCGGTTAAAGCCTCATTATCAAAGTCCGTTTATAACAATCTTAAATATGATATACAAAAAATACTTACTTTAAATAATTTACTATTTACCAAATCGTCTACCATTTTTTGGTAGCTTATCCTATCGCATGGTAAACTATGATTATTCAATTTATTAAAGGAGTTATTCATGGAGCTATTAGAAGCATTTTTATTATTCATATTCGCAGTGATTATTAGTTCTATTATTTATAATAGGTTCCCTAAAATTCCCACTGCATTTATTCAAATTGCCTTAGGTGTCTGCTTATTCGTATTGCCCATCCCGATGCATTTTGAATTTGAATCGGAAGTATTTATGATGGCAGTCATCGCTCCACTACTATTTGTGGAAGGTACACATATTTCAAGAACAAAGTTACTTGAATATCGTAAACCGATTATTTTAATGGCTATGGCGCTTGTATTTGCTACAGTTATCGGCGTCGGTTTCTTTATTCATTGGATTTGGGCTGATTTACCAATGCCTGCAGCTTTTGCAATTGCTGCCATTCTTTGCCCAACAGATGCTGTCGCAGTTTCTGCAATCACGAAGGGGAAAATTTTACCAAAAGGATCCATGTCCATTCTTGAAGGTGAATCATTACTTAATGACGCTGCAGGTATTATCTCATTCAAAATTGCAGTTACCGCACTTGTAACGGGTAGTTTTTCAGCATTTGATGCGATAGGTCAATTTATTGTTTCAACGATTTTAGGTGTATTGATTGGTATCATCGTTGGTGCGTTAGTTGTGACATTAAGAGTATATCTAACGACCAATAAAGGCATGAAAGACAGTAATACGTTAATGTTTATCCAATTACTTACGCCTTTTGCTGTTTATTTTATTGGCGAAGAACTTCATGCATCTGGAATCATTGCCGTTGTTGTTGCAGGTTTAATCCACGGTTTAGAACGTGATCGTTTAATTCGTGCCCAAACAGAATTACAGATGAACTATAACCAAATATGGAACACGCTTAGTTATGCTTTAAATGGTTTCGTCTTTGTTGTTTTAGGTTATATTGTTCCCGAAGTCGTAATGGAAATTATTCATGACGAACCGCAGAACATTGTATTCCTAATTACAACCGCTTTATTAATTGCACTTGCCATTTACGTGTTTAGATTTATTTGGGTGTATATGTTATTTAAAGATTTTTACTATCCAAACAACGTTCAATCCTACCTAGATGATGAAGAAGATACTGGGCCACCGAAACGGAAGCATTATGCCTTCATCATGACGATGTGTGGCATACACGGTACCATTTCATTATCTATGGCGCTCACACTTCCGTATATGATGGATGGTAATCAAGAATTTATATATCGTAATGACTTATTGTTTATCGCTTCCTTTATGGTCTTAACAAGCTTAATTCTCGCCCAAGTGGTGCTACCACTGATCACACCTTCTGAACAAATGTCAGAATTTAAAGGTATGTCCTATCAATCAGCCAAAATATTTATGGTTCAACACGTTCTTGATGCCTTTAAGACGAAAAACTCAGAAGGAAAGCAGATGGATTATCGACCAATATTAAACCAATATTTTAATGAATTATCATTCTTAATCAATATGGAACCAGATAATAAAAATACGAAGGAATTACGACGACTGCAAGAAATCGCTGAAGAAGAAGAAACAAGAACGTTAGAACGTTTAATCGAGAAAGAAAGAATTACTAAAAAAGATTTAACAGACTACCGTAATATTATGGAATTTAGTCAATCTTATCGAGAAATGTCGATATTAAGAAAGATAAACCGTTTCTTTAAATTGATTGGGTTACGCTTTAAAGCTCGAAAAGAATCCAGAAAAGAAGCACACCGTATTCATAAAGAAAATCGTGCATTATTAAAAGAAGAACATCAAGCAACGACAGAACAGAATAAAATGGATATTAAAGCGAAACGTGAAGCGTATAAAGTAGAACGTGAAAAAGCGAAAAATGCTAAAAAGGTTCAAAGAGAAGCATTTGCAAATAGCTTTAATAAAGTTCAACAATTAATGCGTGTCGTAAACCACAATGTCATTATGAAAATGCGTGAAGAACAAAACAGTTCAAACGTATTAGAAGTTAGTTTAATTATTAACCAATATCACAACTTATCACGTACACTACGTCACAATAAAAATAGAAAGCAACAAAGAGCAGAAAACAAAGAAACGTATGAACTTACAACCCTTCAACAACATGATGCAAAACTTGAAGCATTATATATCCAACGTACCATTTTAGATGAATTGATTTCTCGAAATAAAGTAACGAATGAAGTTGCAACCCAATTGAGAGAAAATATTAACTATAATGAGATTGTTTTAGCACACGAAGCGAGCAATGCACACTAAAACTAATAAAGCCCATAGTTAATGCTACGCATTATCTATGGGCTTTTCTTTATGGTTTTCATCTTATTTATGCAATTTAAACGGTACTGTGGCTAAAATAACATTCTTTTGATAGAACAAATGCATTTTTAATCTAATACTCGTTTGATTGTGTAAGAAATTATGCCAAGATTTTTTTGTAATAAACTGTGGTACCACAACAGTAATGACATAATTTTTATCATTCGCTTTTTTATTAATTTTATCAATAAAGCGTGAGATGGGTCTAATAACACTTCGATATTCCGAATGCAAAATGACTAAACGTACATCTGGAAAATGACGTTCCCATTTTTCAGCAAAGCATTTATCTGCTTCATCACCAAATGAAACATGCACTGCGATAACATCATCAGCAATCATTTGAGCGTAATATACAGATTTATCAATGGCTGACGTAATCGTACTGACTGGAACAAGCGCCAAGTTTTTATCAACAATAGGCATATCTTGTACCATAGCAGTTGATTTCAATTGTTTAGCAATATCTTTGTAATGCCCTTTGATTCGTAAAAATACAATTACAATCAAAGGTAAAAAGATTAATATTGGCCATACATGGCTAAATTTAGTGATTAAGAAAATCATAAATACGATAAATGTGATAGTTCCACCTATCGCATTGGCTATCAGTTTACGAGACCAGCCTTTCTCTCTTCCTCTGACCCATTTAAGCACCATACCATATTGTGCTAATGTGAACGGTATAAATACACCTACAGCATAGAGTGGAATCAAGTTCTCAGTTTTACCATCAAAAATAATGATAAGTAAAATTGCCCCTACACCTAAAGTAATAATAGAGTTTGAATAGCCTAATCGATCTCCACGCACACTAAACATACGTGGCATATATTTATCTTTGGCCATACTTGCTGCAAGCATTGGGAATGCAGTAAACCCTGTATTCGCTGCTAAAACTAAAATCATTACTGTTGTTGCTTGAACAAAATAGTAACCGGCATTGTGTCCTAGAATGTTCATAGCTAATTGTGATAATACAGTTGTTTCCGTTTCAGGCATAACACCATACCAGTAGGCTAAACCGACAATACCTACTAATAGAAATGCCAGGATACTTCCCATTGCGATTAACGTTTTAACCGCATTTTTAGGACCAGGATCTTTGAAATTCGTTACCGCATTAGATATGGCTTCTACACCGGTTAAAGATGAGGCACCTGATGAGAATGCTTTAAGTAACAAGAATAATGTCACACCTGGTACAGCTGTCCCTACTGTTGCATGCATATGTGGCTCAGCTTGACCAGTTGCAACTTTCCATACACCTACAACAATCATTATTATTAACCCTATAATGAATAAATAAACTGGATATGACAATACTGTAGCCGATTCTGTCAAACCACGTAAATTCATAATTAAAATAAATAGCACGAGTAAACATGCAATCAATACTTTATGATGATATAGCGATGGAAAGGCGGCTACAAACGCATCTGCGCCTGAAGAAATACTTACCGCTACAGTTAATATATAATCAACAAGTAATGAACCTCCTGCTACGAGTCCCCATTTTTCTCCTAAGTTTGTCTTAGAAACCATATACGCCCCGCCACCTTTAGGATAGGCATAAATGACTTGGCGATAAGATAAGATTAAAGCCGCTAACAGTATTAATACGCCACATGCTATTGGTAACGTATACCAAGATGCCACTGCACCAACAACTGCTAGTGTAATCAAAATCTGCTCTGGACCATAAGCTACTGAAGACAATGCATCAGAAGAAAGTATTGCTAAAGCCTTGAAATTACTGATTTTCTCGTTCTTCAAATCGCGATTTCTTTTAGGTTTACCAATTAAAAGTCTTTTAAATTGAGTGAACATAATACTCTTTACCTCTTTATATTCAAATTCAATGGATAAAATATACTCCCATTTTGATGAAAAGTATAGCTATTCCTACAATTTTAATGTTAATTTTTACTATATTAGTTACATTTTACATCAATATTTAGTTGAATTTTACCCATTATTTATTTGAAAAATAAATAGCAAACAATCTATGACAGAGATTTAAGAGCAATTTAAACAAAAACTTGCTATACTAATCTCGTTAACATAGTAAATTGTTCACTACTCAAATCATAAAATAGAGGAAATAAAATGAAAAAGATCATACTTTTCAGTAGCATCGTATTAATTGTTATCTTACTTATCTGTTCGATTATAATGAAATGGCACCCGACGTATTCAATGTTCAGTCCTACTTCTCAAGATTATATAGATAACATGGTTAAAAGTGAGATGGACGATGGTCATATACCGGGTGTCTCAGTGTTAATGATTAAAGATAATAAAGTATTACTTAATAAAGGCTACGGCTATGCAAACATCGAAAATAAACATAAAGTAACACCTAATACGCGTTTCGAAATTGCTTCGAATTCCAAGGCAATGACAGGCTACGCTATTATGCAACTCGTCAACGAAGGTAAAATCCAATTAAACGATCATATCAGTCAATACATTCCCAATTTTCATATGACTTATAAAGGAAAAAAGGTAGACATCACCATTAACCAGTTAATCGCTCAAACAAGTGGGATTCCAGGAGATATAACTAATAATGACCGTATTACTAAAAAGACTAATGATTTAGAAGGCATTGTGAAAAGTATTAATGGTCGTTCATTAAACCATCGACCAGGAGAACAATTTGAATATTCGAATATGAACTACAATATTTTAGGGTTAATTGTTCAAAATGTATCTCACTCTCCCTATTCAACTTACATGCGTGAACACATTTTCAACCCTTTAAATATGTCGCATATTTCTACTAAAGAGAATAATGATAAAGGTGCGCATGATGCACAAGGTTATGATATTAAACATCGCAAAGCCTACGCAGATCACCCAACATTTAACATTGGTGATAACCCGTCAGCTTATTTGATGGCGAGCACGAATGACTTGCAACCTTGGATAAAATTTCAACTTCATCCACCGAAACATTTGGAAGCGTTAGTAGAAGCGACACACAAACCTAAAGTACAAACACATGATGATGATCATTCCCAATATGCAACTGGTTGGTTTGTTACTCGTCAAAATCAAGAGACACTTATCTATCATCCGGGTACACTTGAGAACTACTCATCTTATATTATTTTAAATCCTAAGAAAGACTATGGCATTGTTATTCTCGCAAATGCTTATTCTGATCACATTCCAACACTTGCGAAACATTTAAATACACAATTAAGCCAGGGCCAACACGTCGACACAATTCAACATGATATTCTTCAGCACCAAATTGTGATTACTGTCATCTCAATTGTTATTTGGATGGCTGTTGTAGTCATTTTAATATGTGTATATCGTCACATCATTCACCACCGCCCAATTCAATTGCGTATCAATCATCGCAATACTCAATATCGCATGTGTATACTTTCTGTGATCTTTATATTAGTTTTAGGCTTATTACATGTATTACCTTCAGTGTTACTCAATGGTTCTGATTGGCAGTTTATAATGTCTTGGCTACCGATATCAGCTAAAATTTGTTTATTAAGTGTTATCACATTATTAACGAGTCTTTATGCTTTCATGCTTTTAAAAATAATAACAGTATCAAAAGCGTCAAAATCATAAAATTGCGATAAACTGCTATGATTAACGAGCGAATATGTTAAGCTAAATGTATTAAAGACTAAGATTATTAAAGACCTCAAGCACATAGGAGATTAGACATGAGAAAAAAATGTTCCTTATTCTTAATGAGTATCGTCATATTATTGGCTGGATGTGACTATTCTCATAAAGAAGATTAACATGGGTTCTTTTATACGATATTTGTTAAGCCAATGGATATGTTACTTCACTTCTTAGGTCGTACATTCCATGAAAATTATGGATTAGCTATTATTGTGATTGTGCTTCTCATCCGACTTGTATTAATGCCGTTGATGTTTATCCAAGTAAAGAATATCCACATGATGCGTGGAAAAACGCAAGTCGTTAAACCTGAAATTGAGAAACTACAAGATAAACTTAAGAACGCAGAAACACAAGAAGAACGTACTGCAGCAAATAAGCTATTGATGAAAAAGTACAACGACTATGGTATTAATCCATTCAAAAGCCTTATTGGCACATTACCAATATTAATTCAAATCCCAATCTTATTAGGTTTATACGCATGTATTAAATATCCAACAAGTGGCGGGATTATCGAGCACCTCCACTTTTTATGGTTCAACTTAATGCATACGGATTTAATTATGACCTTTATTGCGGCCTTACTTTATTTCATTCAACCGCTAGTCAATGCCATGCATTATCCAAAGGAAGAACGTCGCACTTATTATGTCATGATGGTGCTATCACCATTATTTATTATATATGCGTCACTACAATCCGCTTCTGCACTCAGTTTATATTGGGCAGTCAGTGCAACATTTTTAATTATTCAAATGCATTTTGCACATAGCCATTATGCAAAAGTGGGTAAAGCAGCAGGTGAACAACTCAAACGACAAATTGAGCAACAACGTCAAAATAAGCCTAACGATGATAAGGCTTAAATTAATAAAGACGTTCCATCTATACAACAAGCACTGTTACAAGCTAATTACAATTAGCTTATAACAGTGCTTGTTTTACTCATCATTTATTTTAATGGGTGCATGCCATCTTTCCACGTATTATAGATTAATGTACCACCTTGTGCTTTAAACTTGTCATTTTTAATACCACGTTCAAATGATTGTGCTGGTTGGATAGTGACTTTAGGATCAACACCAACTTCTTTCGCATACCATTCTGCAAATTCTGATCCTTTTACTGGCGCGTCATCTGCCACATTATAAATACCATTATCAAAATTCATCGCCTGAATAGATACTTCAACAGCATCATCTAAATGAATAAATGATGTAACACCATCTGATAATGTTACTTCACCGTTTTTAAATTGGTTATAAATCATACCATCTTTACCGTACCATGTCCCTGGTCCGTATAACCAACCAAAGCGAAGTACAACATAGTGATCCATACGTGCTGTTTCTTTTTCTAGTCCAACCACACCGTCTACTGTAATTTTTCTATCCCCATCTGAATGATTGTCTAGTGGTGTTTCTTCAGTCGCAAGACCTTCACCAGGTTCATACATAAAGCCGATACTCTGTGCCACCACTTTTTTAACATCATACTTCAACGCAGCGTCCGTTAGATTTTTACCACCTTCTACACGTACTTTCGTGTTTGCGGCCATGTCGACATTTTTTAAATCTGTAATTTGATTAATAATAACATCCGGACGGAAGTCACCCACTGCTGCATCAATGGTATCTGCTTTTAAGATATCGCCAATATACGCTTTGGCACCTAAACCTTCTAATTTCGCTTTACCCTTCTCAGATGTTGTAAATCCAGCTACTTCATAGCCTTCTTCAATCAAACGTTGTGTTAAACGTGTTCCAATTAATCCTGTGGCACCTGTAATAAATATTTTAGTCATTTTTATACGCACCTTTCTATTTCTCTTTTTAAAAAATAAATAACTGAATGTTACTACTTACTTGAATCTCTAATCATATCGATTGTATTCATCCATACGATATGCCCAAACAGCTCTGAAAGTCGTTCCTCATAAGGTAAATCTTTAACCTGTGGCGTCAATGACAATTTTGGCAAAAGATATTCATGAAAAGCAATATGAATCGCAATGCCAAATAACGAACCTTTTAAAGCTGTAATAGTTGGGAAGCGTTCAGCTAATAAGCCATATGCAAACGCGTTTGCTACAGAGAAGCCATAATGAATCCCCATAACTGTTACTGGAATATCATTGCCGTTATAATGATATGTTGCGTTCTTTATTGAGTCTGGTAATCCTAACTGATTCAATAATGTCATTGGTGGCGTTTCTTGCTCACGTTCTGGTGTTCTAGGTGGGACAAGCGCTTCCCAACCAATCTTAACTGCACCACTCAGTAATCCACCTACAATCGTTGTAACGATAATACGTTGCGTTGAACGATTCATTCTAATAACAGCTCCTTCACATTCACTTAATCTTCTTCTACCCGTTTACGACTATTTTGTAATCATTCATGTTTAATAAGGGTTAAGCGTATCACTTTTTATGACAAAGATATAATGATTCGATTTAAAAAAGCGAGGTGGAGCGTAGGGCAAAATGCTTTAAATTTGTCGTCCTAGGCTCGTAATCTCGCTTCAAAATATATCCATATTAAATTAACCTCATAACGTCGCCTTAATTGTTGACCTATTCATTATCAAACGTATATAACAGCACATTATTCGGCATGTCGTTGTTGCTCTTTTGCATGGACCATATTGGCTACAAATTGGTTAACTGGGGCATCGATATGATGTTCTTTACCTAGTTGAGCTACCGCGCCGTTAATATAATCAATTTCTGTTAGACGATTATTATTAATCAAGTCTTGATACATAGATGGATAATGAGGACCTACCTTCTCATTTAAATCAATTAGATAATGGTAAACTTCATCACCGTTTAAATGCACACCATCTACCGTTGCAACTTGTACAATTTCTTGCGTTATTTTATAAATAAGTTGTTTCGCATAATCACTCTCATTTAAATTAGATAAGCGACACTCTAAAATTGTACAAAGCGCATTCGCAGTTCCATTGACACAAATCTTCTTCCAAATAGATTGTTGTAAATGCTCACTTTTATGTGGGTTAAGACCTGATTGTGCTAAGAGGTCATATACTACGTCAACATTAGCTTGACCTTCAGGTACGAGTGCACCGATTTCAACTGGCCCTGCACCCATTAAATGTGTATGTCCTGGAGATTCTAGTCCGGCAGTCCATGTCGTAACACCACGTACGATACGCGCTTCATTCACATATTGCTTAATTAAACGTTCGTGCTTCAAACCATTCATCGTACAAACCATAATCGTCTTGTCATGAATGTGTGCTTTAATGTGCGTCAACATATCTTGCAACTGCATCGCTTTAGTGAATAAAAAGATAACATCAAATTGTGCATCCTGTGGAATAGCATTATGTGGATACATCGTCATTTTAAGATGATGTGCTTCACCATTAATATCTATATGTAACCCATCTTGTTTGACTGCTGTCGCTTGTGGCTCCCATCCGTCGATTAATGTTACATCATACCCTTGGCGATATAACATCGCACCAAATCCGCTTCCTAATGCACCAGAACCTGCAATTGCTATTTTCATAAGTCATGACTCCTTTTTCTAATGATGTTTTTAAAATACTACTTTAGTGATTAAGCGTCAATATCATAAACACAATATTCATAATTTTTAGATAATTAATCATAAATCATATTTCGTTTATAAAAAAATACCGAACTCAATTTGAGTTCGGTATCTTAATGAAATATAAACGCTTTAATATATTGATAAAACGAACTGTCTCGATTAATTTGTACTAAGTTTCTTCGGTACTAATATCAAGATAACTATAAATGCGGTTAAGGCAATACCGGCATTAAATAACACACCAGCGGCGCCACCTAATTGTAAATTCATGAATGATGCGCCAAATCCAAAGATAGTACTAGACATCGCAACACCAAACGCGTTACCTAAAGATGATGCCATTTTATATAATCCTGATGCCACCCCTACTTTGTCGTCAGGTGCTTCCGCAACTGCAGTATCTGTAGAAGGTGTCGCATAAGTACCTAAACCAATACCAAATAATAAGTAACCTATAATACTTGAAATAATATAAGCAATATCTGGTAAGAACGTTAACGATAATAATAATAGTCCTAAGAATGAGAAACCACTACCTACTAATAATGGCTTTTTAGCACCTAGTTTTTGTAATAATTTCTCACCGACACGAATCATGATAAGCACGGCTACAAGATACGTGATTGAGATTAATCCTGCTTGTAATGAACTAAAGCCTAATTGACTTTGATAATACGTATTAACAACAATAAGTGTACCACCAGCAACACCATTTAACATGAAGTTTGATAATGTCGCACCACTATAGCCTTTATTTTTGAAAATACGAAAATCAACAAGTGGATTTTCCGTTTTCAATTCTCTTATGATAAATAGAATACCTGCAACGATAAATACAACGCCAAGTGATAAAATCATTGGTGAGAACAATCCACGATCTGCAGCTTGCGTAACCATTACATTAACACTTAATAGCGTGATAACTAATAATATTAAACCAGTCACGTCAAATTTAGCTTTTGTTTCGTTTTCACTAGGTTCAACTTTAGTCTCGGGTGTATGTTTAATTAAGAAAAAGGCTAAAATTGAAAGTGCAATTGAAACTATAAAAATCCACTGCCAACCAATGGTTGAGGCCATAAAACCACCAAATAATGAACAAATACCACTACCGCCCCAAGAACCTATAGACCAGTAACTTACAGCGCGTTGTCTTTCTTTTCCTATGTAATATTCATTAATGATCGCAAGTGTTGACGGCATAATTAAAGCACCAGATAAACCTTGTAACGCACGACCTACTAATAGTAACCATGCGACAGGTGCAATGATTAAACACAATGATCCAATAACATTTAATGCTAAGCCGATGTATGTCATTTTCACTCGACCTAATTTGTCTGCAATATCCCCTGCACCTACGATAAATAATCCAGAGAATAATGCTGTTAAACTAATGGCAATATTAATCGTACCCATGTCTGTATTAAATGATGATTGCAACGTTGGTACAACGTTAACTAATGATTGTGCAAATAACCAGAACGTAAGTACACCAATGATAATACCAATTAGTAATTTATTATCTCCCCTAAATTGTTTTGAAGACTCCATCTCGAAAAATTCCTCCTAAATTACCCTAAAACTAATCTACTCAAGTAGATTTACCTCATCGTAAATCATTTCTTTGAGTGTCATATATTTTATGTAGCACTATTTAATAAGTTCCCTATTTCTATAATTTATTAACATGCGTATCCTGCCTTACATCATCTGACGTTCGCTTATGAAAGATACAACACTCACTTAAGAAATTAGTTTATATTGAAAACCTTATCATAATTAAGAAGAAATGACTTAATAAAATACTCTAATTTTTTCAATAATTATTTTTCACAACATACTCAAAAGCGCAATAAACCAATTATTAGATACCTATAAATTATAACTTTTAATTTTAAACTATTAAGTTAAAATTATCCATATTATAATTAAAGAAAGAACAAGTATTTTAACTGAAACTACAATGAATAGGTGCTTACAATGTTTAATTTATTTATATTATTGCTTGAACGTGTAGGGTTAATCATTATTATTGCTTATATATTAATGAATATTAATCACTTTAAAACGATGATGGGCGAACGAGAAAAATTACGTTCGCAGTGGCAATTGACCATATTATTCGTCCTATTTGCTATCACTTCAAATTTCACTGGCATTGAAATCGAAAATGGACATATTGTATCTAGCAATATTTATTACCACCTTAACGACGAAGCTTCTATGGCAAATACACGTGTATTAACAATTGGGATGTCAGGTTTAATCGGTGGTCCTTTCGTAGCAATTATTGTCGGTATTGTATCAGGGCTATTTCGCCTTTATATCGGTGGTGCAAATGCGTATACCTACCTTATTTCGTCTATAATTATCGCACTCATATCAGGATTTTATGGTTATCGTACGATGCGTCGTTATACTTATCCAACTGTCTTAATGGGTGCTTTAATTGGCGCATTAAACGAAGCCATTCAAATGGCATGTATTCTAATTTTTGCCAATGATACAACTGCTGCATGGTCGCTTGTTCAATTTATTGCATTACCTATGATTTTGATTAACAGTATTGGGACAGCTATTTTCTTATCCATTATCCTTTCAACATTGAAGCAAGAAGAGCAAACACGTGCGATTCAAACGCATGATGTCTTTGAAATAGCCAATAAAACTTTACCTTATTTCAGATCCGGTTTAACGGCACAGTCTGCACGTCCAGTGGCTGAAATTATTCTGAAATTAATGAATGTATCGGCAGTCGCCATCACAAATAGAAAGGATATTTTAACACATGTTGGTGTCGCCAGTGACCATCACGTTGCTAAAAAGGCCATTATTACCGATTTATCTAAGGAAGTGATTCAAACGGGACAATTAAAAGAAGCCCATTCCAAAGAAGAAATCGGATGTCATAACCCGAATTGTGCTTTAGAATCTGCGATCGTTATCCCTTTAATGACCAACCAAGAAGTCGTTGGAACATTAAAATTTTATTTCACTAATGAATATGACAACACAACATCAACGAAGCAACTGGCACGTGGTTTAGCTGACATCTTTTCAAGTCAATTAGAATTGGGACAAGCGGAAATGCAGAGTAAGCTATTAAAAGATGCTGAAATCAAGTCGCTACAAGCACAAGTTAATCCCCACTTCTTCTTTAATGCGATTAATACGATTTCAGCACTCGTACGTATTGATAGTGAAAAGGCTAGAAAGTTATTATTACAATTGAGTCAATTCTTTAGATCCAATCTACAAGGCGCTCGTAATAACACCATTACATTAGATAAAGAGTTACAACAAGTAGAGGCCTATTTAGCATTAGAACAAGCTCGATTCCCTGATCGCTTTACGATTAAATATCACATTGATGCAACTTGTCATCATGTGCTCATCCCACCTTTCATTATTCAAATCTTGGTTGAAAATGCGATTAAGCATGCCTTTAAACATCGTCGAAAAGATAACATCATTGATGTGCATGCACACTATGATGACGACGTATTAACATTAATGGTTCGTGATAATGGTAATGGAATTGAGGATCATAAGTTACCATTAATCGGACAAATGAGTGTTGACTCAGAGACAGGAACAGGAAGCGCCCTAGAAAATTTAAACAGACGTTTAATTGGATTGTACGGTACAACAGCAGGATTACAGTTTGATTCAACAGAACTAGGAACGACGGTAAGTTGCCATATACCAACACATGTTATAAAGGAGGATATTTAAGTGAAGACGTTAATTGTTGATGATGAACCATTAGCTCGCAATGAGCTTCATTATTTACTCAATGAAATCTCAGGATTTAACGTTATTGATGAGGCAGAAAATATTGAAGAAACATTAGAAAAACTTTTATCTGAAACCTATGATTTAGTCTTTTTAGATATTAATCTTATGGATGAAAGTGGTATTGATTTAGCACAAAAAATCAAAAAAATGAAACAACCCCCACACATTATTTTTGCAACAGCACATGACACATTCGCAGTTAAAGCCTTTGAACTTGATGCAATAGATTATATCCTTAAACCGTTTGAACTCGAGCGTATCGAACAAGCAGTAAATAAAGTTAAGCAGGCGACATCCAATAAACAAGGATTTAGTCAAACAACGATCGAATCTCCAACACCATCGTTGCAAGCGGATGACAGTCATCATGGTGATCAGACGGTATTACCCATCGAAATGAACGAACGCATCTACGTGATTCGAATAGATGACATCACAGCCGTTTCTGTCAACAATGGTATAACAACCATTAATACAACACAGCGCACGTATCAAACAACTGAACCACTAAATTACTATGAAAAGAAATTGCCAAGTCATCTATTTATTAAAATTCATCGCGCCACTATCATTAATAAAATGCATATTGATAGTGTTGAGCATTGGTTCAATTATACTTATCAAGTCACTATGTCATCAGGCGATAAATTCCAAGTCAGTCGTTCATTTATGAAGACCTTTAAACATGAAATCGGACTTGCCTAATATAAATTTAAAATATTCATTATTAAACATATCCATATCATTAGTATTTAATCTGATGAAGTCAAGATAACGTTCTTTGTCCTACTTCATCCATGGTTAAATACTTTTTTTATTGTTTGAATCACATACATTTATCGTTGATTCATTCTTTTGATTTTCAAGTTGAATATGGTGCAACTCACATACGAATTTTTGCAAGTCACTGCCAAAAGACACAAAAGTAAACGTTTTCATACTATCCTGTTTGTAAGGGAAAGAGAAAGGGAGCGTTAAAATATGGCAAATGAACAATCACAAAGTAATGCACGCAAAAGTAATCATAAGTTAACGAAAACGTATAATTTCTTTCAGCAAGCATTAACCATTGCTATCGTATTATTTATTTCGAAAATCATTGAAAGTTTCATACCATTTCCAATGCCAGCATCAGTTATAGGACTTGTTTTACTATTCATCCTATTATGCACTGGTATTGTTAAACTAGGCCAAGTTGAAGATGTGGGTACAGCATTAACGAATAGCATTAGCTTCTTATTCGTGCCGGCTGGAATCTCTGTTATCAATTCTTTACCAATACTAAGCCAACATCCAATTTTAATATTATTATTAATCATTATTTCAACATTATTATTACTAATATGTATCGGATTTGTATCACAATTATTCGTAACAAAAACATTGTTCCCATCTAAAGAACAAAACGAACAAACTAAACTTGGGGAGGGTAACTAATGGTAGAGCATTTAGGTATAACAACACCTTATTTTGGTATCTTAGTTTCATTAATACCATTTGTTATTGCACAATATTTTTATAAAAAAACGAATGGTTTCTTCTTATTAGCACCGCTATTCGTAGCTATGGTTGCGGGAATTGTATTCTTAAAAGTAACAGGCATTAGCTATGAACATTATAAAATTGGTGGGGATATTATTAACTTCTTCTTAGAACCAGCAACCATTAGTTTTGCTATCCCTTTATATAAAAAACGTGATGTCCTCAAAAAATATTGGTTACAAATTTTTGGTGGGATCGCAATTGGTACGTTAATCGCATTAATTTTAATATACTTAGTAGCTACTGTATTCCGTTTAGGAGATCAAATCAGTGCTTCAATGTTACCACAAGCTGCTACAACAGCCATTGCCCTTCCAGTATCTGAAGGTATTGGTGGTGTCAAAGAGCTAACATCATTAGCAGTCATCCTTAATGCCGTTGTCATTTCTGCATTAGGTACTAAAATTGTTAAGTGGTTTAAAATATCAAATCCAATCGCACGTGGCTTAGCACTTGGTACAAGTGGTCACACATTGGGTGTAGCTGCAGCTAAAGAACTTGGTGAAACTGAAGAATCTATGGGCAGTATTGCCGTAGTTATCGTTGGTGTCATTATCGTTGCCATCGTTCCACCATTAGCTTCAATCTTATTCTAGATATAAAGAAAGCCTGGGACAAAAATTGATGTCTCAGGCTTTCAATATATGTTGGCAGTAGTTGATTGAATTAAAAATGCACTTGTAACAAGCTTTTTTTTATTCTAGTCAACCTTGCCGGGGTGGTACAACGAAATAAATTTTGAAAAATTTTATTTCTGTTCCACTCCCTTCTTGTGTATTGCAAACTGCTATAGCGAAATCATTTATTCCGTATTCACACACACTCACGTCAATACTTCTAATGATTGAAATCAAAGTACTACTGTATGTGGTTAGCATCATTAATTGATACTTTGTACTTGATTCTCGCGTTTTTTATTTTTAGTCGTTGGATCAAGTTTCTTTTCTAAGAAACGTAATCCTAAATCGATAATAATCGCGATTAATGCTATTGGAATGGCACCTGCAAGGATATATACAGTACCGTCAGTAGAGTTTGTACCACGTATGATGATATCTCCTAATGTTGATGCCCCAATAAATGAGCCAATGGCCACAATACCTATCGCTACAACTAGCGCAATACGAATACCGCCGATAATAACGGATAAGGACAATGGCAACTCAATCATGCGCATAACCTGATTTTTAGTCATACCCATGCCTTTACCGGCATCTTTAATATTGTAGTCCACTTCAGTGATACCAGTGTACGTATTCTTAATAATCGGAAGTAACGCATATAAGAAGACTGCAAACACTACAGTGTTAGGTCCTAATCCAAGCGCCAACATGAGTATTGCTAACATTGCAATTGCTGGTACGGTTTGAATAATATTCGCAATAGTAATGATAGGCCATGACAATTTCGTATATCTTGAAATTAAAATCCCTATCGGAATACCAATAATACAAGCAAATAAAACACCATAAATAGACATTAATAAATGCTTGAAAAAGAGTTCCATGAGATAGCCAAAGTTCAAGGTATAATATTCATAAAGCGAGCTTAACAAGTTACCTTTCATTATTTTTGACCACCTTTCTTACTATCATCTTCAAAATAGTTATGTTTTTTCACATATTCTTCTGCAATAACGGCTGGTTCTTTCCCTTTGCCATCCGCTTCATAATTTAGTTTTTGCATTTCTTTCGTACTAATTTGTCCCTGTAATTTTTTCAATGCTTCATCAATTTCAGGATGATCTTTAATTAATTTTTCAGTTGCCAATGGACTTCCATCATAAGGTGGGAAGAATTTACGATCGTCTTTTAAAATTTTCAAATCATACGCAGCAATACGTCCATCTGTTGAATAACCAACTGCCACGTCTAATTTTTTATTTTTTAACGCATCGTACACTAAACCAATTTGCATTGGACGCGCACTCGCAAATTTGAATCCATATTCCTTTTGGAAAGCTGGGTAGCCATCACCTGCACGGTTCATCCATTGTGTATCCATACCTAGACGTAAGTCATCTTTATATTTTTCTAAGTCAGATACTTTTTCTAAATTGTATTTCTTAGCAACGTCTTTGGTCACCATAAATGCATACGTATTTTCAAATCCAAATGAGTCATAATATTTTTGATTGTATTTTTCTTTAAATAGTCTTTGTGACTCTGACATTGCTTTTTTCGTATCTTTGGTTGGTGGTGCATCCAGCACACTTGTTAATTCAGTCCCTGTATATCGAACTGAGGACATATTCACATCTCCACGTTGTAACGCATTATGTTGAATAATACTTGATCCTAAATTACCAACAATTGTAGGTTTAATTTTGCCGTTTGTATAATGTTCTATCATTAACTTTTCAATGTTTGCCATAATTTTCGTTTCACTTGTTTCTGTGGCAGTAATTTTCACACTATCTTTCCCGTCACCATCGCCTAATCCTGGTAAGCTACATCCAGATAATACGATGAGAGACATTGCAAGAAGTATGAAAGTCAATTTAAGCTTTTTCATAATTTTAAAATCCTCCCTTTGTATTTATCTAGATACTTTTAACCCTTTAGGCACGGCCCACTTTTCAATTAAAGAAAGTATGAAATCTACAAGTAATGCGAGACATGTTACTAGAATAGCAGCACTTATAATCATTGGCGGTTGATATAAATTCAAGCCGTTAAAGACTAAATCACCTAGTCCACCTGCACCAACATAACTTGCTAATGTTGCCCAACTAATAACGTAAACACTAGATAAACGTATCCCACTAATGATAAGTGGTAAGGCTAAAGGTAATTCAACATCTTTCATTAACTGCATCTTCGTCATACCCATACTTGTTCCAGCTTGTATGATATTCTTATCAATATTTTGTACACCTAGGACAGTGTTATTTAAAATGGGTAATAATACATAAATGAATAATGCGACAATCGCTGGCGTCTTACCTACACCAAAGATTGGAATCATAATGGCTAATACGGCTAACGTCGGTATTGTTTGAAGCACACCCGCAATCGTTAACACTACATTTGCAGTACGCTTAGTCTTAGATAATAGAATGCCTAATGGTACCGCAACTACAATCGCAATTAACAGCGCGATGATAGATATGTAGAAGTGTTCAATCGTTTTTGATACGAGTTGGCTTCCATATTCTTGGAAAAATTGGCGCATTAGCGATCAACTCCTGATTGGTCAGAATCCTTCACATCATGTGTGTCTAATCTGTCGGTGACATCTTGCTGTTTAGACGTCGCGTCATGAGGTCTTTCTTGTGCTTGTTCTTTTTTATTGATATTTCCTAACTCATTTTCACGTTCAACGGCATTCATATGTGTATCAGATAAAATCATCTCGTCATCTTGTTCACCCCAAATAGAGTCATAAACAATGTCAACGAGATTTGCACGTGTAATCAGACCAATGAGTGCATTATCATTATCTACAACCGGTACATTTCTTACATTTCGTTTAAGTATCGTACGTACAGAGTCTTGTAATTTAGAATCAATATGTACTTTATAAACATCACGCTGCATTGTATCGATTAATTCTTTGCGTTGACGTAAGCCTTGATTGATATCTTCAATATCTAAAAATCCGAGTAAATGCTGATGGTTATTTACAACAAATATCGTATCTACACGTCTCTGTCTCATAATATTGACCGCGTCATTCAATGTGTCATTTGCGTTAACAGTGACTGGTTTAATCATTGCATCTTCAACGGTTCTCATATTTGGACGATCTTGAATTAATCTATTTTGACCAATAAATTCTTTTACGAAATCATTTGCTGGATTTCTAAGAATATTATCTGGTGTATCGTACTGCACAACTTTCCCCTTAGACATAATACAAATTCGGTCTGCAAGTTTAATTGCTTCGTCCATATCATGTGTAACGAAGATAAATGTTTTTCCTAACTTTTTCTGAAGGTCTTTAACTAAATCTTGTAACGTATCTCTAGTAATCGGATCTAATGCACCAAAAGGCTCGTCCATTAAGATAATATCTTGTTCAGCGGCTAATGCACGCACAACACCAATACGTTGTTGTTGACCACCTGATAACTCAGATGGATAGCGATCTAAATAATCTTCAGGTAAATCTACAAGTTTAATTAACTCTTTCGCTTTAGCATCTTTCTTTTCTTTAGACCATTTAAGCAACTTTGGTACTAACACGATATTTTCTCGTATAGTCATATGTGGCATCAATCCGATTTGTTGAATCACATACCCAATGCTACGACGTAATTCAACTGGATTCATATTTCGAACATTCTTGCCATTCATTTCAATTGTCCCATCAGTAGCTTCAATCATTCTATTGATCATTCGTAAAGCAGTCGTTTTCCCACTACCACTTGTCCCAATAAACGCAATAAATTCACCTGATTCAATATCTAATGAAATATTATCTACAGCTTTTTTATTGCCAGCATAAATCTTTGTTAAGTTCTTAATACTTAGCGTCATTAGATTGCTCCTCCCTATTGTTGCAAGATAAAAAAGCTCAAAATACAAAAGGCCAGTAGTCCCATTGTTAAACAAATACGTAATAAGTTAAACAAGAGCCACACGGCCTTTGCTTCATAAAATTTTAATAAATTCAATTGGAATATCATTCGAGCGTTTTCCATCTTTAATTTTTATATACCCTATATAATTTTTTGAAACATTTTTTATATAAAATGATTAAAAATGTTCACAATTGCAATTTTTTAAGTTTTATTCAAGCGTGATTGTGATAAAAAATATTTAAAAATAAAGTTGCCTACAATAAAATTCATCAAATTGTCATATTTATTCAAATAAATCATTGAAAGCTGGATTCAAAATTGCATTCTAATATCAATAGTATTAGTCTATAGGTGTAATAAGTATTTATTGAAGGGATGTTGTAATAATGAAAGCAGCAGTATGGTATGGTCAAAAAGATGTTCGCGTGGAAGATCGTGAACCTAAGCAATTAAAAGACAACGAAGTAAAAGTAAAAGTATCATGGGCCGGCATTTGCGGAACTGATTTACATGAATACTTAGAAGGACCAGTCTTCATCTCTACAGATAAACCTGATCCACTACTTGGACAAAAAGCACCTGTTACTTTAGGACATGAGTTCTCAGGCGTTGTTGAAGAAGTTGGTAAAGACGTTACAAAATATAAAAAAGGCGATCGCGTCGTTGTTAACCCAACTGTATCTAAACATGAGAAAGATGAAAGCGTTGATTTATATGACGGCTATTCATTTATTGGTTTAGGTTCTGACGGTGGCTTTGCTGAATTTACAAATGCACCAGAAGAGAATGTCTATGCATTACCTGAAAGCGTATCAGATAAAGAAGGTGCATTAGTTGAACCAACAGCCGTTGCGGTTCAAGCAGTTAAAGAAGGTAAATTATTATTTGGAGATACAGTTGCAGTATTTGGCGCTGGCCCAATTGGTTTATTAACAATTGTTGCAGCTAAAGCAGCTGGAGCAAGTAAAATCTTTGTATTTGATTTATCTGAAGAACGCCTAGCGAAAGCGAAAGAAGTCGGTGCGACTCACGTAGTCAATTCTGGTAACACAAATCCTGTAGACTTTATTAATGAACATACTGACAACGGTGTAGATGTAACATTTGAAGTTGCTGGTGTTGGTGTAACATTATCTCAATCAATTCAAGTAACACGTCCAAGAGGTACTGTTGTTATCGTATCAATCTTTGCACATGCAGTTGATTTCGATCCAATGTTATTAACTAACTCAGGTGTTCAATTGACATCTACAATTGCTTACTCACCTACTACATTCCAACAAACCATTGATTTAATTGCGAACGGAAGCTTAGACGTTAAGAGCGTCGTAACAGATGAAATCGAATTAGAACATATTGTTCAATCAGGATTCGAACAATTAGTAAATGATAAATCACAAGCTAAAATTTTAGTTAAATTAAATGGCTAATTGAAGAGAAATCGGGACATAAGTGTTTAGGATTTGAGCAGAACCGAACGACGAGTAAAATTTTTTCAAATTTTGTCGAATCGTGAGTGTCTCTGCCGATAATCCTACTTTTAAGACGTCGTTTGACGGTAGTCTTAAAACACATTATGTCCCGATCTTTTTTTATTCTCTTTTTATTTATCGTACATGCCTTTACCTTCAAGAATATGGTCGATATACTTTTCAACTCTATTTTGTCTTGTTTGGCTACGTTTCGCTTGTGAAATGTGATACATGTACTGGTGTTGTCTGCCAGGTGTTAATTGATAAAATGCCTCTTCTAATTTTGGATCATCATTAAATGCTTGTTGTAATTCTTCAGGCATTTCATAGTCTTCTGTCTTCTTCATTTCAACTTTCTTGCCCGCTTTTTCTGTTTTAATGGCTTCATCAATATAATATAAAATTTCGTCTCGACGCAGTTTAATCTCATCTAATGTTTCAAAACGTAATTGTCTTGCTGCTTGAACACGCTCTGTTTGCTGAATTAACGATTTATATTTATCTTCTAAAATTGCACCTTTATGAAACAATAAGGCTACATAATGCTTAAAACCATGGATCGTAATAACATTTTTATCATTAATTGTATAAGTCGGATGCATCCATTTATATGTTTCTGCTAATTCTGACTCATTAAAGATTAAATTTCTTAAATATTGATAAGCTTCTTGCCACTGACTCTCCTTTTCAAGAAAAGCTAACACCTGTTTATCGGATTGTTTCTCTGACACTTTAGTCACCCCATATCGTTAGTTTGATAACAATACAATCATTATATTATTTAAGTCAATCAATAACTATTTATAACACAATCATTTGTAAATTTACAAAATCATAAATTGACTAATGAAATGATAAGCGTATAATTATAACGTATCATTTTTGATGAATATTAAAATAACATAAAGGAGTATTTATGGGACAAAATAATAACGAAGGTAAAATCAATCTGGTCCAACTTGTTTTGTTAGGATTAGGAAGTTTAATTGGTTCAGGCTGGTTATTTGGTGCATGGGAAGCTTCTTCTGCAGCTGGTCCTGCAGCCATATTATCTTGGATTATCGGGTTTATCGTTATAGGAACGATTTCTTATAACTATATCGAAATAGGAACAATGTTCCCTCAATCTGGTGGTATGAGTAACTATGCTCAATATTCACACGGCTCATTGTTAGGCTTTATTGCCGCATGGGCAAACTGGGTATCATTAGTTACAATCATTCCTATTGAAGCTGTGTCTGCTGTTCAATATATCAGTTCATGGCCATGGGATTGGGCGAAACCAACTTCTGCATTAATGCATAATGGCTCAATTAGTACGACAGGCTTATTCGCCGTGTACGTCATTATCATTATTTTTTCATTATTAAACTATTGGTCTGTTAAATTATTAACATCATTCACAAGTTTAATTTCGTTCTTCAAATTAGGTGTACCGTTATTAACAATTATTATGTTAATGCTTTCAGGTTTCGACACAAGCAATTACGGTTCTTCTATAGGCGAATTTATGCCGTATGGTAGTGCGCCTATCTTTGCGGCAACAACAACATCAGGGATTATCTTCTCATTTAATGCATTCCAAACCATCATTAATATGGGATCAGAAATTAAAAACCCTGAAAAGAATATTGCACGTGGTATTGCCATTTCTTTAACATTAAGTGCCATTTTGTACATTATACTACAAAGCACATTTATTACATCAATGCCACAATCAATGATTAGCGAACACGGTTGGAGTGGTATTAACTTCAATTCACCATTCGCAGATATGGCAATCCTATTAGGCATTAACTGGTTAGCGATCTTGCTATACATCGAAGCAGTTGTGTCACCATTCGGAACTGGCGTATCATTCGTTGCGATTACTGGTCGTGTATTAAACGCGATGGAACGTAATGGTCATATTCCTAAATTCTTAGGTAAAATTAACACAACGTATAATATTCCACGAGTAGCTATCGTATTTAATGCCATCATCAGTATGGTCATGGTTACCTTATTCCGTGATTGGGGCGTACTTGCTGCCGTTATTTCAACAGCAACATTAGTCGCTTACTTAACAGGTCCAACAACCGTCATGTCATTACGTGAAATGGGACCTAAATTGCATCGTCCATTCCGAGGCGCTATGTTAAAAGTGATGGCACCATTATCCTTTGTACTTGCGTCATTAGCAATTTATTGGGCAATGTGGCCAACAACTGCCGAAGTTATTTTCATCATTATTTTAGGATTACCAATTTATTTCTTCTATGAATATAAAATGAATTGGAAAAACACTAAAAAACAAATCGGCGGTAGTATGTGGATTATCGTATACTTAATCCTATTGGCTTGCATGTCATTCATCGGTAGTAAAGAGTTTAAAGGTATGAACTTTATTCATTATCCTTATGATTTCTTAGTTATTATCGTGTTAGCACTTGTCTTTTATAGAATTGGTATTACAAGCCACTTCAAGAGTGTTTATTATAAACGCGCTAAGAAAATCAATAAACAAATGAAAGAAGATACAATGGAAGCAGAACAACAAGAAGCTGATAGAAAAGAAGCTGAACAACAGAATAATTAATCTGACCATGTCCGGAACATAGCGTTCCTGGATAAGTAAAAAAGGCATTTTCTATTGAAATAATATAGAAGTTGAGTCATGCTACAATGTTTATATATAAGGCACCTCGTTAATTTAGTTTAGTAATGTTTATTAAATTACACGAGAGTGCCTTATTTTTTTAGTACTCCATTGTAAATAAAGAAGCCAGTAAATGAATTTGTTAAAACGCATTTACTGGCTATTTCTATACGAATGATGCCCCAGACGCTTTTTAATATGATATAGCACAAATTTTAATTTCATTGTCCCAATCTGTTTTTACATTCATACGTCATGGTATAGTTAAATTAATTCATAAGTGTAGGTGATGATTTAGTGGTAACGATTAATACAACAGCTGGCTCTTTTCAAGGGATAACACATCATAATATAGAACAATTTCTAGGTATTCCTTATGCACAGCCGCCGATTGGTAATCGCCGTTTTAAACATGCTAGCCCACGATATAGCTATGATACGTTAGTTGATGCAACGCGCTTTAGAGCCATCCCACCACAACCGTACAATAAGTTAGAAACATTCTTTTCATCTAAGCAACATACATTCAAACAGGATGAAGATTGTTTATATTTAAATATTTGGCGTCAATCATCTGGTAAATCTAAGAAGCCTGTTATCATTTATTTTTATGGTGGTGGCTTTGTGAATGGTCATGGTTCTGCCGAATTATATACGCCAGAACATATTGTCGCCCAACGTGATGTCATTGTAATTACGTTTAACTATCGATTAGGTGCATTAGGCTTTCTGGATTGGTCTTATTTTAATCCCCAGTATGATAAAAATAACGGCCTATCTGATCAGATTGCGTTATTAAAATGGGTTGCACACTTTATTGAATACTTTGATGGCGATCCTAACAATGTCACATTATGCGGACAATCCGCAGGCAGTATGAGTATTCAAGCTTTAATGCAGCAACCACAACTGGACCACTATTACCACCAAGTCATGTTATTAAGTGGCGTATTACAGCTAGATTCCATAGAAACAGGTGTGCACAAAGCTAAACACTTCGATGCCTTAATTCAACAGCACTTTTCCGGAAAAAGCATATACGATTTAGACACGCACGCATTGCTACAGTTAATGGCATATGATGAACAAGCACGTGGCAAATCCAAAGGCTTAGAATTAATATATCAACCGATTAACGAGACAACGATGTGCCGTCCACTTGCTCAGTTTAATAAACCTGTTGTGTTAGGCTATACAAAGGATGAAGGTGATTGTTATATCCGTAATGAATCACGTAAACTTGAGCCACAGCGTTTTGTGAATGTGATGAAACTGAATCATATCAACGTTGATTTTAATCATGTTCAAACGGGTCAACAACAAGCTGAAGTTGTGACAGCGTTATATTTTAAAAAACCGACACTTAACTTGTTACACCAAATGCGTGAGAATCCGCATCGTTGGTTATTACGATTTGATTGGGCTCGACCTGAATATGTTGATTTCGCAAGTGCCTATCATATTTTAGACGTCGTCTTTTGGTTTGGTAAGATGGCTATACTTAAGGCGCATAACATCAAATTGCACACTTCTGATATTGAATTAAGCAAACGTATGATAAATGACATCGTTCATTATGCCACAACAGGTACCATGCCCTACGCACCCTATTCAATCGATCACACAGAACCACACATATACAATAATTAAAAAAGGAGTGGGACAGAATTCTTAATAAATTCGTTGTCCCACTCCCAGTTTGCTTAAAATGTCTTCTTAGTTCAGTCAGCTATTGTGAATTCACAAAGTAGCATTATCTTATTATTTATGTCTCAGCCTCTTCCCTATTCAATCATAAGATACGCTTAGTTTTTGGCATAATGAACATTTTTCAATGTAAGCACGATGATAAGTCCCAGTAAGCCAATAAAGGCACTGACAAATGTGACCGCTTCAACATTCGTATTTGATACAACAAGGCCACCGATAATACCACCTATACCAATACCTGCATTGAGACAAGACATATTCCAACTCATCACTTGACTTGTGTCACCTTCAACATGTTCGATGATACCACTTTGTATTGCTGGATTGGTACTCCATTGTACGATATTCCAAATAAAGAGTGCTACGAGTAATAACACCGTTGTTGACAATACTAAATTAATGGCAAGCATCACTACAATAAACACAGTAAACGCAATGATTAACCAACGTTTACTTGTTAATTTATCAGCGAGTACACCACCCATTGATGTACCAACAACACCGGCAACACCATTAACGAGTAGCGCTAATGATACATAGCCCATGGTATGACCATTTTCCAAAATAAGTGGATTGATAAATACAAATGTCACTGAATTGGCAATTAAAATAAGTAATGTAATCGCTAGAAACTTAACGATTTCAATTGGTCGAATAATATGAGATGTGACTTGATTATCTTCAGAAACGTTATTATACATTCGATTGGCTTGATTAAGTTCTGTAGTTGTAGGAAGATATTTCAACATTAATAAGCCGGCAATAAGACTGATAACAATAATAAATACGAACGTAAAACGCCAGCCAACCCAGTCACCAATCATCGTACCAATTGGCACACCAAAGACATTGGCCCCACTAAATCCAGTATAAACTACGCCAATCATCTTACCTCTATTCTTAGGTATTGTCAGCATAGCTGTTAATGCTAAGACTTTAACGATAATTAAAGATGCTGCAGCTGAAGATAATATTCGTCCAACGACTAGAATCGTAAAGTTAGGTGCAATGGCGATAATACCATTCCCTACGACAAAGGCCACTAAAGTCCACAAAAGAACGGGACGTGCAGGAAATCGATTCGTTAATTTAACCAGTATAGGTCCACATATGGCGAAGGTTAATGCGTAAAGTGTAACCAGTTGCCCGATAATCGCTTCTGAGACACCTAAGTCATCGCTCATTAAATTCATAATTCCAGCGACCATCATTTCAACCATGCCCACAATAAACACACTAATGATAAATGTCGCTATACGCATGACAGACATATTTCTTTCTCCTTTCATTTCATTATTTCTACATAAAAAAACAGTTACGCACTGTTCTTCAAATTTCGTAACTGTTCTATTATATAATATTCAATTGTATTTTTCTTCCCCTATGTTTTAAAAGGTTTGTTCATTATTGTTGTATCGATGTTCGATAAGTTCTTGTAGAAAGGCACAAATGGCAAGTAATGCGAGCGCACCATAAATGACGTAATGATTATGTAGTACACCATCAATACCAAAATTTATATTAAAATACGATTCAACTAGGCTTGTTAAAACTCTGATTATATTAAATAAAACAAGGATAAGTATGATAAACCCAAACACATTGGAAATGACTTTCATTTCATTTGCTCCTTTGCTTATTGATTTACTTATATACTAAAATTTTCAAATTAAATGCTACTTAGTTTAATCTTAATTTTTCCTTAAATCATCATTATCAGAATAGTTAAATGTTAAAAAGTTGTATAAGATAGACAATGAGGTGGTATTCATGAACGACGACGTACTCATTATTGAAGATGATAAAGATATTAATGCGTTAATGACATTATCTTTAAGTACGAAAGGGATACAACGTATCAAGTCTGTCGATAATATTGAAGATGCAAAATATGAATTATTGAATTTCAGCTTTCAGGTTATATTATTGGATTTAAACTTAAGATCTGAAGACGGTTATCAATTACTTAAATATATTGATTTAAAGGATACTGCCGTTATCGTAGTGACTGCGAAGACAACAAATATCGATGTATATAAAGGGTTTGAACATGGGGCTGTCGATTATATTAAAAAGCCATTTGATCCGATGGAGTTGTACTACAGAGTTTCTTTACATTTAAACGATACAGATCAATCAACGTACCATTATAAAGATTTAGCCATCAACTTCAACAGTATGGAAGTATTTGTTAATGACAAACCGATCAACCTTACAAATCGTGAATATAATTTATTAACCTATCTTATTAAAAATAAAAACCAAGTACTGACTAAAGATCAGCTCTATGCTAAAGTCTGGGGATATGATACCGGCGTGGATGATAATACTCTAATGGTCCATATTAGAACATTACGGAAGAAGATTGAAACCACGCCGAATGCACCTAAAATGATTAAAACTGTACGTAGTAAAGGTTACATGTTTAAGGAAGATCGCGATGATTAATAAATTCACATTAAAATTTCTTAAGTATATGACGATATTTGTCCTTCTAAACTTTACTATTACATGTATCTTAGTTGTCATACTATTTTTTAAAGTATTGCCTAATATTTACTGGGATATTAATGAAATTGAACCTACATACTTAGAGACGTATGGCATCACTCAAGCACCCAATGATAATCTAAAATCACTTGCCGAAAAGCGTCATGTTGACTTATATTTTGTTCGAAAAAATGGAGACATTCTCTATCCTAAGTCAAAGCGTCATACAAACATAAAATCAACATTGTTAAAAAATATCAATAATGCGAATTCAGTTATATCAAAAGAAGGAACCTACCTTGTTTATATTTATAAAGATAAAATTGAACAACCTAAAATAACAAATGGTCATGAAATCAAGACGTCACAATTGCTTGATAGTATCGCTACGCTTGATTTCAATCGTTACAACTATTCGGTTTCAAACAATGAACTTCACTTTGTAAGAAATCCAGGACAAAGAACGATATTGTGGAATGATAATTTCGGCGAAGCGTTCAATGATAGTAAAAACACGTATATTTTACTGTTCATCTCATTTATCATCGTTAACATCATCTTAATTGCTTTAACGGCAATGTTAATTTCGAAGCGACTCACAAGACCGTTATCTTTTTATATTGACTGGATTGGTAACTTATCGTTAGGCAAACTGCATCAGCCTACGTCGAAACGAAAGCGATTTAAGAATCGTCGTACTTATCCTGAATTGGATGCATCTTTGTCACAATTAAATGAACAAATGTTGTCTGATAAGTTTTATCATAACCAAATTTCATATTACAAATCAAAATGGATTAGCCAAATTTCTCATGATTTGAAATCGCCATTAACAACTATTTATGGTTATTCTAAGCTCATCCAGACCGATAAACAGACGCAATCTTATGTTCAACTTATTTCGGAGAAAGCAACGTTTATGAGTGATTTGATTGATAGTTTGAACCAAACATTTGATATGGAAACAAACCAGACAAAACAAGATAAAGAAGATTTTCCGATTCAATCAACGGTCAATCGAATCACACACATTATTGGTTACGATTCTATAACATGTCACTTTTATTTAGAAGATAACGCCACATTTTATGGTAATAAATTGTATTTCGAGCGGCTATTAATTAATTTAATCAACAATAGTATTGATCATAATGAAATCAATCCTAACATTCAAATGACTTTTTCTAAAATTGAAAATAAGTTAATGATTGATTACGTTGACGATGGTCAAGGCATACCACATTCAAATATAGATACATTATTTAAACAGTCGTATACATCGAAAGCGCATAAAGCACAACATGGTATTGGTTTATCGATTATTAAAGATGCTGTGAATTATCATCATGGCGCAATCACACTATTACCATCTAAACAAGGCGTTCATTTCCATATACTATTGGTGGATGACTCTTAAATATTATCTAAAAAAGTAAGGGCGTAGGACAACGAATTGAAATAAAATTCTGTCCTACGCCCTTACTTCTCATTTCGTCTATGCTTCATCATCAGGTGCATTGAGTGCGCTATTGCGTGCAACGAGTTGATGACGAACGTTAAAGAATTGATTATAGCTTAAATAAGTTGCAATTAGGGCTGACATGATTGTCGCTGTTGTGTGAATAAACACGACAAGTAATTGGAATTTAATCGCTTGTAATGGTGGTACGCCACCAATAATTAAACCTGTCATCATACCTGGTATCGAAACGAGACCGTATGTTTTAACCGAGTCTATTGTAGGTACGATGGCAAGACGTATACTCTCTCTAATCGATGCTTTAGATGCCAATTTAGGTGTCGCTGCTAATGTAAGCTTAGATTCAATGTCGGTAATGTCTTTCACAAAGGCACGGTCTAAGTTTTGATACGCTAAATTAATCGCAATTAGTCCATTATTCGCTAACATACCTCCGATTGGAATGACTTCATTTGCTTTAAAATCGATAGCCCCTGCCAACACAGTAGCCGTTAAAGGTAACGCTGTTCCAATAAAAATGGCGATAAACGAAATCCAAAAGACATGATGCATTACTGGCGAAGCACGATTAATCGTATTCCATGACGCATTAATAATAATCACTAATACCGCTAACATTAATATCCACGCTTGATTAATTTTGAAAATATAATGCAAGATAAATCCTAATATAATCAACTGTACAACTGCGCGTATGGAAGCTACAACTAAATCTTTAATAATATGTAATCCTTCTTTATATGAAATAAAGATGGGAATTAATAATAACAAAGCAGTTAAACAAAGGGCTGTATTACTCATTCTGATTTAAAGCCTCCTCTTTCGTGATTTCACCATCGCTAATTGTAATTCGTCTATGGAAATGTCTCATACTTTGATCATCACTATGTGTAATCCATAACACGGATACACCTTCTTTTACCATGTCGAAAATCATATTTTCAATGGTCTGCTTATTTTGTGTATCGAGCGCACTTGTAGATTCATCTAATAATAATATATCTGGACGGTACATGAGTTGACGGGCAATTGTAATCCTCTGACGCTCGCCGCCTGAAAGATGTTCAATTTTAGAATTCAAATCATATTGACCTAAGTTCACTTTCTTTAGTAAATCCATTGCTTTGTCTTTATCAAAGCGGTCATCTCGCGCTAACGCTGGAAATGACATGTTATCACCAATCGTTTCGCCAAAGAGCTGACTCTGTTGCATTAGATAACTGATTTTCATTCGTAATGTTTCAGGAGGATAATCGTTAAATGGCTTCCCTTTTAAATAGAGTTCCCCATCCGTCGGGCTAATTAAATTATTGATTTGCTTTAAAAATGTGCTCTTACCACTACCAGAGGGACCAATAATGGCAACTGCCTCTCCCTCAGCTAATTGAAAGTTAATATTTTTAAGTATCATACGTCTATCCGCTTTATATGATAAATTTTTGACATCTAATAACATCCTTTTACCAACCTCCTCATAATAAACACTGTTATAATTAAAAATAAATTAAAATCAGTCTGGGACATAAATAATATAATCATGCTAATTAGCAAATTCGCAGTAGCTGACTGAACTGAGAAGGCGCTTAAATCAAGCTTTTCTCAGTTCTAGTCATCCTTGCGGGCGGGGCCCCAACACAAAAAATCACGAAAGTGATTTTACAAGCAAAGCAAGTTGGGAGTCGGGGCCCCAGCATAGAGAATTTCATCAAGAAATTCTACAAGCAAAGCAAGCTGGGAGTCACGACGAATTCAAAAGAATTCTGTCCCACTCCCATGAGCATTATTTATATCTATAATAACAAAAAAAGAAGTAAGATAAGTGTCTTCAAGTTGACATTTCTTGAAACACTGTATCTTACTTCTAATTTAATGCATCATTTACCAAATCAGCGGAATAATGATAGTCACATACGATACTAAGTTGTTAATCATATGTAACGTAATCGTCATTGCTAAATTCCGTCCACTATAGTGGTATGCAATCACAAATCCAATTGCCATAATAAGATATGGACCAATTTCAAATGGAGATGATGCACTTAACACGTGTAAACTAGCAAATAACACGACTGAAACAACGTACATTGCGCCGTATGTTAATTTCTTACCAAGTTCATGAATAATTAAATGTCTAAAGAGCAATTCTTCAACAATTGGCGTTACGATAACAATATCTAGGAACAATACGGGCCAAATCCATTTTGTCTTGAAGAGTTCTTCGATTTGTTTGTTGTTTTCAGTATTACTAAACTGATATTTCTCAGGTAATAATTCTATCAAGTTACCATATATATATTGCGCCAAATACATCGCAATGAGTACAACAACGATTAGTACGATATGTTTTCTCAAATCTTTAAAGCGCTGAATTGCTAATGGGATGAGCGACTTACGATGCATTAAATAAAACAATAGTAATAAGAGGCACTGCCCTAATAAAACAAAGATTTGATTAATTCCCATCACTTGCTTCATCATTGGCGCTTCGGATGTCTGCCCTGTAATCGCCATAATCATGATCATTGTAACTATCGTTAATATCAACGGCAGTACAATATTAATGATTAAATATCCTGGTATTAGCCAAAAATCACGTTTCACAATTCGTTTCGATGCAAATTCATTTTTGAATGGCGCTTGCTTTGATGCTTCTTGCGCATGTTCATTTTCAAAAGTCATATGTCTCTCCTTATCTTTTTTAACGATGTATGTTTAATCATGCTCAATATTTAAAATAATCTTTCTATTATTGTAATAATAAATAAGATGAATTGTACAGAGCTATGATACAGATATGATGCTGCTAAATTCTTGCCAGTTCTCAGATATATAACGATCGCCCCTACTGATAATATGAAATAAGGTATGACTTCCATAACGGATATAAAGTCATAGACCTGTACGCCTACTTCAATCACTATACTCAACACAATGACGACACTAACATTTAGCCTTTTCCCAAGTTCATGAATCATTAAATGTCGATAAATTAATTCTTGAATCAACGGTTGTAACACAACCATAGTAATAAAGGTAAATACAATTGCACTCGGATGATTAAATAAGCCTTCTAAACGAAGTTGCGCCTGTGTTATATCATAACCAATAGGCTTTGGTAGATACTGCGCTACAACGTTAATCGCATAAAACAATAGTAGTGCAAATAGTGTAACTGTAATAATTAACGGTATGTAATGACGTTTAGCTATACGATACTGTCTCAATGCGACATCAGCAATATCATATTTATGTAACGCAAAAAATGAAACGATAACGACAAATTGAGCAATGACAAAACTGATACTTAACGTTAAATTATATAAATAAAGTGGCGGTGGATCTTGCGTTATCATTGCATAGACACCTAAAACGCCAAACACAATAATGATTGGTACTAAAATCTGGAGCATGATGTAAATAGGAATCAATAAGAAATCTTTCTTCACTATTTGAGAACTTCCCCATTGATTTGTAGAAACCTCATGCGTGATTGCCTTTTTTCTTTTCTCCATAGGTCACCTCATACATCTTGTAAGTCATACTTTATCATCGAAATACATCTATGTCATATACCATTTGTTAACCTAACATATTAATAATTTTAAAAAATCGTAAATTTCTTCTTATTTTAAATTGTAAAAGATTTACATTGGTGTATGATTTAAATTGTAGAAGGTTTAAAGGGGGAGAAATAAAAGTGATTTCTATACTTACAGTAATGCAGTTTATTGTGAACGTAATGATATTTATTGTCATACTTTCAATAATCGGCTTGGTACTTGTGTTGTTATTTAAAGATAAAGGACAAGATCAACACAGTGTCTTACGTAATTATCCTGTTCTAGGACGTGTACGTTACTTCGCAGAGAAGATTGGCCCGGAATTACGCCAATATTTGTTTGCGAATGATACAGAGGGGAAACCATTTTCAAGAATTCAGTATACTAATATCGTTCTAGCCGGTAAATACAATTCTCGAATGTCTAGTTTCGGGACACAACGCGCATATCAAGATGGATTTTACATACGTAACACCATGTTCCCATTACAACGTCATGAATTACAAATTGATAATCACGCTATGATTTCAACATTTGTCTATAAAGTAGATAGCGAGCGATTATTCAAACGTGATGAACATCGTGATCCAACAGACATTGATCCGTACTACTTAACGGACGATAATGCCATCGTTCTAGGCGATGATTTGGAACATCCTTTTAAAGTAAAACGACTGGTTGGTCAATCAGGCATGAGTTATGGTGCATTAGGTGGTCGTGCAATCACTGCATTATCACAAGGCTTAGCTCGTGCAGGCACGTGGATGAATACCGGTGAAGGTGGCTTGTCAGAATATCACCTTAAAGGTGGCGGCGACCTCATCTTTCAAATTGGGCCTGGTCTATTCGGTGTTCGTGATAAAGATGGTAACTTTAGTGACGAACAATTTCTAAAAACAGCACATCACAAAGAAGTTAAAGCCTTTGAAATTAAACTGGCGCAAGGTGCAAAAACACGTGGCGGTCATATGGAAGGCAATAAAGTTACAGAAGAAATTGCCAAAATTAGAAATATCGAACCGTATAAAACGATCAATTCACCGAACCGCTTCGACTTTATTGACTCACCTGAAGATTTATTACAATTTGTTGATAAACTTCGCCAATTAGGTCAGAAACCTGTAGGCTTTAAAATCGTTGTAAGTAAAGTGGAAGAAATTGAGTCACTCGTACAAACAATGGTTAAAATGAATATTTATCCTGACTTTATCACCATTGATGGTGGTGAAGGTGGTACCGGTGCTACGTTCCAAGAATTACAAGATGGTGTCGGTCTTCCATTATTTACCGCGCTGCCAATCGTATCTGGAATGTTAGAACGCCACCAAATCAGAGATAAAATGAAAATCTTTGCCTCAGGTAAGTTAATTACACCAGATAAAGTAGCAATTGCCTTAGGATTAGGTGCTGATTTAGTTAATATCGCTCGCGGTATGATGATTAGTGTTGGCTGTATTATGAGTCAACAATGTCACTTGAACACATGTCCTGTCGGCGTTGCAACAACAGATCCTAAGAAAGAGAAAGCGTTAATTGTCAATGAGAAGCAATATCGTGTGACAAACTATATCACAAGTTTACATGAAGGCTTATTTAACATTGCCGCTGCCGTCGGTGTTAAAAGTCCAAATGACATTACGAGTGATCACATTGTAATTAAACGTTTAGATGGTTCAATTGAAGACATAGTCGATTACAAACTGAAATTAATAAGTTAATATTCAAATAAAAAGATGTCGAGACACAGCATTATGTGAGGTGTCCCGACATCTTTTTCATTATTCATCTGTCATATTACTTTTTTGTTTAAAGCCCAGTTTTTTCAATTCTCTAACAGTGCCTTCCATATTGACTTTTTTGTCATTTTTAGACGTTGACATTAAAGAAAAATGATTTTTGACTGCTTTGATATCTGCTTTTTTATAGTTAATATCAATGGTTTCAACCCATTTTTCATGATTATGCTTTAGATTATAAGATACACCTTTTAAATCTTTCATTTGACGGTGATCTTGAAACATCTTCTTAGCTTCTTTCTTAGACATACCGAAATCATTATATTTCAATGTCGTTACTGTTGATTGTTTAACTACTTTATTCTTTTTATAAGACAATGTAGTTAACACATGCTTACCATCCATGTCCCCTTCATATGTCTTAGAACGCTCTTTACTACATGCTCCTAATACACTGACACTTAACACTAATAATATCATTAACATAAAGCACTTTTTCATCATACTCATCTACTTCCCACTATGTCATTTTCAAATAAATTATAGCATTTACTTTATCTTATTATGTATATCATTACCAGATAATTCGTATTAGAAACACTTTTTTCAGAAAATCAAATGCCGACATGCTACAATATGAGTAACTAATGACGTGAGGAAGTGTGTGCATATGAAAGAATCAATTGAATTATTAAAATCATTGACCGATGTTAACGGCATTGCTGGTTATGAACACAATGTTAAAGCAAAGATGAAATCCTATTTAGAGCCAGTGAGCGATGAAATTGTTGAAGATGGCTTAGGTGGCATCTTTGGTAAAAAAGCGAGCGACAATGGTACAAAGTCACTTATGGTAGCTGGTCACTTAGATGAAATCGGCTTTATTGTAACCAAAATCGATAATAATGGATTTATTAAATTTCAACCGATTGGTGGTTGGTGGAACCAAGTCATGTTATCTCAAAAAGTAACTATCACAACCGATGATGGTACTGAGATTCGTGGTCTTATAGGCTCAAAACCACCACATGTCTTAGATCCTGAAGAACGTAAGAAACCAATCCAAATTAAAGACATGTTTATAGATATTGGTGTGAGAAGTAAAGAAGACGCTGAAAATCACGGTATCGAAGTGGGCAACATGATTACACCATACAGTGAATTTGAGCAACTTGCGAATGGTAAATATTTAACGGCTAAAGCCTTTGACAATCGTTATGGTTGTGCACTCGCTGTCGACGTATTAAAACGTCTCAAAGATGAACATATCGGCATTGATTTATATGCAGGCGCAACCGTACAGGAAGAAGTGGGCTTACGCGGTGCTAAAGTAGCTGCCAATAAAATCAAACCTGATTTTGCTATTGCTGTAGATGTTGCAGTGGCCTATGATACACCGGGGATGAATCAACTTGGTAGTGATACGACTTTAGGTAATGGCCCTGTCGTTATTTTAATGGACGCATCAAATGTTGCCCACCAAGGCTTACGTCAGCATATTAAAGAAGTAGCGAAGAAACATTACATTACTGTGCAATGGGATACCACTGCTGGTGGCGGTACCGATGCTGGTAGTATCCATGTAGCGAATGAGGGTATTCCTACCATTTCCATCGGTGTAGCGCTACGTTACATGCATTCAAATGTTTCTGTATTACACACAGATGATTATGAAAATTCAGTTCGCCTAGTAACTGAAATCGTTCGTTCACTTAACGATGATGCTTATAACAGAATAAAATGGTAATTTGCGAATGAAATAGTATGTCATTTTTCTAAAATAACTAACGAATTAAAAAGTCGTTCTAAATAAATAGAACGACTTTTTTATATAATATGATGTTTTTCTATTCTACTGAGTGCTTCCAGCTATCATCACTTAGCATTTCTCCAGGCCAAGTATAAGCCATAACACCGCCATCAATTCGAACCGTTTCACCTGTAATAAATGAACTATCATCAGATGCTAGGAAAGCCACGAGTTTACCTACTTCTTCAGGTTTCCCTAAACGACCAAGTGGAGTGACCCATTTCTGATTATCGCGGAATGTTTTACCCGCTTCATCTTCAGACGTTCCTGCTAGATTATCCACTAATGGTGTCTCAATAGTACCTGGTGCAATGGCATTTGCACGAATATTTTCACGGCCATATTCAATCGCAATCGATTTAGTAAAGTTAATCACTGCCCCTTTAGCCGCATTGTAACCTGAACGGTATAAGTCTGCAGCTTGGCCAGAGAATGATGCCGTATTAATAATTGAACCACCTTGATCCATCATTAATGGTAGTAAGAATTTAGTTACTAAGAATGTCCCTCGCATATCCACTGCCATGATTTTGTCGAACACTTCTACAGGATATTCATGTATACGACCTGCACCATTATCCACACCTGCGTTATTAAAGATAATATCTACACGTCCATATGTCGCTTTAGCTTTATCCGCAAAATCTTGAACTTGTTGATCATCTGAAATATCTACTTTATACGCAGTCGCTTTGCCACCGTTGTTATTGATTGCTTCAACAGTCTTTTCTAATTCATCTGAAATATCCAGCGCTAATACATGAGCACCTTCATTAGCTAATGCTTTTGCTGATGCTTGCCCTATACCTGTACTTGCACCTGTAATCACTGCAATTTTATTTTCTAAACGTTTCATAAAGGCCTTCACTCCTATTTTTCCAATCTTATTAATGAAACTAAATGTATCTATTCAATATATATTTTCCACACTTCAAATGCGCTCAAACCCTATTCCGAAAATGATACCGCTTACTCTTACAAACATGATTTAGTTCTATATACATAAGCTAATATTATTGTACTTATCTTATACATAACCAATTCTTATATTTAAATTTCTGAAAATTGCTATATTTTAAAAAACATTTTGTTATACTTTGTTTTAACGAACAAAGGGGGCCATTTTATGACCACTAAAACAAATGAACAAACATCTATCGTTAATAAATTACTTAATGGCGTAGAAAAAGCTGGTAACAAATTACCAGACCCTGCCATGCTCTTTTTCTTAATGTGTATTGGTTTAGCCGTTATTACTTGGATCGTTTCTCTGTTTGATGTATCGGTTAAGCATCCAGGAAATGGAGATACCATACATATAAAGAGTATTCTGAGTACTGAAGGTATCGCCATGATTATGAATGATGCCATTAAGAACTTCTCAGAGTTCCCTGCACTTGGTCTTGTATTAGCTGTAATGATTGGTGTCGGTGCTGCTGAGAAATCAGGTTACTTTGATAAATTAATGATTTCAGTTGTGAATCGCGCATCAAAACGCATCATTGTACCAACCATTATTTTAATTGGTATATTAGGTAGCTTAGCTGGAGATGCAGCAACAGTCATCTTGCCACCACTTGCTGCAATGATTTTTATTAAGATTGGCTATCATCCCATCGCTGGTCTTGCAATGGCCTATGCCTCATCACTAGGTGGATTTGGTGCCAACTTCTTAATTGGTATGCAAGATGCACTTGTTTATGCATTTACAGAACCTGCAACGAAGATTGTTTCAGATAGTGTCAAGATTAATGTTGCAATGAACTGGTACTTTATTGCAGCGAGCGTGATCTTGGTACTTCCTGTGATTTATTTTACCACAACAAAGGTTGTTATTCCACGTTTGGGCGACTATGATACGAGTCAAGCAGATTACGATGAAGATGAGGAAACATCATCACATATTACGCCAACAGAGAAAAAAGCATTGTTCTGGGCAAACATGTCTTTCGTAATACTCATCGTAGCGTTAATCATTTGTTGCTTACCAGAAAGTAGTTGGTTAAGAAACGCAAAAACTGGAAGTCTTATTGATGATTCTCCATTAATTAATGGTGTGGGCTTAGTCATCCTCGTTATTTTCTTAATTCCTGGGATTGTTTACGGGATTTTAAGTAAACAAATTCAGAACTCCAAAGATTTAGGCAGCATGATTAGTGACTCACTTGGTTCTATGGGATCATTTATATTAATCGTCTTCTTTGCCGCTCAATTACTCGCCTTTTTACAATGGAGTAATCTAGGGATTATTGTGTCTGTCTATGGCGCTAAATTATTACAACATCAAAATGGTATTGTGCTCATCATCGGCATTATCATATTGAGTAGTTTAATTAACTTAATTATCGGAAGCGCATCTGCTAAATGGGGTATTCTTGCGCCAATCTTTGTACCAATGATGATTCTACTCGGTTATCATCCGGCGTTTACACAAATGATTTATCGTGTTGGTGATTCTATTACAAACCCTATTACACCAATGATGCCTTATATGCCACTGGTGCTATCTTATGCGCAAAAGTATGATAAAAATATGAAACTAGGTTCCCTACTTTCGAGTTTAATGCCATACACCTTCGCATTAGGTATTGTGTGGACCTTATTCGTCATTGCGTGGTACCTTCTTGGCATCCCGCTTGGACCAGGTGGCCCTGTCAAAATTCCACACTAATTCGCAATGCATCGTGATAATTGAAACGCAAATCTTTGTAAAAACCTTCTCATTTATTGAGAAGGTTTTTTGTAATCCCTTACAAAAATTCTTACTTATTACCAATAATTATGTCACTCTCTCTTTTTCAAAGCGTGATATTACGGTAAAATAAAGGTATAGAAGTGTATTCATTATTAACATTATTTTAGGCATTTAGGAGGACACGATGGAAGAACGAATAGGTTTAGTAGATATTGGATCCAACACAATCAGATTAGTTATTTTCAACTTTAATAAAGCGACAGGCATTAATGAATTGCTCAACATTAAGACCCCTGCACGTCTAAGCCAATATCTCACTAAAGATAATAAGATGAGTAAAGACGGCATAAAAGTACTCATTGATGCACTACACAGTTTCAAATCTGTGTCAGATAAATTCAATGTAACCGCGTTACATCCGATTGCTACAGCAGCAATTCGTCAGTCTAAAAACAACGACGAAATCGTCAAGGAAGTTAAAAAGGAAGTAGGCATCGATATTAAAATCGTACCCGAATCAGATGAAGCCTACTACGGTTACTATGCAATCACACATACGACGGAAATCGAAAATGGTGTATCCGTTGATATCGGCGGTGGTTCGACTGAAGTAACATTATTTAAAGATAAAGAACTTTTTGAATCCCACAGCTTCCCTTTCGGTGTCGTGACACTCAAAAGAAAATTCTTCAATGACAAAGCGCACAATGACAAAGGTGCTATAAAAGATATGGAGAAATTCTTATCACAACAATTTGAATCGTTAGAATGGCTTAAAGATCAAAAGGTTGCACTTGTGGGTGTTGGTGGTTCCGCTCGAAATGTTGCGCGTATTCATCAAGCCGAGCATTCATATCCTATTGGCGGTGTCCACAACTACACAATGACGAATAAAGATATCGATGAAGTTTTTGATATCATTCGTAAAAACGATCGTGATGATTTAACCAACCTTGATGGTTTAAGTCGTGATCGTGCAGATATTATCCTTCCAGCGGTATCCGTATTCAAAACATTATATAAAATTGTAGACGCAAAGCAGTTTACATTCTCAAGAAATGGTCTACGTGAAGGCTATGTCATGAAACAAGTTCGTGAACGCTACCCTGACGTCTTTGATAAACATAACGTCCGTAAAGAGTCCATCCATTTCTTAGCACGTGAATACAAGATTGAAGATGTTAGTTCACAAGCGCGTCTCAAACTAGCTAAATCGTTATTATCACAACTCATTGATATCGCAGATTTAGATATTAGCGATAATGAGCAACGTCTCTTTGAAGAAGGCGCTTATATATACTATCTTGGTAGTTTCATCGATTCTGATTCAAGTTCTCCACACACGTATTACATCATTGCAAACTCAATGATAAACGGCTATACACATAAAGACCGAGTTAAATTGGCGTTACTTGCCAGCTTTAAAAATAAATCACTATTGAAATTCTATTGCCAAGAAACGGATTGGTTCAGCAATAAAGAAATAGATTCAATCCAAACATTAGGTGGCATTATTAAATTCATTAACGCATTAAACATTTCACAAACAAGTTTTGTTGTCGATGTCGAATTGAAGAAAAAGAAAAAAGGCGACGACGACTATCAATTAACTGTATTTTATACAGAAGGCGAGCCTATTGCCGAAGAATATCAAGCAAATAGACAGAAAAAACATATCGAAAAGATACTTAAAGGAAATGTTTCTATCATCTTTACAAAATCTTAAAACAAGTATGCTATCTTAAAGTTAGGATGTTATGCCTTTTACTTACTAATTGAAAAGAACAACGCATATTTGAGGAAATGACGAGGTGTATTTGGAATGCAAACTCAATTGGGAGAAAATGATATTAGCTTACCGCAATACTATAACAATCGCGAATTAAGTTGGCTTGATTTCAACTATCGTGTACTTCAAGAAGCCTATGATAAAAACAACCCGCTACTTGAAAAATTAAACTTTATATCTATTTTTAGTTCAAACTTAGATGAATTCTTCATGGTTCGTGTTGCTGGTTTAAAAGACCAGGTTAAAATGGGATATGACAAACCGGAAAACAAAGCACAAATGACACCACAAGAACAAGTTGATGCTATCCAAGAAAAAGCTAAAAAATATGTAGATAAGCAATATGAACGCTACAATGAATTAATGACTGAACTTCGAGATTACGAAATTGTGATGTGTGAACCACACGAATTATCTGAACCAATATTAGATAAATTAGAAAGAGATTTCAAATTAACTATCTTGCCAACCTTAACACCACTCGGCATAGATGCTTACCATCCGTTTCCTAAGCTTAATAATAAAAGTTTAAACATCTTCGTTGATATTGACACTGAAGATGCCATCAATTCAGCCATCGTTCAAATACCATCACTTATTCCAAGATTTCTAACTTACAATGAAGGTGCTAAACAGTATGTTGTGATGGTTGAGGACGTAATTACTTACTTTATCAATTATTTATTTACTGGTTATGAAGTCTTAAATACATTTACTTTCAGAATTACAAGAAATGCTGATTTAACGATTCATGAAGATGGCGCAGAAGACTTACTTATCGAAATTGAACGTTTCCTTAAAGAACGTAAGAGTGGTTCAGCAGTACGTCTAGAAGTTGATGGTCGTACCGCTAATCCAGATGATCTTGATTGGCTTATCGAGACATTAGAAGTGGATCATCAAGATGTTTATTTCCTTAATGGACCACTTGATTTAACATTTATCTTTGGTTTAGTGGATCATTTATCTCATAAATTAAACTATCTCACTTACGAGAAATATTCACCACAAATTCCACGTTCACTAGGAAATAACAATTTATACGAACTTGCATTGAAACGTGACATCTTCTTCCACCATCCGTACGAATCTTTCGAACCGATCGTTGATTTTATCCGTGAAGCGGCAGATGACCCTAATACGATTGCAATTAAACAAACATTGTATCGTGTAAGTAAAGACTCACCTATCATTAAGAGTTTGAAAGAAGCCGCAGAAAAAGGAAAACAAGTAACTGTACTTGTGGAATTGAAAGCACGCTTCGATGAAGAAAACAATGTCCATTGGGCACGTATGCTAGAAGACGCAGGGTGTCACGTGATATACGGTATGACACACCTGAAAACACATAGTAAAATTGCATTAGTAGTTAAGCGTGTCGGTGGCGAATTAACGTCATTCGTTCACTTGGGTACAGGTAACTATAATGACAAAACTGCGAAATTATATACAGATATGGGTATTATCACTACAAATAAACAAATTGCAGAAGATGCAATTAACTTCTTCAATTATTTAAGTGGGTACTCTGTCAAACCAGAATACAATAAATTAATCGTTGCACCGTTTGATATTCGTGACGTCTTTATCGACCGAATCGACAAAGAGATTAGCAGTCACCTTCAACATGGTAACGGTAAAATTATGATGAAAATGAACTCATTAACAGACAAAACAATCATCGAAAAATTATTCGAAGCATCACAAGCCGGTGTGAAGATTCAACTCATTATTCGTGGTATTTGTTGCTTAAAACCTGGTATCCCAGGCATTAGTGAGAACATTGAAGTTGTAAGTATCGTTGGTCGATTATTAGAACACTCTCGTATTTATTACTTCCATAATAATGGCGATGAACGTATTTACTTATCATCAGCTGACGTAATGACACGTAATATGATTAAACGTGTAGAAATCCTATTCCCAGTTGAAGATAAAGAGATTGGTAAACGTTTAGTTGACTTTATGGATTTACAATTATCTGATAACCAAAAAGGACGTTTCCAAGACGAACATGGTCATTACCATTATGTAGAAAATAACTTGTCACCATTAAATTCACAAGTTTATTTAATGCAAGAAGCGATTAAATATGGCCAAGAACTTAAAAAACGTTCAGCTCAACCTTCAGGCATGCCCGTCGTATCGAAACGTCGTGCAAATTGGATGAACCGCATTCGTCGTTCATTAAAAAAATAATCTTTGAAATAGCTAAAAAGGCAATGGTCGCACATGATCATTGCCTTTTTTATATTGTTTACTTCTCTGGATGATCGTACCAATGATTTAAGAAATGATATAACACATCGCTGTAAGTTTGAAGTTCTGATGCTTCAATCTTCTCATCTACGCTATGTGCTTCTTCTAGACTACCAGGTCCATATAAAATCGTAGGAATACCAAAGTGCGCAGTCCAACCACCATCTGTGACGGTCGTACTCATACCATGTTTTAAGTCTGTGCCATGAACATGATGATGTGCTGATTGTAATTGTTTAAATCCAGGATGTTCTGTAGGTATTGTGAAGCTTGGGAAGATTTCACCTTTGTCTTCAATCATTGATTCGCCGCCCCATTCAAATTGTAATGGGTTCTCACGTAGCCAAATATCCGCTTCAGCCACACGATTCAAGTAATCTTCTATTTCTGCGACAACGTCTTCATAACGTTCATTTGGTAAATAATGTACTGTAATCCATAAGCGACATTCATCTGCAATAAATGCAGGATGGCGTCCACCTTCAATGACAGCTGGGTTTATCGTATTTGCACCTGGTGGCATTCCTGGACTATGTTTCATCACTGCCCAATGTTGTTCTAATTCATTTAATGCACGAATAATCTTAGCCATTTTTTCAATGGCACTCGCACCAAATAACCCACCACCTGCATGTATGGTCTGACTACGTGCACCGTCATGAATGGTGTTCTTACTCTTAATCGTAATCCATCCTGTAATTACGCCACCTTGACCAAGTGCCATATTCTCACTGGTATCTAACACAAGTGCTAAATCAGCTTTAGTACCAATTTCACAGGCACGCTTTGTACCTGCTTCGCCAACTTCTTCGCCTACGACAGACTGTACAATGATATCGCCTTTCGGTTGACGTCCTTCTTGATGTAACTGTTCAAGTACATAGAATAACGATGCCATGCCACCTTTCATATCACTGACACCACGTCCATATAACCAGCCCTCATTTTCAGTTAATTGAAAAGGCGGATACTGCCAGTTCGAATCATCATCGACTGACGCTACATCAACATGTCCATTTAATATGAGTTTCGGTGCTTCAGGGTCCTCACCCTTTAACGTTGCTACAATAATACTATCATTCTTATACAGTTGTTCTCGTTGAATGCTAAAGCCATAACGTGTTAATAATGTTTCTATCTCATCTTGTAATGGGTCGGTATTACGTCCCGGTGGACTCTCCGTATTGTAACTAACTAGCAATTCCAACAAGTTATAAAGACGTTCCTCCATCTTCGTCACTCCTTTAAATCATAATCCCCCACTATGTCCTTCATTACCAGTGTATCACGATAGAGATTACAAAAAAGGTGTTTCTTGCCAAATGACAAGAAACACCTATGATTATTGTTATACCGGTCGCACAGTCACTTCGTTTACATTGACATGTGCTGGTTGTGTTAGTGCATAAACTATCGCATCTGCTATGTTTTCAGGATCTAGTTTCTTACGACCACCAAAGTCACTATGTTCTGTCATTGGTGTATCCACCATACCTGGTAAGATGCTTGTCGTTTTAATACCTGTTTTGGCTAATTCTTTTTCTAAGCCATTAAAAATCATCAGTACGGCAGATTTCGTTGCACTATATAAGGCACTGGCTTTAGAAACTTCATTCGCAGATATTGAAGCTAAATTCACAACATGTCCTGATCCTTGTGCCTCGAACTTAGGTAATATCGCATTCAGACTATATAGAAGGCCTTTAATATTTGTATCTACCATTGCATCCCATGCGTCAATTTGATAGTCTGTGATTTTAGAAGAGCGCATAAGACCTGCACAGTTAACAAAGATATCGACCTGTCCAAATCTGTCGATGGCTTGCGCGACTAATGCATCAACGTCTGTTTGAATGGTTACATCTGTAGGTACAATGTGTACGGCCTCTTCATTTAATGTTTGTGCGACTTGGTTTAATTTATCTTCATTACGTCCAGCTAAGACGACTTTCACACCTTGTGTCGCAAGTGCTTTCGCTGTTGCTGCACCAATACCGCTACTTGCGCCAGTAATAATTGCTACGCGTCCATTTAATTCTGTCATTTCACTTCATCCTTTACTATAGATTCATTGAATACATTACCTTATTTCATATACATTAAACCTTCATAACTGTTCCCGGGAAATATTATCATGAAAACACTGAGAAGAATTGTAATCTTTATGAAAACGTATTAAAGTTAATGTATATACTTAAATCATTGGGCATATAGAAAGATAGGAGGAGACGCAATGACATTTGAAGAACGTATTCAAGCGTTACGCGCTGAAAAGAGTAGAACAAGTTTCTCATTCCATTTCATCGATTTATATAGTGAAGACGAGTGGATGAATATGAGCGTGAAACAACGTACACGCCAAGAAAGAGAATTTATCGCACAATTGGACGAAATACCACGTGTAAGAATGCCATTCTCTAGTCAAGAAGGTTATAAATTCAAGTTATATAATCAAGAATACCAATACAATGAAGTTAAGAAGAATTTCAAAGATTTATAATATGCAAAGGGAGCAAGACAGAAATAATGTTTTCTCAAAATTTATTTCGTTGTCCTGCTCCAGCAAGGATGACTAGGTTTGATAAACGCTTGATTGAAGCGCATTTTCAAATCAGTCATTTACTGTCAAAATGATAAAGAGGCTGAGACATTTTAGTATGTCCCAGCCTTTTTCAACACATTATTCCAGAATGATTAGGGGTATATTTATGGTATGCCTTCGACTGCTCACCAACGAAGGCATATAAGGTTCTTGAATGTTAATAGGAGGCCATTCAATTTGAATTAATTTGTAACGAGTGTTTTACGTTCGAGTCCATAGTAATATAGTCGTTCTGCATCAATGTACGGAATAGAATCGATAGTCAAGTAGCCATCTTTAATATCACCGATCATTCCTTGATTAACACCAGTTTTTAAATAAATTTCGTAACTGCCTTCATCAGAAAAAACAACTTCTTCAATTACTTTTCTCATCAGTATCACTTCCCATTACTTATTCCTTACAATTCTTATCATACACCCTTTTAAAAAATTTTAAAGTCTTTTGTGATACTTTTCACAAATAGTTCACTTTTTTGAAAATGAAAGTAATTGAAGGGATTTATGTATGTGGAATATACATCAAATAAAAAAGAAGAAATTCTAATTGAATTATCCCGTTCAGTAGCTATGCTTTCCGTGGGTACAGTTTCAGCCAGAATTACCAGACAGATAAATCTGTTGGTAATTCTAAGGTCTTCAACTCGTACTGTTCCCACAGGAGTCTTCGCTACTTTCCTATAATAATTTTTAGAATTTCTTTTATATTTAAAATTTTACTTAATTACTTTTACATTATCTTTAGTAACTATGAACCAACTTTGACATATTTGTTTTAACATATCTTTATAATATAGCATTAGAAAAGGCTTTTCTTTGGCATCTTTCGATACTCTCCAATAAGCTTTTTCAGATTTATTTAATACATAATCCTTATTACTACTATCGTATGGTTTGCTACCCACTTCATGCATTTTATTTAAACAATACTCATAGTAATTATCTTTATTCAAATTAAATCTTTTATCAATATCTTCCTGAAGAGCTGATTTTTTTACTGAGCAAATTTCTAATTTATTAATGTTATTAGAAAAAATTTCTTCCCCTTCATTCCACCCCCAAATAAATAAAAATGTTTCAGTTGAATCATATTTATCTCCAAATAGCCAACCTGTTCTTAATTCGTTTGATTTATTATGAAAGAATATTTCTAATGAAAAAGTCGGTATATCTTTATTAAAATATCTAGCTGCTGCCTTTTCATCGATATTCATTTTTTTACCATTTCCGTATTCAATGATTAAATCTATACCTCTATGTTGATTATCTAAATCAAATGTTCTTTCAGTATCTACAATTTCACAATTTTTATATACACTATTTAGCTTTGGGTAAAAATATTTATCCAAGAACTTTCCAATTTCTCTTTCTTTCTTCAAATCAAAACTGATCTTGCTCTCTACCATAAATATCACCTCAAATTTATATGTACTTTACATAAATAATATCAAAATATTCTGTTATTTTAAACACAATAAAAAAGACAACACTTCTATAAGCATTGTCTTTAAAATAAACTCAACTGACTGAAATCATCATTCGTCATTTTTTCTATTTTCTCTATTTCATTACCTATTCGAGTAACCAGTGGTACTACCAAAGCATTACCCATGCAAAAATATCTCATTCTATCTGGCATTGTGTCAGTCCAATTATCAGGAAAACCATTTAGCCTTTCAGCCTCAACTGGAGTCAACGTTCTAAATTTACCATTTATACTCAAAAAGTGAGAACTTCTGTTAACCGAAGCTTCACTTGTTAACATTGTTCGTGCTGGTAAATCTAAAGAATCAAATTCTGACATACCACCTTCAGAAAAATAATATTCATGGCCGTCTTTAGAAGTACGCTTAATTTTTTTAGGCCCTCTTAAATATTTAAACTTTTCAATTTTATCATCAGTTAGTGAATAACTATCATCCACTTCTTTTAATACTATTTCTTTCAGCGGTGTAGGTTTTTCAAATATAGGTATCGTATCAATTGTTAAAATTTCACCGTTTTTCATAACACCGCTATTATAAAATTTGAAACTAAAATTATTAGATATATCAACAATATCATTTGAAATCGTTATAGACTCTACTCTATTCTTGTTAGGTTCTTTTTCAATAGGAAATGCTTTTGCAAACATTCCAGAATTATAAATAATATCTTCTAAAGAGTATTTATCAATCATATCTGCGTAATTTAAATCTTGTTTATAGCCAAAAATAAAAACTCTTCGTCTTCTTTGTGCATTTCCATAATCAGCAGCATTAATTACTCTCCATTCGACGTTATAACCTAATTCATTGAGTGTTGATAGCATTACTCCAAAATCTCTTCCTCTTTGACTTGAAGGTGACTTCAATAATCTATCTACATTTTCTAATAATAAATATTTCGGATAGGTATTTTGAATAAATCTAATAATTTGCCAAAATAAAACACCTTTTTTCCCCTGAATCCCTAATTCACCACTTAAGCTTCTAGCAACTGAGTAATCTTGACATGGAAATCCTCCGACAATCATATCAGCTTTAGTATGTGCTATTTCTTCATCACTAACAGATGCAATGTCTTTATTAACATGTTCTCCCGTTACAAATCTACTATTATAGCAATCAAAAGCATGTTGAATTTTTCTTGAAGGCTCCCACTGATTTGCCCATGTAACATCAAAGATTTTTTCTTCGGTATTTTCTAAACCTAACCGAAATCCTCCTACTCCTGCGAAAAGTTCAGCTACCTTTAGTTTTTCCATTAGGCACCTCCTTTACTAACATTAAACTTATTATACCATAAAAAGCGAACGATCGTTCGCTTTTTTCATTAATATTTTCAAAACATAACTATTTTATCACAATTGCTAAAGCATATCTTTAATTTGTTCTTTAATATATCTCTTATTAATCCAAAAGCTGTGTTTAGTCATCCACTGATCAGAATATTTCTCCTTATCATCTGGACGATTTAACCACTTAATCGGGGCGGGGAGAAAATCAGCATTTTTACCATTTACTCTATAATCTGCTTTACCTGCGTGCGATTTAAAATGACAAATCAATTCATCAGACCCCTTAATAAAATTACTACTAATTTTCCAAGGTTTACCTTCTTTTGTATATCTTTGCTGTAACTCCACGCCATTTTTCAATTTTTTTACAGTGTCTTCCCACACTATACGCACGGTATCCTCAATATCCTTCTCAGGCATACTAAAAAATTTAATTCCTTTAAAAACAGGCCCTTTAGACTCATCTTTTACCACAAAAAACAAAAATCTAGTTTCAAGCAAGAAGTTATGCCAAGATGCTGACGGATATCCTTCAGAATTTTCCCATTCTTCCTTGATTAGTTCATTAAATTTAGAAGCGTGAAAAGACATATCTTCTGCAATTTCATTATTTGATTTTACATTTACAGTTTTAACAACTATTGATGCTTTTTCAAATTCTTCTACGTTAGAAAAAGCATCAGTGCTAGTATTATTACCCTTTAAATTTAAAATTGCTGAAGCTATGCGATAATTTATAGCTTTATTACTATTACTTTCGATATTAAACTTTTGACATAGTTTCTCTATGGTCCAGTTAAAATATGGTTTAAATTTATCGTAAACAATATCTTCTATACTTTTATTTTCAATTTCAAATTTATCCTTAATAATGGATTCAACTTTCTCATCACCTAAGATATATTTTCTTAATAATGATGTCATGTAACCGGATTTTAATGAAAATGCACGTTGTTTAGCCGGAATGTCTGAATAAGGTTGTTTACGTACAGATTTAGCTGACTTACCCTTTGTACAAGGTGCTAAATAATCAGTTAAACTCTCACTTAATTCGTGCACTCTTCCTTCTCTAATGTATTGATTAATAGTATGCCAATCTTTTTTAATAATTTCATAATCAACTGGATTTTTCTTCATTTCATATAAAACAGCCTCTTCAATTTTCCATTCTTCTCTTTTCAAATCTTTAACATATTCATAAAATGCCAGTTCTATTGTCCCATTTTTATACAAAAACGAGCTTTCTTCAAATTGCTCTTTTGCCACTTTTTCATAATTAATTATATTAAGTACGAGTCTTTCTTTAGCACTATACTTACCGCTTTTCAACTTTTTAAATGGTGTTGCTTTTAATTCAACTCCCGCTTCTTCCATATCTGGTTTACTATCACTGTCTTTTGTTTTCCCAAACCATGCTTCAAATGCATCACCTACTGAACTCTTATATTCGTTAACCGGTGCGCCATTATTTAATTCTTTTAATGTCTTACCTACTGCCTCTTTTGCTCTATTATGAACCGCTTCTTTAGTCTTATACTCAACCATCTTACTATTACACATCCTTAAATGTTAAATAAGTAATTTAATTATATAATATATTTCTATATAAAGTAGCGTGTATTTGTATTGATTTTTATATGTATTAAAACAGTATTATGTTTTCATAATATTTCATACTTGAAGATAATAAAGTGATACTTTCAGTCCATTTTTTGATAACGTATACCTTAATGTTTGGTTTATAATTAACTTACATTAGATCGATCTGATGTACGAGGATATGAGGTCCTTAATTGATAAAATTCGTTAGAGGTTCATCTTAACTGGAGAGTAAGATGGGTCTCTTTCTTTTTTTCTATACTTTTTTGAATGAAGTAAAAAGTTTGATATTTTTAGCTAAAGTTTTGATATCCGGAGTGGTATTCTATTCGAATAATATATTGTACAATTTAAGTGTATTAGATTTATATCTAATACACACAGGTTTTGAAGAGGCTGGGAAATATAACCATTACATATTGTATTTCCCGACAGCTCATCTTAGCGGAAACTGGGATGAGTTGGTTTTATAGTTTTTGAAATATTTGTTCATAATACGTTTGACAAGTCAGTCAACTCAACATGAATCAACAGCCTAGATTACGTAATCTAAAGAAGAACCCATAATTCTTTATTCAATGTCAGGATGTATTATGATCGGTGTTTCGAGGAATACGCAATTACATGATGTTAATTAATACTTACTCTCTGATGCTTTATCTAAGTATTAATTAAAGCGGAATCGCTTTTAGAGAAATATGAGCGTGATGTATGGGGATACATCAAAGTTGAACCCCATAAACATTTAAGCTGATCACTTAAGTGTTTATGGGGTCTTCTTTTGCATTTACGGCTATAATCCTAATTCTTTAATAAACTGAACCAGTTCATCTTTCATCTTTGGATCTTTCAGGGCATACTCGATTGTTGTTTTAACGAATCCTAATTTCTCGCCAACATCATAACGATCACCGTCAAAGTCATATGCATATACAGGAATATCACTATTCATACGTTCAATCGCATCTGTGAGTTGAATTTCGTTTCCTGCGCCTTCTTTTTGTGTTTCGAGGTAATCAAATATTTCTGGTGTTAAGATGTAACGACCCATGATGGCAAGGTTCGATGGTGCTGTACCTTGTTTCGGTTTCTCAACAAATTGTTTGACTTCGTAACGGCGTCCTTCTTTTCCTAGTGGATCGATAATACCATATCGATGTGTAACACTCTCTGGCACTTCTTGAACACCAATGACTGAATGGCCAGTTTCTTCATAAACGTTCATCAATTGTTTAATTGCAGGTGTTTCTGATTCAACGATGTCATCACCTAATAAGACTGCGAAGGGTTCATTCCCTATGAATTGACGAGCGGTATGTATCGCATGGCCTAATCCTTTTTGTTCTTTTTGTCGAACGTAGAAGATGTTTGCTAAGTCTGTTGAATATTGTACTTTCTCTAGTAACTCATCTTTACCTTTGGCTTCAAGAACCATTTCTAATTCCTTTTGGTTGTCAAAGTGATCTTCAATTGCGCGTTTATGTTTACCAGTTACGATGATAATATCTTCAATTCCTGCACGTGAAGCCTCTTCCACTATGTATTGAATTGTTGGTTTATCTAAGATTGGAAGCATTTCTTTCGGCATCGCTTTAGTGGCTGGTAAGAATCGCGTCCCTAAACCAGCAGCAGGTATGATTGCTTTTTTTATCTGTTTCAAACTCAAGTAACTCCTTTGCACATTGTGTCTTTTATATCATTTTTTAGTTTATCACGCTTTGGAAGTCTTTCCTAGTGATAGCCTGTGATACCCTATTGTTTGAGGATGCTTTTAAGTTCTATTCTAGAATTTTGTAACAAATCTAAATCAATATCGTTCGCTATTGAAAACGCGCATTATATCTTTCTTTAGTATTGCTATCTAGACTTATAACCTATGGTTAAAAAAATTGCCACTCTAACGAGCGACAATTATTATTACATATTACACAAACAAACTAATGAATAAGATAAAGATGATACCTGATACAGAAATAATGGTTTCAAGTAATGACCATGTTAGGAATGTTTCTTTTACGGTTAAACCGAAGTATTCTTTAAACATCCAGAAGCCTGCGTCGTTAACATGAGATAAGATAACACTTCCGGCGCCTATTGCGAGCACAACGAGTGCAACGTTTACGTCAGAGTGTTGCAATAATGGTAAAACGATACCTGTGGTAGAAATGGCAGCTACTGTAGCTGAGCCTAATGCGATACGTAATACGGCTGCTACAATCCAAGCAAGTAAGATTGGTGACATGGTTGAACCTTCGAACATTTTCGCGATGGTATCGCCTACGCCGCCATCAATCAGTACTTGTTTGAATGTACCACCGCCGCCAATGATTAAAATCATCATACCTATTGGATAGATGGCGTTGGTAACTGACTTCATAATATCGTCCATTTTTCTACCACGATTTAAGCCCATAGAGAAGATCGCAAAGATAACTGAAATTAACATTGCTGTACCTGCAGTACCAATGAAGTAAACAATTTGTTCAAATAAATTTGTAGCTGCTTCATGGCCTGTAATTAATTGTACAATAGTTGAAATTAACATTAAGATAACTGGCAACACAGCTGTAAATAAACTTAACCCGAAGCTTGGCATTTCAGATTCTTTGAATTCTCTTTGAGATCCTAGTGCTGAGATATCCCCTTCACGCGTGTAGGCAGAAGGAATGATTTTTTGTGCAATTTTATTAAATATTGGTCCAGCGATAATCGTTACTGGAATGGCAATGATAATACCAAATAGCAATACTTGACCAACGTTCGCTTTTAATTCTTTTGCAATAACAACGGGGCCAGGGTGTGGTGGTAAGAAACCGTGTGTTACTGATAAAGCCGTCACCATTGGTAAACCTAATTTAAGTGGTGAGACTTTCGCACGTTTAGCAATTGTAAATACTAATGGAATTAATAGAACTAACCCTACCTCGAAGAATAGCGCGATACCTACAATAAAGGCTGCGATTAGCATTGCCCATTGCACGTGTTTCGGTCCAAATTTAGCAATCAATGTATCGGCAATTCGATTGGCACCGCCACCATCAGCAAGTAATTTACCAAGCATGGCACCTAATCCAAAGATTAGCGCAATGTGACCGAGTGTACTTCCCATGCCCGCTTCTATGGTTTCCATAATTTTATTTAATGGCATACCTAGTAATATCGCAGTGACAACAGAAGTGATGATTAATGAAATAAACGTGTTCAATTTTAAGAAAATAATTAATGACAAAAGTAATAAAATCCCAATAACAACACTGATAATTGGCCAAATATCTCCAAACATCGTAAACCCTCCTAATGTTTTCTTTTTCTAATTTAATAATTTACTCCATGTGCTTACGTTGAAAGTCTGCAATTTCTGCATAACGTTCCTCTAATGAACGACTTAAGTTGATAAAGATGGATACTAACTGTTGATACACTTGAACTGTCTCTGGATTAGGTTGATGCGCGTTCGTTGTCCCGACCATTTGTTCAATAATTGAGTAGTCTTCAATGTCGCCTAATGCTTTCAAACCTAATACACATGCGCCTAAACAAGAGCTTTCATAGCTTTCAGGTACGATGAGATCTGTGTCGAAGATATCTGCCATCATTTGACGCCATACTTCACTCTTAGCAAAGCCGCCTGTTGCTTTGATTGTACTTGGTGTTTCATTCATGACTTCCACAAGCGCAAGATAGACTGTATACAGGTTATAAAGTACACCCTCTAATGCGGCACGTATCATATGTTCCTTTTGATGAGAGAGCGTTAATCCGAAGAATGACCCACGCGCATCTGCGTTCCATAATGGTGCACGTTCCCCTGCAAGGTAAGGATGGAAAATAAGTCCTTCTGCACCTGGTTTAACTCGGCTAGCGATTTTAGTTAGTACATCATATGGGTCAACGCCTAAACGTTTCGCCGTTTCCACTTCACTTGCGAGTAATTCATCTCTCAACCATCTTAGTACGACACCGCCGTTATTTACGGGTCCACCAATAACATAATGGTCTTCGTCCAATACATAACAAAAGATACGACCTTTATAATCTGTGCGTGGTTTATTAATTACTGTGCGAATAGCACCAGATGTACCAATCGTGACAGCTACTTCGCCCTTTTTATAGCTGTTTACACCTAAGTTTGATAGTACGCCATCACTTGCGCCAACAATAATAGGCGTATCCTCATCTATGCCCATTAGGGTGGCGTAGCGTTTTTTCATACCTTTAAGTATGTGTGTGGTAGGTACTAATTGTGGTAACTGTTCCTCAGTGATACCAAGTAATTCGAGTGCTTCTGCATCCCAATTGCGTGTTTCTAAATTAAACATACCTGTCGCGGATGCCATTGAATGGTCAATAACGTATGTTTCGAATAGTTGATAAAATATGTATGTTTTAATATCGGCGAACATCGCCGTTTGTTTATAAATATCAGGTTGTTCATGTTTCATCCAGAAGATTTTAGATAATGGTGACATTGGATGAATTGGTGTTCCTGTGCGTTGATATATGTCTGAGCCATGATGTTCCTTATTAATACGTTCAGCATATTGACTTGCGCGATTATCAGCCCAAGTGATACTCTCAGTCAATCGGTTATGTTGCGCATCGAGTGCAATCAAGCTATGCATTTGTGCACTAAATGCAATGAGTTTGATGTCTTCTTTTTTAATATTTGCTTCTCTTACAACATATTTCACAGTCATAAGAACGGCATCAAACAATTCGTCAGGATTCTCTTCAGATACATCAACATTGGGTGTATGTAAGGGGTAGCCAATGCTATGTTTCATGATAAATTGTCCATTTTCATCGTATAATACGGATTTCGTACTTGTTGTCCCAATGTCCACACCAATCATGTAGTTCATAGTATTCCTTCTTTCTTCTATTTATCTTAGCCAGAAACTTTCAATATCTTCGCCAACATCGTCGAAATTTAAATGAAAGGCTTCTCTTAATTTCGCTGAATCATAGTGTTCAATCGCCTCAACAAACACATTATGATTGTGATGAATGCGTTCAAAATCTGCTTTATCATGGTCCATACGTTGTCGCATGGATAACAATACGAGTGTTTCGATCACTGGTTTCAAATGTTTCCAGAATGTTTGTAAATATTGGTGATTTGATGCATGCATCATTGCTTCATGAAATTGAATATCATGTTGTGTGAATGCTTCAGCATCTTCGAATTTAACTGCTACTTTCATCATTTCAAGATGTTTACGCATCTCTTTAATAATCGGTTCTCTATCTATATGTTTTATCTTTGCGAATGCAAACGACTCTAGCATTAATCGTAAATCATACAGTTCTTTCTTCTCTTGCTCACCAAATTGCAATACTTTAGCGCCCATGCGTTCTAATTGAATGAGTTGATCTGTTTGTAATAATTTAAAGGCATCTCTAACTGGCGAACGGCTAACGTCAAATTGTTTAGCCACTTGATTCTCTGTAAGTAGTGTACCTGCTTCAATCTCACCACTTACAATTTGTAAACGTATTTCTGCTGCGACACCTTCCCCTTTAGACATGCCTCCAAGCCACTGCGTTGGATAACTTTCTTTCACATGCATCACTCCTATTCATTCAATTACAACTTGTATACAAGTATATTAATATATCGTATTCATTTTTGCAAACGCTTTCTTTTTAAAAGTAAATATCCCGGTCCTAAATAGACCGGGATGGATAGTAACATGATTTATTTTTTCTCATTTGAAACTTCAATACAATAATGGGTTTCATGGCAATTTGGACATGGTAATTTACGTGTTTGCATAGTATGTCGCGCCACGATAAATTGTTTCACAGATGGTTTAAACGTATGTTGGCAATTTGGACACAAATATGAAATGTTTTTATAATAGAATGTCGTTAATCCTATGGCATAGGTTACTAAAATAGGCAAGATTGAAACGAAAGGCTTACTTGAACTTCTCAGTAAACTTGCAATTAGTCCTGTGTATTGAATAATACCAATGACGCCTGCGCTCATCCATACTTTCTTTCTAAATGTCTTCAATGTCGTAGATTGTTTCATCGCTTTATCTATGTCAGATAGATGATTGATTGGTGCACTTGAGTGATCTGAAATGTACTGTTCTACATCATTGATATGCTGTAATGCTTTTGTTTGATCGTATATATGTGTTTGCAATGCTTCCTTATGTAGTTGAAGCATTGTTTTTAATGTCTGCATATCGCTATCTTCGTACAACAATGTTTTAATTTCATCTAACGTACAACCAAATTCCTTTAATAACGAAATCAACTGTAATTGTTGTACATCGTCTTCATTGTAATATCTGCGATTTGATTCTGCTGTACGTTTCGCTGTTAATAGACCTTTTCGATCATAATATTGTAGTGTTCGAACCGTTATACCTAGTTGATCAGCTAGCGCCCCAATAGTGTAATGTGACATAGTGTCCACCTCCTACATTGAATATAGTATATGACGTAACGTCACATTCAAGACCTTTTGATAAATGATGTTATCGGTCAGTCTAAAGGCAGTCTTATTTATCTTCAATCCATGATTTTATATGATCAATAATCCCTACAGTGCCATTAGGTAATTGTTCAAGGACAGATGGAAAGTCCATGTGTCCAATACCAGGATAGACGATTTCTTTCGTTTCTCCACCATAGCGTTTATACTGCTCCATAGTGGCTTGTGAATCTGTATACGGGATAATTTCATCATCTTGACCAGAGATAAATAATAACTTTGGAAATTGTTCAATTTCTTCAATATCTGGAAGATAATCTGCTTTAATTGTATATAATAAATCAGTGATGATCGTCTTAATCGGGGCTACAAAGGATAAGATATCTAGTCCGTTTTCTTTTCGTGCGTAAACTGTTTTCTTTAAGATGTATTGTGGCAAGTTTTTGATGGCAGTAATTTCATCTTTGAAATGGTCACGCTTACTATCTGTTGAGAATAAACGTGCAAGCATACTCGTGTTTGGCGTAATTTTAGCTGCGCTACTTAAATACACAAGATGAGATATCGGTAGTTTATTAAATTTCAATAGACGTGTGCCAATCATCCCTCCCATTGAATACCCAATAATCATGACCTTTTCAAGGTGTTGTGTGGCAACGATTTGTTCCAAAACATCTTCAATTCGTTCAGAGTAATCATCTAAAGTATGGTTATTACGATCAATCTTTGAACTTTTACCACGACTAGGACAATTAATGAAAATCATTTTATACTCTCTGAAGTAGGGTTCGAACATGGTCATAATACGGTATGTCATGATAGCACCATGTATAAATACGATTGCTCTATTTGATGTTGGATTGCCCGCGAAAGCGACTTCTACTTGTTCGTTATGATAATTTTTTAATTGATAAATTTGTGTTTTAAAATGTTTTCTGTTCATAATCAACCTCAAAAATCCCTATATTACTAAATTATTATTTTATCATAAAATTATCAAAACAGAGACAAATTAAAAAAGCATAACTTATAAAATTGTTACAGGTTACGCACAATCCAATAAGTTACGCTTTATCGTTTAACGTTATTCATTATTATCTGAAATCGCAGAATGAATGGATTGCATTTTAGATTCTACATCTGAAATTTCAAGGGCACAGTCTTTTAACATATCGCTATAATCTTCTGTATTAGCGTTATTTTTATAACGAATTTTATGTTCTAAACTTGCCCACATATCCATGCCAATGGTTCTAATTTGAATCTCTACAGGTAATGTTTCCACTTTATTGGATAAGAATACGGGAATTGTCACAACGATATGTAAACTACGATACCCATTTTCTTTCGGATTTTTAATATAATCTTTACGTTTGAGAAGTTTAACGTCTTCTTGTTTTAGGAGCATCTTCTCAATGACATATATATCTTCTAAATAGTTACAAACGACACGAATTCCCGCAATATCAAGAATATGTTTACGCGCACTTTCTGCACTAATTTCGACTTGCTTACGATGTAGTTTTTTAATTAGACTATTCATTTCTTTTACACGTCGTTCCATGTGATGAATCGGATTATGTTTATAAACATAGTTAAAGTTGTCATCGAGAATATCTAATTTGGTGCTGATTTCTTTTAAGGCTGAGGCGTATAAATGATCGAGTTCTACGAAACCAATTAATCTATCAAAGGCTTCATCTCCATCTTTGAAATGATGTAAGTTATCTTTAAATTCACTTCGTAATTCTTCTATATACAATGATGGTTTTCTTTCTACATACATAGTATTTCCTCCTTAATCATCACTGTTTATTATATCGAATTACAAAATAAACTAAAAATAATACTCTTTTATTGCAGATTATTTTAGAACTTTCAATTGATAATGAAAACGCACGACGTTGAAACAGCATTCTGTTTGAACGCATTGTTTCAGCCTCGTGCATTGATTTTATTGCGATGATTCACTTTTTTTATGTTCAATGACTGTCGTACCACGATTATCAGCAATAGCTTGCGCGCGTTTCGTGGCGTCTGCTTTCTTCTCAAAAGTATCGGACGCTTGTTTCGCCCCTTCTGTTTTCACTTTCCATTCGTCATCTTCAAAATATACATGTACATTTTTGTCATTGAGTTTTGGATTCGCTGATTGATCCTTTTGGTGTTGTGTGACATGCTTGTGCTTTAATTCATCAAGCGCTGCTTTCGATGCATCTTTATACCAATCTTTAGCTTGTTGTGTTGCAATCGGTATAACATCGCCTTCTTTATAGCCATCTTTCAACATTGCATTACCAATATCGATGGCTTTTTTTCGTTCTAATTCATCAAAGTACTTCCACGTATTCGGATAATCGTCCATCGTCCAAGGCATGGTATCAATCTCCTTTTTTAATTGATAGTTAGCTTTACCACTATCACCAAAAGTGAAACTCGATGATGATATTATGCTTTAATTGCAGCTCCATCTTCAACTTCATTAATATCTTTACGTGTATGCACACAATTATTTTGCAGTCGCATTAATGCCGATTTAATGTAATTATATTGCGGTAAATCGGAAAGTTCATTAATTTCAAGTCTGCTTTGAAGTTCGAAATGTTTCGCTAAGTTCTCAAAGGTAACAAGGTATTCTCCCATTTGATGATCAGAAATACGTTGACGTTGATGATCTTGCATTGCACGCATTAACATAAAGTTAATTTCTTCTAATGCGAAGATACTTGGATAATAATAACGAATCACTTCTTGATTTGAGAATAATTCACCACTTGCTGAATTATTAATTTGTGTCATGTTACTCATTTTCACTGATAAAGCTAAGCTTTCATCTCTTTCACGTAAATCATCTTGGTAATGATTTTCTGAGAATAAATATTGGAAGATAACGGCTTCTTTACGAACCACTTCTGCAATCGTTCGTGGTAACATGGCGGATGCTGTTTGTCGATTAATAAGTAAGATCCCAACAACTGCGATGGCAATACCAATCAATACATCAAAGATGCGTGTATAGGCAATTGAAATGGACAGGTTATCTGATGCTAAACCATTTAATAATATAACTTGGATTGTAATAAAGATTACCGCAAAGGCATAGTTAGAACCTACAAATGTTTCAGTAACCATTGCCGCAAGACCCATAATGATGACTGCGATAACCAAGTGTGGATTGAAATATAGTATTGCTGATAATACGAGTGTACCTAAGATGGTACCTAAGCCACGGGCTACAGAACGGTCTAACATGCGTCGTGTTGTCATACCTAATAAGATGGTATGCGCCGTTAATGGAATCCAGTAAGATTTTTGGATATTAAATGCTAATGAAATAAAAATGGCCACTGCCATAATTACGGCATAAATCAAAGTATTCCGAAATACGATAGAATCTAACGTTAAATTATGAATGATACGTTGACTGTAAAGTGGCTTACGAACACTCGCTTCATGTTCAATTTGGTTAGAATCTAAGTTTGTAATTTCATCGATTTTCAAGATATATTGCCATAAATCGTCAAACACTTCATCAACATTGACTTCTTTCGTCCATTTTTCTCGTGCTGCTGATGTGCGATATGCATTGCGTATTGCAACGTCCATCATTTCAACTAATTCATTTGGAATTGGGCGTATACCTTTTTCATGTAATTCCAATAGCTCTGAATACAAACCTTGTGCTGAGGTATGTAGCAATAACAATCTTTGGAAGCGTGGACTTAATTTTTGATCAGCCCCAGCTGTTGCAGTGATTAACAATTCATCAGAGTTCTTGAATTGTGTTACTGCTGCTTTGGCACTCTCTTTAAACTTGTCAACATCGTTATAATTGTGCATTAATTCTTTAATCATGTTAAAGTCAGCATTAATTGCTCTATTTTCAATCTTTTGCTTTTGGAAAAGGATTGTCAAAATAACTACAAATGTAGCAATCGCACCACCAATAAGAATGGCAACACCGCGGTACAGTGCTTCATTTGGTGCTACTGGCAAGTTGCTCGGTAAACAAAATGTTACAAGGAAGAAAGTTGAAGACGGTCCAGCTATCTTCAATGCACTGAAGATATAATAAGGAATGACCGTAACTAATAATAATGTCACACCATATAGAATCGGTTCAGTAACCGTAAGTGTTCCCAGTATCATACATACGGCAAATGAGAGTGAACATAAGATAACTGTTCTAATCATTGAACGTGGTGAGCTTTTGAACACATAAATATGTGCCAATGTCCCAGTTGACACGAGCAATCCTAGTGCGAAATTACCTAGGAAATAACCTAATAGAGCTGGGATTATTAATAACAAGCCCTGTCTGATACCTTTCATCGGGTCAACTTTACTTGTATCAAATGTGATAAGTGATTTTAAAACATTTCCCAATGTTATCTTTCCTTTCTATAAAACATACATATTCAATGATAACACTTTTTATTCGTTTATATGATAGTGATTGTTCAAATAATAAAAAGGTAGGATTGAAATCATCGCTTCACAATTGACTTCTTATCCTACCTTAGTAATGTTTACGTTATGAAATTAACTTTAATTATTTTACTTCAGCTACGTCGATCACTGGTTTTTCTGTAATATAGTTACCGATATTTTCACTAAACACTTTAAAATGATCTGAATGATTGTGTGCTTCAACAGCAGCTTGATCTTTATAGTTCTCTACAACTACGAACGTATTACGTTCACTTACATCTTCATAGTGACTATAAAATGTATTACCTTCTTCTTCACGTGCATGTTTGACTAAATTCGTCATTAAATCTAAATAAGCAGCACGATGTTCTTCACTTACTTTAAGTTTTGCATTAATAATAATCATACATTTCACCCTCAATTTGTGATTTATTCACTATCATCTTACCACTTCCACACATATAAAACAGGGAGTGGGACAGAATTCTTTTTAAATTCGTCGTCTCACTCCCAACTTTCTTTGCTTGTAGAATTTCTTAGTGAAATTCTCTTTGTTGGGGCCCCGACTCCCAACTTGCTTTGCTTGTAGAATTTCTTGATGAAATTCTCTTTGCTGGGGCCCCGCCCGCAAGGATGACTAAAACTGAGAAAAGCTTGATTTAAGCGCCTTCTCAGTTCAGTCAGCTACTGCGTAATTGCAAAATAGCTTAATTATATTATTTATGTCCCAGTCTCGACTATTTATCTAGGCATAATGCCCTAGTTTATATAAAATTATTTTAATTCACGACTTTCATCTTTAATCAATGGTTTATCTGGTGATACAAATAACCATAAAATTGCTGCGATAACTGCTGGAATAATTAGCAATTGGAAAGTCATTGTCCAACCAAGTGATGCTACTAATGCACCAGCTAAGAATGGACTTAATAACGCACCAATGTTACCCCATAAGTTCATCCAACCAGATACAGTACCTGCGAAGTTTCTACCAATGTCATTCGCTGCAGCCCAGCTCATACCCATTGATACGCCCATACCACCTAAACCAAGTGATAACCAGAAAATAGTTACATATAAATTATCAGTATGTACTGCAAAGAAAATTGAAACTGCAAATACGATGAAACCTACAATAGCAATCAAACCTCTTGAAATAAATCTTGATTGACCACTGCGTAAAATTTTATCTGAAATCGCACCAGCAGATAAAATTAAAATAAACATAATGAACCAAGGTAATGAACTAATCGCCATGTCTTTAAATTCTACATGATATTGTTCAGTTAAGTACGTTGGTAACCAAATTAAGAATAATGAAATAACAAATTGTACTACAAAGTATTGACCTGCAATCGCATAGAAACTAATACGACGGAAGAATTGATTCCATGGTGGTAATGATTTCGTTGTTTGAACAAGGTCACGATTCTCCATAATGAAATGTTTCTCTGCGTCATTAACCATACGATGTTGTTCAGGTAAATCTTTCGCAATAATTCCCCATAATATTGCAATTAAGATACCTGCCACACCAAAGATATAAAATACTGCTTGCCAGTTAAATGCGTTTACAATAGCAATTGTAATGACAGGTGCTAATACAGGCCCAAAATATGAACCAGCAAGTAACATACTTGATGCTCTACCTTTCTCATCTTTAGAGAACCAGTTTGCATTAAACACGGCGTTTGATGGATACATAGGCGCTTCCCCGATACCGAATAAGAAACGAACTAAATATAATAAACCGTGATGTTTAATCATACCTGTTAAAATGGTGAAAGCACTCCACCATACTAAAGCAATTGTAATCATCTTACGTGGTCCGAATTTCTCAGCTAGCATACCTGAAGGTACTTGCATTAAAGCATAACCTAACGAGAAGAATGAAGCTAATAGACCAAATTGTTGTTTTGTCATATGTAAATCTTCCATCATTTGCGGGGCAATATACGAAATGTTGGATCTATCCATATAGGCGATTACACCTATAATAAAAAATGCTAATGCAAAAAACCAACGAACACTACTTTTCTTTTGTCTTTGTACCATAACCTCTTTTTCCTACTTCCTCTAATTTGTTGATTCTAAATATGTTGTCTAATATACTCACAAGACTCCCTATTATACAAAAATAACTCCCTTATAACCCTTACCATCATAGGGTTTTTAGCATTTATTTTTATTTATATTACCAGGTTTTGAAATCGTTTTCAATATCTTATTTAAAAGTTCTTTTATTAAATTGTACATCGTTCGTTACTTTATTCACTAATTGCGTCATTTGGGAGTGGCGCAGCATTCTTTTCACATTCATTGTCCACTCCCAGCTTGCTTAGCTTGTAAAATCACTTTCGTGATTTTTTGTGTTGGGGCCCCGACTTCCAGCTTGCTGTGTTTGTAGAATGTCGTAATGTCATTCTTTGTGGTGGGCCCCACTCCCAAGGATGACTAGAACCGACAAAAGCTTAATTTAAGCGCCTTCTCCGTTCAGTCAGCTACTGAGAATTGGTGAAATAGGATCATTATATGATTGATGTCCCTTGCTCTTCCTATTAAAATTTGAACTCTATTCGAAAAAATTGTAGAATAAATTTGAAATCAAACGTGAATCATAATTATTAAAAATTAAATAGATAATTTATCCACTGGAAGTGCCTTTGTTTAAGGCTGAGAGTAAAGAAAGAACTTTATAATTCCTGGAACCTGATCCAGTTTGCACTGGCGTAGGAAAGTGGCTTGCTAAATAACGTTCTATATAGACCAACGCTATTTCCTACGAAGGAGATAGCGTTTTTTTCATTTATTAGGAGTGATAGCCATCTTTATAGCGATAACAACTTACAAACATTTAACAGCGTCAGATTTACAACATTTTCTTGATATTAGTGAGGGGATTGATGGTTTACTCTTTCGTACCCCTATGTCTAGAGATGAGTTGCGTTCTTTTCTCAGCATATTAATCGTTGCTGGATTCCCTAGAGATAAAATCATTGTCCATAGCGATGTCGAATTATTAGAAGCGCTAAATCTTACACGTTTACATTGTCGCGAGATGGACACGTTGGCATTCCACTATAAAGAACACCATCCAGAGGTGCAGGTTAGCATGTCAACGCACTCGGTTGACACTGTTAAACAGGCTTATCGACATCACTTGGATTATGTCTTTTATGGTCATATATTTCCAACCGCTTCTAAGCCAAATCAGCAACCTAGAACATCGTCCGAAATCAACGATGTTTTGCACGTGCCTATCCCGATTTATGCCATAGGTGGTATGACGGAAGATACGATACATCAACTGCCGCCTGGCTTTGCAGGTATTTGTGCAATCTCATACTTTATGAACGCATCTTTACAACAAATTCAACATCTACGAAAGGAGTGGTTGAAAGATGCATGACGTTCTTATTATTGGTTCTGGTGTCATCGGAATGTCCATTGCAAGACACCTTAGTCACACGCATCTCGACATCGCAATCGTTGACCGAGATATACCTGGTAAACATGCATCCTATAAAGCTGGTGGCATGTTAGGTGCTCAGAATGAATTTACAGAAGATAGTGATTTATTTCGACTTGCACTCGAGTCGCGAGACCTCTTTCCTGAATTATGCCAATCTTTACAAGATGAAACGGGCATTGATATTCAATATCAAGCATCTGGATTAATTAAAATTGCGAATCAACCTAGTGATGTAGCCCATTTACGTGCACAATATCAATTCCTACACGCATTAGATCACAATGTTGTTGCGCTCTCAGACAATGACTTGGCCGATTTAACGAATGGTAATGTCTCTGCAGCAGACATGGCTATTTATATCCCAAATGATGGACAAATCAATGCGAATCATTATACGAAAGCATTGTTTAAATCTCTGCAACAACGTCACATTACGCGCTACTTTAATACAGATGTTACTGACATTCATCGTCTGAATGGCTACTATCAAATCGCATCATCTAAAGGTGATTTATATGCTAAAAAGGTTATCGTTGCAGGTGGTGCATGGTCATCTCAACTATTAAAGCAGTATCAACTACCACGTGAGGTTGTTGGCGTTAAAGGTGAAGTCCTACTTGTGGAACACGATAATTTACATTTAAATCAAACGGTATTTACGACCAATGGATGTTATGTTGTGCCAAAACAACCCAACCGTTATTTAATTGGTGCTACTAGTGAATTTGATAATTATTCAGTAGGTAATACAACGCAAGGCATTTCCTGGTTGAAACATTATGCAACAGCACGTATTCCTGAACTTGCAAACGCACGTGTACTCAAACAATGGTCTGGCGTACGTCCGTACACAGAGAGTGAACTGCCAATTATGGACCAAATTGATGATGGCTTATATATGATTACCGGTCACTATCGTAATGGTATTTTATTATCTCCTGTGATCGGACGTGACATCGCAAATTGGCTATTAACTGGTATCAAACCAGCTCAATATAAATCTTTTAATGTCTCAAGGAGGTTAAATCATGAAATGTATCATTAATGGTGACACGTTCACGTTCGACTCGGAACAATCGATCCATCAAGTGCTCGAATCACTTGAGTTAGACCCACAACGTGTCATTGTTGAACATAATAAAACATTGATTAAGCAAGATGATTATCATCAACACACTGTGCGTGAAGATGATCAATTAGAACTATTAGAATTTGTTGGAGGCGGATAAAATGTTTAAAATTGGCAATTTAGAATTACACTCTCGTTTGTTATTAGGTACAGGGAAATTTGAAAATGAAGACATCCAAACTAAAGCGATTAAAGCTTCGGAAACAAATGTACTTACGTTCGCAGTTAGACGTATGAACCTGTATGATAAAAATTTACCTAACCCACTTGCAAATATTAATTTAAAAGACTTTATCACTTTTCCAAATACTGCTGGCGCTAAAACAGCTGAAGAAGCAATTCGTATTGCAGAAATCGCTAAACATGCGGGTGTATGTGACATGATTAAAGTAGAAGTTATAGGTGATGATGAAACATTATTACCTGATCCTTTCGAAACTTACGAAGCTTGTAAAGTATTACTTGAACGAGGTTATATTGTATGTCCTTACATTTCTAACGATGTTGTCTTAGCTAAACGTTTAGAAGATTTAGGTGTGCACGCCGTTATGCCGTTAGCCTCACCTATTGGAACAGGTCGTGGCATTAATAATCAACTGAATTTGAGCTACATTATTAAGAATTCAAATGTACCAGTTATTGTTGATGCAGGTATTGGTTCACCTAAAGATGCATGTCATGCGATGGAATTAGGTGCTGATGGCATCCTTTTAAATACGGCAGTATCAGGTGCGAAAGACCCTGTGAAAATGGCAGAAGCAATGAAGTTAGGCATTCACGCTGGTCGCTTATCTTATGAAGCAGGACGAATTCCAGTGAAATACACTGCCCAAGCATCAAGCCCAACTGAAGGTTTAGGATTCTTATAATGCAACGATACAATCGGCAAATGAGATTTTCACCGTTTGGTGCGCATGGCCAACATGCTTTATCGGATGCAACGTTGCTTATTTTAGGTGCCGGCGCATTAGGTAGTCATGTTGCTGAACTTCTTGCTCGTATGGGTGCACATCACATCGCAATTGTTGATATGGATATTGTTGAAACATCTAATTTACATCGACAAGCATTGTACACTGAGGCAGATGCATTCAATATGGTGCCTAAAGTACATGCTGTTCAACAACATATCGCAGACATCAATCATCATGTAGATGTACAAACGTATTATCAAGAAATCACTTCATCTAATATTGAAGATATTATCACCGACGTTAAACCCGATATCATCATTGATGGCATGGACCATTTCAAAATACGCTACCTTATAAATGAAGTATGTCATAAGCACCAAATCCCTTGGGTTTATGGTGCAGCTGTTGGCAATAAAGGAACCGTTTATGGTATTGATTTCAAAGGTCCTTGCCTAAAATGTCTTTTAAAACACATGCCATCCAGTGGTGAGAGTTGTGCGATTAACGGTGTTTTACCTCCTATTATTTCACAAGTGGCGAGTTACGAAGTTTCTGAAGTGCTACGTTACTTATCAGGGGAAGGCTTTTCAAAGAAATTAATTACGATTGATACATGGCAGATCGATTACAAAGCGATGAACGTCGATATATTACAAGACCATGCTTGTGACGTATGTGCCAATCGACACTATTCACTCTTAGAAACAAAACAACAACACCATATTGAAAGTTTATGTGGCCGTACCTACCTTTTCCGATATCAGCCTAATGTCTTTCAACATGCACATCATCTTCCTGGAACGCTTGTGAAGGCCACGTCTTTCGCAAAATTAATTAAAGATGACCATTACGAAATCACTTTATTTAAAGATGGCCGTATGAATGTCTATGGTGTCGAAGATGATGAAGAGGCAACGCAACTCTATCAACACTATTTAAAAGCAATGAAATAACGGTTGTCATTAGTTTATACAAGCAATTCATAGTAAATTTTATTATAATGAATTTACTATGAATTTTTTATTTTTGAAATCAAATGGTAAAAATTAATGTGATCGAGATGATTTCGACGCCGTAGATGGCTTTCGCAGTTATTGCGTTGTGTTGTCTCGAACGCTTCTAAAAGGAGTTCTTATATATAAATGGAACAATTAATTACTGATTTTATTAGTAAATGGGGTTATACAGCCATATTCATTCTTATCTTATTGGAGAATGTATTACCTGTAGTCCCTTCTGAAATTATACTTACGTTTGCTGGTTTGATGTCGGTTAAATCTGGTTTATCTATACCATTCCTATTCTTAATTTCAACAATCGCATCATTTATCGGGTTACTCATCTTGTATTATCTTTGCCGTTTAATTAATGAAGACAGTATTTATCGTTTTGTAGACAAACATGGTAAATGGTTTAAGCTGAAAGGTAAAGATGTTAAGCGCGCTAATGATTGGTTTAAACGTTATGGCGCATGGGCTGTACTGCTATGTCGCTTTATCCCAGTATTACGTGTACTCATCACAATCCCAGCTGGTATTAATAAAATGAATGTCGTTACGTTCGTCGTCTTATCATTATTAGGTACGACAATTTGGAACTTTGCCTTAATCTTACTCGGTCGTATGTTAAGTGGTAGTTTCGACGCTTTAATGGCCGGTTTACACACATACTCATACATTATGTACGTGATTATTATTCTTGCAGTTCTTTACGTGCTTTATAGAATATTCTTTAAAAATAGAAACCGCGTTAAGTAATATGTGAAAGCCTCAGAATCCATTGGTGACTGAGGCTTTTTTATTAAACAGTCGTATTTTAAGAATTAATTCTGACATTTTAAGCATCACCATTGAAAAAGTGATGCGTTTTAAAGATAATTAATGTAAGCGGTTTTATAAACTATCTACAATGAATATCAATTCCAAACAGGAGTGAAATACGATGACACAAACGACTGAAAGTGAATTACGAGAGAAGTATTTAGATTTATTATCACAACAATTTGATAGCCCTGAAAAGCTGGCAACAGAAATCGTCAATTTAGAGTCGATTTTAGAATTACCAAAAGGCACAGAACATTTCGTCAGTGACCTTCACGGTGAATATGAATCGTTCCAACATGTATTGCGTAATGGCTCTGGTAACGTTCGTTCTAAAATTAATGACCTTTATGCTAAAAAGTTATCTCAAAAAGAAATTGATGACTTGGCTGCGCTTGTCTATTATCCTGAAGAAAAATTAAAACTCGTTAAAAATAATTTCGACTCAAAAGGTAAATTAAATGTTTGGTATATCACTACAATTGAACAATTAATTGATTTGATTACCTATTGTTCATCAAAATATACACGTTCAAAATTACGTAAAGCATTGCCTAAAGAATATACATATATTGTTGAAGAACTACTTTATAAAAATAACGAATTTAACAATAAGAAATCCTACTATGAAACATTGGTAAATCAAATTATCGAGTTAGAGCAATCAGATGATTTAATTATTGGATTATCCTATAGTATTCAACGTCTTGTCGTTGACCATTTACATGTGGTTGGAGATATTTATGACCGTGGTCCGCAACCTGATAAGATTATGGACACGTTAATCAACTATCACTCTGTTGATATTCAATGGGGGAACCATGATGTTTTATGGATTGGTGCCTATGCAGGTTCTAAAGTCTGTTTAGCTAACCTACTTCGTATATGTGCACGCTATGACAATTTAGACATCATTGAAGATGCTTATGGCATTAATTTACGTCCGCTATTAACACTTGCAGAAGAACATTATAGCGGCAATAATCCATCATTCAAACCGAAGAAACGTCCTGATAAACCAGTTGGATTATCTAAACTTGAAGAGAGTCAAATCACTAAAATCCATCAAGCGATTGCGATGATTCAATTCAAACTAGAAATGCCAATCATTAAACGTCGTCCTAGCTTTGAAATGGAAGATCGACTAGTCTTGGAACAGATTAACTATGATACAAATGAAATCACCATTTATGGGAAAACATATCCTTTAAAAGATACATGTTTCAGTACCGTAGACCCAGAAGATCCTGGTAAATTATTACCTGAAGAAGAAGAAGTAATGAATAAATTGTTGCTTTCATTCCAACAATCTGAGAAATTAAAACGTCACATGTCCTTCTTGATGAAGAAAGGCAAACTTTACCTTCCATATAACGGTAATTTACTCATCCATGGCTGTATACCTGTTGATGAACATGGAGAAATGGAGTCGTTTGAAATTGAAGGTGAACAACATAAAGGACGTGACCTATTAGATGTCTTTGAAAGACATGTACGTTACGCCTACGATTACAAAGATATAACAGATGATTTATCTACTGATTTAGTATGGTATCTATGGACTGGTAAATATAGTTCTTTATTTGGTAAAAGGGCCATGACAACATTCGAACGTTACTTTATCGAAGACAAAGCTTCGCATAAAGAGCCTAAAAATCCATATTACTATTTACGAGAAGATGTGGATATGATTCGTAAAATGTTAAAAGACTTTGGCCTTAATCCAGATGAAGGTAGAATCATCAATGGTCATACACCTGTAAAAGAAATAGATGGTGAAGACCCTATTAAAGCAGATGGCAAAATGTTAGTGATCGACGGTGGTTTCTCGAAAGCATATCAAAAAACAACTGGTATTGCTGGCTATACATTACTGTACAATTCATTCGGCATGCAATTAGTCGCTCATCAACATTTCGATTCAAGAGATAAAGTATTATCAGATGGCGCAGATGAATTATCTGTTCGTCGAGTGGTTGATGAAGAATTACAACGCAAAAAAATTAGAGATACCAACGATGGTAAAGTACTCCAAGAACAAATCCGCATCTTAAAATTATTAATGCACGATAGATATTTGAACTAACATTTGACTAGACTGATATACAAAATTATGGGAGTGGGACAGAATTTGTTTTAAATTCATTGTCTCACTCCCTTTTAAGCATTATTTAAAAACTCATCATAATCCTTTTCTAATATACATCTCTTAAGATGCCGTATACCCCATGTTCATATTGCGGTATCGGTTTAGTACTCTTATTAAATGACACCACGCTACTATCATCAATATGATAAATAATCATATCATTATCAGTAATGTTATCGTATGCTTCCGCAGATACTTCAACAATATTTTTATTGGCAATCGTATTATCAAACCATCTTGGACTATGTGATTCATCAAATAAAATGTGATTGCGCAGCGGTCCATTTAAATTATTACGTGCTTGTTCGTCAGTAAAGGACACAGGCATCATACTCACATGATTCAAGCCGAACTCCGGTACCAACTCATTAAAAGCTAAACTATTAAAAATAAATGACTTGGTCATTAATAAACATTTATTGTAACGAATTAAATCTGCATATATTCGATCACTACTTGATAATAGATTCCCTTTAAACACCTCAAAGCCAAGTTCTTCCGCTTTATCTGATGTATTCTCAAATAGATTAAATACCATAACCGGTATATCATGTTCACGCAGTTTTGTACCTAAGTGGAATGAGAATTCACTTTCACCAACAATGATGACACCTGGTGGTTCAGTACTTGCTAGGCCAAACAACTTACTTAAAGGAATAAAGCTAAATCCATATATAACTACCGTAATAAAAACAAGGCCAAAGGTTACAGGCGTAATATAACTCGCCATTCTAGCATGGTTATCTAGAAATAACCCACTAAAGAATTGCGCAACAGTTAAAACGACAATCCCTCGTGGTGCCATTAAAGCAACAATCGCACGTTCTCTCTTCGTGATTTCTGTACCTATCGTTGATACTAAGACTGATATCGGACGTACCAAGACAATCATTGCAATCGCAAAGACTACTAATTGCCATGATAAAACATCCATTAATACCGATGATGTTAATGAAGATGTAATTAAAATAAAGACAGTCGATACAAGAATAGAGGATGCATTTTCAATGAAATGATCTGACTCCTTGTAAATTAAATCATGTCTCTTATAACGCGCCATCATTAAACCAAAAATTGTTACGGCTAATAGGCCAGATTCTTGTAATATTTGATCACAAATACTGAATACTAACAGAATAAACACTAACTGAATCGAAGGCATTAAATTCTGCGGGATGAAATCACGTTGGATTAGCCAATTGAAAATGAATGATGCGCCAAAGCCGATAATGGCTGTTGCTATAATTTTCAAAATGAAAATTAAAATGACTTGAACACCGAAGCCCTGTTCAAATATTTGATAAATATAAAACGCAGTTAATGCGAGTATAGGACCAATAGGATCTAAGATAATGCTTTCCCATCTTAAAATAGAATCTACGCTCTTACGCACTTTCGCTTGCTTTAGCAATGGCTGAATCACAGTTGGGCCAGTAATTAAAAATAACCCGCCCATTACAACCGCTACAGCAATTGGGAAATCTAAAATTTTATGTAATGCAAGCGCACCGAGTACCCAAGCGATAGCTGCGCCGATGGTAATAATTCGAATAACCGCTTTAGAAATGCCTTTTAATTCACGAAAATCCAAATTACTACTGCCTTCGAATAGGATTACCGCTACAGCTAATGACACGATAGGACTAAAGACCTCAGCCCCCAATGTTTCTTGAGGGTTTGCCAGTCCCAAGATTGGCCCAATGAGTAAGCCGACAATCGACATCACTACAATGGATGGCCACTTAATTTGCGTCGCTAACCATTGGCTAAATATACCTAACGCTAAAAATAGCACAATGATTAACATAACAGGTAAATCTAATGACATACCTACACCTTCCTCAATAAGAATCAACTTTTTTCAATACTGTGTCATACTATCAAACTTTGGTTACACCTGCATTACCAATTTATAAACAAGTTGTTAATGCCTTTGTCGGACACACAATGTTCACTTCGGGTAAACTTTCCTATTTATTTCTAACCTCATTTCGTCTAAAATAGATAATTGCGTTTAAACTATATGAATTAAGTAATGATTTGAAAGGAAATTTTAATTGTGCAACTTTTTAGAGAGACTATAATGGTAGCTTTCGCATTTGTGGGTGTTGTCGTTGGGGCTGGCTTTGCGACTGGTCAAGAAATATTTCAGTTCTTCACGAGTCATGGTAGCTATAGTATTACTGGTATTATCGTTACGGGGTTAATCATTACGTTAGCAGGCGTCTTCGTCTTAAACACTGGCTTTACGATTCAATCTCATAACCATTCTGAGTCTATTCAATATTATTTACATCCAATGATTGCACGTATTTTTGATATTATTTTAACTTTATTTTTGTTCTCTTTAGCGATGATTATGACTGCAGGTGGGGCCTCAACCATACATGAAAGTTTCGGATTACCTTATTGGTTAAGTTCATTGCTATTAGTATTATTTATTCTAATGACACTGTTTCTTAAATTTGAACGTTTGATTACCGTCTTAGGTATGGTGACCCCCTTCCTAGTCATTGTTGTTTCTATTATCGCCATCTATTATTTTATAACAGGAGATGTTAATTTTAGTGCAGCGAACCGCTTCAATGAACAACACGGTTTATCACTCGGTTGGTGGTTTGATGGATTAAATTATGCGAGTCTACAAATCGCAGCCGCATTTAGTTTTTTAAGTGTAATGGGCGGTCGCATGCAACATCGTCAGTCGGCGTTATGGGGTGGCATCTTAGGGGGTATCATCATTACATTATTGCTATTAATGATTAATCTAGGGCTCATTACAGAATTTGAACACATTCAATCTGTTGCATTGCCAACGCTACTACTGGCTAATCATATTTCACCGTTATTAGGTACAATGATGTCGATTATAATGATTTTAGTTATCTATAATACAATTGTTGGTCTTATGTATGCTTTTGCATCGCGTTTTACAGAGCCATTCTCCAAAGGGTACTTTGTACTCATCATTGCAATGGCTATCGTTACATTTATATGTACATTTATCGGCTTTATTTCTTTAATCGGAAAAGTCTTCCCCATCATGGGATTATTGGGTTTCATACTCCTTATCCCAATTTTGTATCAAGGATTTAAACACTTCGTACTATCTAAATAATTGAAAATACATTAAACAAGACTCAAAGACGTTAGCCATACATCTTTGAGTCTTATTTAATTATGAATTCAGGATTTCTTGTCCTTGCATTAATCCTGCTTGTGTAATTTCATGACTGTTCACCCAAACTTCAGTAACATGTGCGCCCTGTTGTTTAAATAAATTCATCACGTGCGCACTCTGATCCATTGAAACAATTGGATCATGTTTGCCCATAGATAATAATACTTCTACGTCACTCATATCTTTCGATGTGGTTACTTCAATGGGATACAGTGGCGCAAATAACAAGGCTTTTTTGAATGGTGCTGTGTCTCGTAACATTAAGTTAATCGCAATATTAGCGCCATTAGAGAACCCAACTAAGACTGTTGTAGTCAAATCAAAACGATAACGTTCAGCAGCGTCATATATAAAATCTAACAACCGTTGACCACGATAGTCTAAATCTTCTTCATCGTAGACACCTTCTGCAAGGCGTTTGAAATAACGATTCATACCATTTTCATTAATTTCTCCGCGAATACCTAATAGATTATAATCAGGATTTAAAGCTGTGCCGAGTGGAATCAGATCTGTTTCATCCCCACCAGTTCCGTGTAACAGTATTAATGTCGGTGCATTATCTTTACCTGGTCTATAAATATGTTCCATCAATCCACACTCCTTATTTTTCATTTAGTCTTAACGGTGTTAATTGAGATTCAATGTCGTATCGTCTGTCCTCGTAAAATGGTGGTAGCTGTAGTTGTTTACCTAACTCATCTACATCTTCATCGATCATAAAGCCAGGACCAGCAGTCGCAAATTCAAAGATTAATTTGCCAGGCTCTTTCATGTAAATCGCATGGAAATAAAATCGTTCTTTCACATCCGTCACATGCATCCCTTTATTTAGAAGATAGTCACGCCATTGTACATGTACCTCGTCATTTGGGACTGACCACGCAATATGATGGAAGGTGCCACCACCCCAACGTACAGGTTGTGGGTTTATAAATTTCTGAATAATAATTTGATGATGCACACTACCCACAGTTTGATACTGAACATTGTCATCTGTTTCTTGAATGTATTCTAGCCCCAAATCATCACGTAGTAATGCTTCTGTTGCTTGTGGGTCAGCTGATAACATCGTGACACCGTGAAATCCTATGATGTCATTGTTCGCATGTGTTTCATGACTTTCAACCATTGCTAATGTCAATCCATGACGATCTTCAAATTCCAATGTGGCTTGATTAAAAGAAAACGTTTGACGGGTTTGGATACCATTCGCATGTAATTTCATTTCCCAATGCGCCATACTATCTTTCGGTATGCTAAACGCTAATCGTCCAACTTGACCTGAACCAATACGCCCTCTATAACGATTTGGCCAATTAAAGAAAGTAAGCACCATATCTTGTTGTGCTTTATGATTTGAGAAATACAAATGATACGTTGACGTATCATCAAAATTTACTGTCTGTTTAATTAAAGATAAGTTTAATACATTCGTATAGAAATCGTATGTCTCTTGCGCATCGCCAACAATCGCCGAAATATGATGAATATGTGTAATAGGTTCCATCATTGAATCCTCCTTAGTTATCACTTTTACCGGTAGTATCAAAAGGTCGTACTTGAGATTCGATTGTCTCTCTTTGTTCTTCTAAAAATGGCGGTAATGATAATTTTTCACCTAGCGTCTCATATGGTTCATCTTCCATAAATCCAGGACCATCAGTAGAAATTTCCAACAAGATGTGGCCTAGACGTGCGTATAAGGCTTCAAAATAAAAGCGATCTACTAAACCAGAATGAGGTATACCTATGTCATTGTATTTGTGCAATCATTGTTCAATCGCTTGATGATCTTTAACCCTAAATGATACATGATGTACTTCACCATATCCTTGAACAGCAACTGGCCCATCTTCATCTCTTCTTAGAATCACTTGACCACCATTACCACCGTCACCAACTTCGAGCAATGCTACATTGTCTTCATCTATGATTGTTCGCATGCCATAAACACGTTCTAACAAACGCTTGAAATCATCAAAGTAGCTCACCGTAATTTCGATTGGTCCTAAACCATAAATCGCTTTATCCTCAGGAACCGGGCCGTTCTTCCAAGGTTTGCCAGGTGACACGCCGCTATCGCCCTCATCAGATACTAATTGATAATCTTGTCCATCTGCTTCTTGAAAAGGCAATACCTTCTTACCTAATACGTCTTGGATTCCTTCATGCTTCACACCAAACGCATCAAAACGTTGCATATAATAGGTTAGTGCCTCATCATTTGGTACACGGAATGATGGTTTCGTAATCGAATTTGTCCCCTTACGTCCTTGTGGTATACCAGGAAAGTCAAAGAATGTCATATCAGTACCTGCTGACCCTTCATCATCTGCAAAAAAGGTGTGATACGTTTGAATATCATCTTGGTTTACCGTCTTCTTAACAAGTCTCATACCAAGTACTTCTGTAAAAAATTTATAGTTACGTTCAGCATCATCTGTAATCGCCGTTACGTGATGAATACCTAACAAATTAGTGTCTATCATAAGTCACCCTCCATTTATTTCGATTTCGAGATAATTTAAGTTAAAAAATTAAAGTGCACAGGTTTACACTTCTGCTGTTTGTGCACTTAATTTTTTGAATGCTTGTTGAATCGTTATCAATTCTTCTTCTGATAGAACAGAAAACGCCTGTTCTAACGTAGCAGCATGTTGGGGGAAAATGTCTGCCATAAATTGTTGCCCTTTGTCGGTAAGTGTTGCATTATATACGCGCTTATCTGATGGGTCTTTGTCACGCGTAATCCAACCCTTCTCTTCTAATTGACTCACTACGTATGAAATACTACTACTTGCGATGAGCACCCTATCTCTAATACGTTGAATCGGTTGTGGGCCTTTACTATAAAGTAATTCTAATACTGCGAATTCTGTGACATTCAGTCCATAGTTTTTCACATCTTGCTGTACGATTTTTTCTAATCTATCTAATGCTCTATTAAGACCAATAAATGCTTTCAATGAATGTTCCGTGCGATCCATTAACGCACCACCTTTAATTTATTTCGATTTCGAGATAAATTGTACACGTATTTCAACTTATCGTCAATATGTTAGTTCTATTATAAATTTATGTGCGTTTGATTACTATCTTTTTTAAAAAGAAATAAGCATGGAAATGGTAGTTACAGGGAATACTAACGTTGGAGGTGTCTCAAATGACCAATCAATTATTTATTAACAATGAATTTGTAGAGAGTAAGTCTAATAACACAATGGACGTTATCAACCCTGCAACAGGTGAAACATTTGATACAATTACTTTCGCAACTGAGGACGAAGTTAACGAGGCAATCGAAAAATCTAAACATGCACAACTTGAATGGGAAAACGTGCCCGCACCTACACGTGCAGAGCATGTAAAATTATTAATTCCTTTATTAGAGCAGAACAAAGACGCGTTAGCCCAATTGTATGTTCAAGAACAAGGTAAAACGTTGGCACAAGCTGAAGGTGAAATTGATAAAGCGATACAATTTATCGACTATATGACAAGTTTAAGCATGCGTAATAAAGGCGAAGTCCTACAAAATAGCGTAGTGAATGAAACCATTCAATTAATAAAGAAACCAGTGGGCGTGACTGCCGGTATTATTCCATGGAACGCACCCATTATGGTCTTAATGCGTAAAGTTATTCCTGCACTTGTAACGGGGTGCTCAATCGTCATCAAACCAAGTGAAGAGACGACATTACTCACTTTACGTTTGGCTGAATTATTCCGTGCTTCAACAATACCAGCCGGCCTAATTCAAATCGTACCAGGTACTGGAGAAACAGTTGGTACGCAACTCGCCACACATCAAGATGTTCAACTTATATCGTTAACAGGAAGTATGCGTGCAGGTAAAGCCGTTTATCAACATGCAGCTAATACTGTTAAAAAAGTAAATCTAGAATTGGGCGGTAATGCACCTGTCTTAGTGACGCCGCATGCAAACTTAGACAAAGCAGTAGATTATATTGTAACTGCGCGAATTAATAATGCAGGTCAAGTATGTACGTGTCCAGAACGTATCTTCGTTCATGAAGATGTGCACACAGACTTTGTCAATAAAGCCAAACAACGTATGAGTGAATTACAAGTGGGCGATCCGTTAGATGCTAATACGGATTTTGGTGCCATTATTAATCAAACACAGTTAGATAGTATTGATCGCAAAGTACAAGACGCTATTCAAAATGGTGCTGACTTAGTCTTAGGTGGTCATAAATTAAATCGTGCTGGTTTCTTCTATGCGCCTACCATTTTAGACAATGTTAAAAAAGAAGACAGTGCCTTTAAAGAAGAAATCTTTGGTCCTGTCCTAGCTATTACAACTTATAATGACTTTGATGAAGCAATTGATGCCGCAAATGATACAAATGCAGGGTTATCTTCTTATATCTTCTCAGAGAATTTAAAAGAAGTCATGAAAGCGACAGAACGCTTGAAGTTCGGTGAAGTTTATGCGAATTGCGAAGCAGAAGAAGTCGTTAATGGCTACCACGCTGGCTGGAGAGAATCTGGCTTAGGTGGTGCAGATGGTATTCACGGTTTCGAAGAATACTACAATACAACTGTAAGCTATATTAGATATGAATAATGAGATATAAATCCCCTAATTCCTGTAAAAAGGATTAGGGGGTTTTTAATGATTTAATGCTTTATCTAATGCTTTAATGTTCTGCTTCATGATTGATTGGAAAGTTAAATCTTTATCATTAGCTTGTTCTTTGGATAATACAGACAAATTATTAAAACTTAATGGTTCTGCATTGGTCTCGTCACGAATAACATCCGTTATCTTAGAAGTAATATTCTGTTCATAAAGTATATAGGGTTGTTGCGTATGATTAATTTGTTTAATAAGTGCAAGAATATCCTTTTGGCTTGGTTCTTCATTATTCATACCACTTACCCCCTCTTGTTGGAAGTGGTAACGTTCTGCTAAATAACCTAATGAATCATGCGAAATAATAACTTTATGCCTTTTAGGATGTTCAGTAATTACTTTTAATTTTTGATCTAAATCTGTTAAGTCTTGATTTAATTTTTTAAAATTATGCTCATAATATGCTTTGTGTTGAGGGTCTCTTTTGACTAAATCATTCTTAATTTTTTCTGCAAAATGCTTATCTAGTACTGGGTCTAGCCAAACATGTGGATCATGACTGCTCGCTTCATGATTATGTTGATGCTCGTGTTCATCATGGTCATGGTCTTCTTCAAGTAATGTATGATGGTTTAAATCAGACGCAACGGCTAATTTCATATCATTATTCGTCATTGATTCTGTAATCGTCTTAGCAACTGGATCTAGGTCGTCACTTGAATAGATAAACACATCACTTTTCGCAATATTAATCATATCTCTTTGTGTTGGTTCATATGTATGCGTGTCTGCACCCGGAGGATAAATCGTATCAACATTGACGTATTTGCCACCAATTTGTTTAGTGAAACTTTCAAATGCAAATACGGTAGTATAAATATTTAATTTATTATCCGTTGAAATATCTTTCTTTTTGGCACTCGAATATTGTTCTGTGCTACAAGCCGTTACAGTCATACAGAGACACAAAACAATAAAGAAATAGATTATCCTCTTCACACAGACCCCTCCAAGACGTAGCAAATTCGTTTACAACTATATCTTTAATAATGTAATAATGCAATATTTATATTTATTATCTATTTTGTATTTTAATATTTAGTTCATGCATGTTTCGGATTGCTTCAAAAGTGATACATATAAGTATGACATTATTAAAGGAGTGACGTTATATGGCACAAGATATTAAAAAAGGTAACCAACAATTCTATGTTGGAGAAGATGAACACAATGCGCAAGCAGTCATTACGTTTAAACAAGTAGATAATAATGAAATTGATATTGATCACACTGGTGTTGCAGATGAACTAGGTGGACAAGGTTTAGGCAAACAATTAGTTGAAGCTGTTGTCAATTATGCAAGAGAAAACAACTTAAAAATTATCGCATCTTGTCCATTTGCGAAAAATGTATTAGAAAAAAATGAAGATTATCAAGATGTTTATCTTGGATAATCCACTTCAAATATAACGACGCGCACATAAGCGTTCACGCACATTAAATCGATACAGAGCTTTTAGGCTATAATCAGGCTTGTATAGTGAGCCTGGGACATAAATAATAAGATGATGCTATTTTGCAAATTCGCAGTAGCTGACTGAACTGAGAAGGCGCTTAATTTAAGCTTTTCTCAGTTCTAGTCATCCTTGCGGGGGTGGGACAACGAATTTTAAAAGAATTCTGTCCCTCTCCCTTTTTTCATGCATTTAAAATTTAGAAAACAACTTCCTTGCTTAATTTAATGATTAGTAGTATATTTATTATACTTAATATAAATAATAAATGAAGATGATCCATTCATCTTAGGAGGCACTACATTATGAATGCATTTCACACTACTGAAGCAACACAAGTTACGAATATTACATTGAACGTTGAAGACTTAACTAAAATGACTAACTTTTATAAAAACATTCTTGGATTTTCAATTAAAGAACAAGACGACCAACACGTTATTTTCAATGTTGGCGCAAATGGACATACATTAACATTACACTATCTTGAAGATGGACGTCGTCCAGGATTTAGAGAAGCTGGTTTGTTCCATATTGCTTACTTACTCCCTACACGTGCAGATTTAGCAAACTTTTTATTCCACGCTAGTCGTTTAAACGTACCTGTAGGTGGTGGCGATCACCTTGTTAGTGAAGCATTATACTTTAATGATCCGGAAGGTAACGGCATTGAAGTATATCAAGATCGTCCATCTGAAGAATGGCAATGGGATGGTCATTTCGTAAAAATGGATACACTTGCTGTAGATGCAGATGATTTAATTGCACAACGTACAGAAGACGGTTGGGCTGGTTGGCCAGCTGATGGCAAAATCGGGCACTTGCATCTTAAAACACACGATTTAGGACAGGCACGTGACTTTTATATTGAACAAATTGGATTAGAACATATTTCTAATTTCCCACAAGCATTATTTATGTCTACACAAAACTATCATCATAATATCGCCGCTAATGTTTGGCAATCAAATCAAGTTAGAACAGATAATGACAATACTTACGGCTTAGTTCACTTTGATATCTATAAACCCAATGCTAAAGAAGAAAATATAACGTCACCTGAAGGTTTCGATATTACAGTTCATAGTGATACAAGCGTAGTTCCTGGATAGAATGATTCGTTTAATCACTACTTGCCATCGTTTAATAAACACACCATTTAAAAAGGATTGAGAGAAGATAAATGACTTTGTCTTCTCTCAATCCTTATTTTTTATGATTTCATATTATTTACTTCTCGCATTGCAAATTGACGGACTCGATTTTCATCCTCTTTAACCCATCCAGGTATTAAAAATGCATCAATAATCACCCAGATTAATGTCGGGATACCAAAGGTAAACCATGCTGTTAATATGGTAAGTACTAATAAACCTACTGCAGAACCCGTTTTACCATGATAAAAACGATGTCCACCAAATCCACCTAGGAAGAACCATAATACATAAGAGATAAGCGCTGTTTTTGAACGATTCGCTACTTGTTGCTCAATATACGTTTTTTCTTCTAAATTCATCACATTGTCCCCATTCCTAAATATTAAATTAGTTAATGATTAAACTATCAATTTAATTCTAATTCAAATCATATTATATTTATCAGGATGGTCACATATTGTCCTTAGCTTATTTTTTATTCTTCAACAAGTTTTCGATACTTTCTTACTGTGTCAAAATCGCTATCTTTCGCTTTCTCATAGCCTTGATGTCCATAAATATCTGTCAGTATTGTTTTACCTTTCTTTGTTTTACTCATCTCTAAAAATGCGTTACTGATTTTTGTTTTCCATTGCTGATCCATATCACTACGCACTGAAATCGTATCATTAGGTATTTTTTCTGTTCTATAAATCACTTTAGTATCTTTATAGATATTTGGGTAATCACGTTTTAAATCTGCGCGTGCATCCTGGTATATTGCTACGGCATCGACATCACCATTTAACAATGCTATCAATGCTTGATCATGACCTTTGATTTGAGCAATTTTAATGTCATTTTGATGGATATGTACCTTTTTTAAGCTAGCCATAGGATAAATATATCCAGATGTAGATTCTGGATCTTGTAACCCTACCTTCTTACCTTTTAAATCTTCTAACGTCTGTAAATGACTATTTTGACGTACTACAATTTGTGAACGATAGTAGTCGACTAATTTCGAAGTTGGATGTCCTTTATCATCTACCAAATAACCTTTAGATTTTAATAGTACATCTGCAGCACCTTGGTCATGCGCGATTGTATAAGACACAGGTGAAATAAAGGCCACATCTACTTTTTTTGATTTTAATGCTTCTACCATCGTATTATAGTTAGTCGCTATATGTACCTTCACAGGAATGCCTAATTCTTTTGATAACAGTTGTTGTAATGGTTTAACTTTAGCATCTAATGTCTTTGCATTTTGTGAAGGTACAAATTCAACATTTAGCGTTTCTGGTTTATAATCGTCTGAACGTTTGTCCTCTTTTGGTGAGCAACCACTGAGTGCGACGACGAGCACGATAAAGCTCATGAATAATACAATTATTTTTTTCATCATTTTTCCTTTTGTAAAATATAAATTTTAAAGACTTAAATTGTATTATAACGTATTTCTATTATAAAGAAGTGTAAATGTATAAAAAAAGCTATCCACAAAGTCTTTGACTTTGCAGATAGCCCTGATTCAGTTTGTAACAGATATACGTATTAACTTAGTATAAGCCTTTAGTTTCATTACTTGTATCGATAAAGATGTTTTTAACTTGTTGATAGTTTTTGATTGCATCTTTATAAATTTCTCGACCGATACCTGATTTTTTGTAACCGCCGAATGGTGCTCCAGCTGGGAATTGATTATACGTATTAATCCAAATACGACCTGTTCTTATCGCTTTAGCCACGTTTAGTGCACGATTAATATTTGTCGTGAAGATACCACCTGCTAAACCATATTCAGAATCGTTTGCAATTTGGATTGCTTCTGCTTCATCTTCGAATTTCTCAACAACGACAACTGGTCCGAAAATTTCTTCTTGTGCCAATTGATGGCTATTGTCGTTAATTTCAATAATTGTTGGTTCGAAGAAATATCCTTTATCACGTCCATTGTCAGTTAAGCGATGACCGCCTGTTAAGATATTGGCATTGCTATCTTCTTTGGCAATTTTAACGTAACTTTCAATTTTTTCAAGTTGTTCTGGACCTGTTTGCGCACTCATTTTGACATCTTCATCGAATGGGTCGCCTACTTTAATATTTTCAAACGCATCTTTAAGTTTCGGCATTAATTTATCATAAATTGATGATTGGACTAATAAACGTGAGCCTGCACTACAAACCTCACCTTGGTTAAATAAGATACCTAATTGAACGCCTTCAATTACTAGATCTAAATTAGCATCATCAAAAATGATATTTGCACTTTTACCACCGAGTTCTAATGTTGTTGGTACAATGCGTTCAGCACCTGCTTTAGCAACACCATAACCTACATCCGTAGAACCTGTGAATGATAATTTATTAACGCCTTCATGATTGAAAATCGCGTCACCTGATTCAGAACCTTTACCTGTTAAGACGTTCACAACACCTTTAGGTAATACGTCTTGGAAAATTTTTGCAAGTTCAATTAATGATAAAGGTGTTGAAGACGATGGTTGGATTACAATCGTATTACCTGCAGCTAATGCTGGCGCTAGTTTCCAAGAAGCTAATAGAATTGGGAAGTTCCATGCAACGACAGCACCAACGACACCAACTGGTTCATTGATCACTAAACTCATTGTATTGTCATCAATTTCATTGACTGAACCTTCATCAGTTGTTAATACACTTGCGAAATATTTAAATTGATTGGCTGTTAATGGCACATCAATTGTTGATGTTTCTCGATAAGGCTTACCATTTTGAAGTGATTCAATTGTCGCGAAGTGTTCAACCTTTTCGTGAATTCGACGACTAATTTCTAATAAATAATCCGCACGTTCTTCTTTAGATGTTTTACTCCAACTGTCAAAAGCATCTTGTGCAGCTTTAACTGCTTTATCAACATCAGATTTACTTGCTTTGGCTACTTTAGCTAAATCTTCACCATTAGCGGGGTTAGTTACAGTTAATGTGTCTCCACTTTCACTTGCTTGAAATTCACCGTTGATAAATAAACCGTATTGTTCCTCTAAGAAATCTTTAACGTTTACTTTTGTCATTTTTCATCATCCCTTTATAAATATTTATGAAAAACCATATGTGCGTTGTGTTTACATCAAATGTAAGCGCTTGCTTAAAGCTAATGTTATTTTACCTTATTTAAATTTTTAAATACACTAACTTGCTTGTATTTCATTTCCATATTTATAAGTAGTTAAACATTAAGAACAGAGAGCGCCTGAGACATTGATTGATGTCCAAGACGCTCTCTTTACACTTCATTAAACCCATTCGATGACATCATCGGCTGGTTGACGTACTTTAGCTTTAGGATCATGTTTACGATAGCCAAACGCAACCATTACAGATGGCGCAAACTGTTCTGTATCTATAACTTGTTCTTCAGCTAAAATTTCAGTAACTTTATCCAAATCAAATCCTTCCATAGGACATGAATCAATACCTAATAATGCTGCAGATGTCATCATATTAGCTAAAGCAATATACGTTTGCTTACTTGCCCAATCTAACAATGTTCTCTCGTTATCATTAATATGGAAACTTGTTTGGAAGTCATTGTATTTGTCTTCTACTGCTGGAATCGTACTTTCTTCATATTTTTTGATACCTCGAACGATATGTTGTACATAGTCTGAGTCAGCAGTCACGTTTTTGCGTGCAAGAATAATAACAAAACGACTAGCAGTGCTGAGTTGTTTTTGTGCACCCCAACTATAAGGTTTTAATTTCTCTTTTAAATCTTCATCCTCTAGAACAATAAAACGCCAAGGTTCTAACCCTAATGAACTTGGTGATAAGCGCCCCGTTTCCAATATTGTATGAAAATCTGAATCGCTCACATGTTTCTCTGGATCAAATTCCTTCGTTGCATGTCTGAAATTAAACGCGTTTAGGATTGTATCTTGCATCGAACTCATAAAATATTTCCTCCTTAGATTATACTAATTTGATTATATAAGACGTTTCCTTTAGCCTAAAGTTATACGCTTACAATTGTCATCAATTAAAAATAAATGGAAATTTACTATTTTTATGTGAAATTTTTAACAATTGAAAAATAAATTTCAATTTCCCTATTGATTTGTGAATAAATTCACAATATAATATATTTGTAAGTTAAGTAATAGAGATGTTTCAAATCATTATTCCTATTAATAATTCACATTTCTATAGACAACTTAGGAAAACTTATTTATTAATTATAAATTCATACAAAATGAAGTGAGGTTATTAAAATGACAAAAATTATGTTTTATGGAACTCGTGACTACGAGAAAAATGACGCTTTAAACTGGGGTAAAGCGAACAATGTTGAAGTTGTTACAACTGAAGAAATCTTAAGTGAAGATACAGTTGATTTAGCTAAAGGTTTCGATGGTGTCACTACAATGCAATTTGGTAAATTAGCAGAATCTGTTTATCCAAAACTTGAAGAATATGGAATTAAACAAATCGCTCAACGTACTGCTGGTTTCGACATGTACGATTTAGAATTAGCTAAAAAACATGGCATCATCATTTCAAATGTACCTAGCTATTCACCAGAAACAATTGCTGAATATTCAGTGTCTATCGCTTTACAATTAGTACGTCGTTTCCCTGCAATTGAAAAACGTGTTCAAGAACATAATTTCAAATGGGCTGCTCCTATCATGTCTACACCTGTTAAAAATATGACAGTAGCGATTATCGGTACAGGACGTATCGGTGCTGCAACTGGTAAAATTTATGCTGGTTTCGGAGCTAAAGTAGTAGGTTACGATGCATACCCTAACAATTCTTTAGACTTCTTAGAATATAAAGATTCAGTTGAAGAAGCAATTGCTGATGCTGATATCATTTCATTACACGTACCAGCAAACAAAGAAAGTTTCCACTTATTCGATGCTGATATGTTCGCTAAAGTGAAAAAAGGTGCAGTATTAGTAAATGCGGCTCGTGGTGCTGTTATTGATACACCAGAATTAATTAAAGCAGTTAATGATGGTACATTATACGGTGCTGCGATTGATACTTATGAAAACGAAGCAGACTACTTCACTTATGACTGGACTGGTAAAGACATCAAAGATGAAACTTTATTAGAATTAATTGAACATGAAAATATTTTGGTCACTCCACATATCGCATTCTTCTCTGATGAAGCTGTGAGAAATTTAGTTGAAGGCGGATTAAACGCAGCATTATCAGTTATTAATACTGGTAAATGTGAAACTCAATTAAACTAAGATATGTGTTTAATAAATAAAAATCAGGAGAACGCTTAAAGTTGCGTATTCTCCTGATTTTTTTAGTTATTTCAATACTTCTTGTTCTATCACTTGTAAGACACCTTGTTCATCATTGCTAGGTGCGACTGCTTTTGCGATTTCAAATAATGTTTCATCATGACTATTAGCCATAACATAGCTGTGCTCAGCTAATTCAAGCATATCTTTATCATTGTTCGCATCTCCAAATGCCATCAAATCAGAAGCAGACATATCCCACGCTTTTAACAAGCGCTGAAGTGCTTGGCCTTTTGTCATGTTTGGCATAATAATGTCTATACTATCATGTCCACTAGATACGAGTTTAATGATGTCGCTAAATTTCGCTTCTAGATCCTCATCTAATGTCGAATGTGTGTCTCGATTAATATTTAATGCAATTTTGACATATTCATCTTCTGGCAAAGGCTGAAAAGAATCAATCTCCTCTAACTGGTGATAGTAGAAATGGGCATCTTTCTTAAAAGCTTCACTCGTGTCTTTTAATATATAGGCACTTTTCAATCCACAAATTATAAATTCTTTAATGTTTCGCTCAATATTTAAATAATCAACTACTGCTTTGTAATTCGATGTATTAAAGCTACGATAATTGTATAGCGTATTTCCTTTATAGATCACTGCACCATTTTCAGAAATAAAGAACATATCTCTTTCGCCAAATATAGATTTTAGTTTCGCAAATTGATTGCCACTTGCGGCTATGAATTCTATATTACGTTCTTTTAATGCTTTGAAGATCTTCTCAAAACGGTCTTTATCATAATGCTTATTTGAATCTAAAAACGTGCCATCCATGTCTACTGCTATTGCTTTAACCATGTGTACTCCCCCTAGTCCGTTGTATTCACATTTATTATATCTGTCATCTCTTTAAGGTTGAAGTTTACGCCTTCATGATGAAACTATATTCACATTCTGAAATTGTGTACAAACGCTAAAAATAGCGCCCTTCATTTTGATAGCTAAATTAAAAAGAGTGAAACAGCATTCTTAATGAATGTACTATTTCACTCCGATTAACTTACGTTTCTAAATTCAGGTAATGCTTAAATCCAAACACTTAAATGCTTTAGCTTTTAAGGTAATTCATTATTTCACTTGTTTCGCAACAAATATTTTACGCTTTTCCCAAACGCCAGTTTGTTCATTATAATCATCACAAGTGATTAATGTTAATTGATTCTTCTCGCCTTTATGTTCATTAAGGACTTCCACTTGGTCTGGATTAACATCACGGATACTTGTCATTTTATATTCTCGTGTTTCATTCCCTATTTTAAAGTAAACCTTACTCCCTTTTTTAGCTGCTTTTAAGTTAGTGAATTGGTAATGTGGTCGATCGGTAAATGTGTGACCAGCAATAGAAATATTCTGATCACTTAGTGACTCATCCTCTTCAGCAAAGCTTACACCGCGATTTAACTGTTCTGGTGTCGCAGGACCAGGGTAAACTGGTTCTTTAATTTCTGCATCTGGTACTGAAATATAACCAGCCATTTTAGATTTGTCTTTAGGAATTGTCGGCGTTTGCTTACTATTTGACTTATCGTTTTTATCATATTGTTCAATTTTGTTGTCGTTGTCTTTTTCATGTAAATAATTATCAATGTGTGGCTTAGCAAATAAATATATTGCTATTAAAATGAGGATGACCCCAATGATTGTCATCAATCGATTGATCCAATTCTTCATTATATGTTACTCCTTTAATGTACTTTCTTAGGTCATAGTATATCATTTTTACTTCATAAGTTTAATTTAATTCATCGTGTCATATTTAATGACATACAGTTGCAACAAAACAATTCTCGCTATAAACTGAAACAAACTTTGAAAAGTAGGTGCCATAATGATTAGAGAAGCAGTACTTGAAGATTTACCGGCAATCTTAGCTATTTATAATGACGCAATATTACATTCAACAGCCGTTTATACTTATGATGTCCAAACGCTAGATGAACGTAAAGCTTGGTTTGACGCAAAACATCAAGCACAAGAACCAATATTTGTATTTGAATGTGAAGGTAAAGCTGTGGGTTTTGCGACTTATGGTCAGTTTAGAAATTGGCCTGCCTATTTATATTCGATTGAACATTCAATCTATGTTGATCAATCGAATCGTGGCAAAGGCATTGCTTCCCAATTACTACAACATCTTATTAACGATGCGAGATCGAAGAATTATCGTACCATTGTAGCTGGTATCGATGCGTCGAATAACAGTAGTATCCAATTACATAAGAAGTTTAACTTTAAACATGCAGGCACCATTACGAATGTTGGCTACAAATTTAATCAATGGTTAGACCTAGCATTTTACCAATATGATTTACATGCAAAATAAAAGAAAAGTAAGTGAGCCCCTTTTACTCACTTACTTTTCTTTTATCGTCTTTTTCAAAAAGGTCTTCTTTCTCGTGAAAGATTTCTTTTTTAAATAACGTTTCTATTTGTTTCCTCTTTTTCTCCGCAATCACAAAACCCACATAATAAAATAGGAATACAATAATCATACTTAATGACATTGATTGTAGTAAGAGATTCTCCCATGTTCCCTCGACAGTCCATAATTGTGTGATAGTTGTGTTGGTCACGAATACAAAAAAGATGATACATAACCTTAGCATATCATCATCCCCTTTTGAGTTATTTTATCTGTATTGGTGAAATTTTGCAATAACTTTTTTTAATTTTCTGATAAATATATGCAATTTTAAATCATTTACATGACACACCTATGATTAAATAAAAAAGCCATCCTCAAATGCCTCACAGACATTCAAGAATGACTTATAACTATGGTGGGATTATGAGAAGCTATTCACTTCTGCTTCACCAAAGATTTTACGTTTGATTGCTTCACCAGTTGGTGTACCTGCTAAACCACCAAGTCCTGTTTCTCTTAATTCAGCTGGTAAGCCACGTCCTACTTTATCCATTGCTTCGATAACTTCATCCACTGGAATTCTACTTTCAACACCAGCTAATGCTAAGTCAGCAGAGATTAATGCGTTACCAGAACCAATTGCATTACGCATTACACATGGAATTTCAACTAAACCAGCTACTGGGTCACATACTAGACCAAGTAAGTTACTGATTGCTAGTGCCATTGCGTGACCAGATGCTTCAGGTTCACCACCGAAGATGGATACCGCAGCAGCTGCAGCCATTGCTGAAGCTGAACCAACTTCTGCTTGGCAGCCACCTGTAGCACCTGCAACACTTGCGTTATTAGCAACAACGCGGCCAAATAATGATGAAACGAATAAGAAATCTATCATTTGTTCTTCTGTAAGGTCATGTGTTTTTTCTAATTTAAATAATACGCCCGGAATCGTTCCGGAGGATCCAGCTGTTGGTGTTGCACAAATGATACCCATTGCTGCGTTTACTTCGTTAGTAGCAACTGCGCCTTTCACTGCTTCAACCATTTCATGGCCTGATAAAGCATGATTATTTTCATTATATTTAGCAAGTTTAATCGCATCTTGACCAGTATAACCTGTTACACTTTTAACGCCTTCGCCAGTTGATCCTTTAACTACAGCATCTCTCATGACGTCTAAGTTCTGTTTCATTGTTTCTCTAACTTCGTCACGTGTTTTACCTGAAAGTTCCATCTCTTCTTGGATCATAATATCTGCGAAAGACATTTTATTTTCGACTGCGTAGTCTATTGTTTCTCTAATTGAATCAAACATCTTTAATCCCCCTCTATTTAATATAGGATATATTTAAGTGACTATATTTTTCTTTAATTTGATCTAACGTTGATTCAGATAATGCTTTGTTTAGTGGTAATACTGCTAAACTGAAATTATCGCCCGTTTGTGTCATTTCTTCTTTTATGTCAGCACCAAGTTCACTTACATCATTGATAAAATGATTAACTTCTGATTTATTTGCCGCCCCATCCATTTCTAAGATAGGTAAACCATAGTTAAAATCAATGTCTAGACCTTCTACGCTAATGCGTTTTAATTTAATTGTACCGCCACCGATTGAATTCCCAATGACTTCAATGTGACGTCCATTACCTTCTGCAACAAGATACGCACAGTTAGGATGTTCACCAATACTGTCGCCTTCTTCTTCAATAATGTTCACTTCGATATTTTGGTCTTTAGCAATTGCTAATGAACTTTTAATACGACTATCAAAAGTGCTGTAACCCATTGCACCACCAACGATGGCTAAATCCGTACCGTGTCCTTGATGTGTTTGCGCAAAGGATTCGTAATAATGAATTGTGAGTTTATCTGGCTGTACGCCACCTAATACCGCATATGCAGCATTACCAATTTTAACTGCTCCTGCTGTATGAGAACTTGAAGGTCCCATCATGACAGGCCCAATAATATCAAATGCGCTTTGATAATCGTAGCTTTTTTTAGTAGCCATAATTAAACACTCTCCTTAGGTTGTTTCTGTTTACTAGGCAATTTAATACTCATGTCCATTAGGTTGAATTTTTTAATTAATGTACTGAAGATAAATGCTAAGATAACACTTACAACTGCAACTGTAATGATTGTGATAATTGATCTTGTAGCATCGTTAAATCCGAATAACACGATTGCACCTGCAATTGGTGTTGCCATACCTTTAACACCGATAACAAGTCCACTAAATGTTACGATACATGCGTTTACTACACCGATAATTGCATTTGTACCATACAGTTGTAGAGGGTATTTTGCAATTAAATCAATTTGTGTTAATGGTTCAACAAACACTGCGAATGCTTTTGATTTACTTCCGCCAATATTAAGTCTGCTGAATAATACATAGTTAACAAATGATGAACCTGTACATGTTAATGCACCGATAGCCATTGGTATACCAGTTAGTCCTAATAAGCTCGTTAATACCATTGAACTTAGTGGTGTCATACCCGTTACAGGAATAACTAATCCTAAAATAACTGCTAATGCGTATGGATTACTGTCTCCTACTGATGTAACTGCGCCACCGATTTGATGTAATACAGCCATAACTCCTGGGCTAATAGCTGTTGCTAAACCAAATACAACTGCTGGAGCAATTAAAATCACAGCAATTAAGTCCAAGCCTTCTGGTACTTTTTTCTCGATAAATTTAATACCGAATGAAATAAGGTACGCTGCGATAAATGCTGGTAATAATTTAAAGTCATGTAATACGAGACCAACAATGACTGCAAATACAGGTGAGATACCCATTTTCAAACACGTTAAGATACCAACTGCAACACCTGCAAGGCTTCCTGCTAAGTCTCCTATAGTTTGTAAAAATTCAATATGGAATACGCCACCAATAGCGTAACTTAGGAATGCTTGTGGTAAGAAAGTCGCACAAGCAGCTCCTGATAATGCTTGTAGTCCTTGTTTACCGTATGGCGCGAAGTTTAAGAATAGCGTCATAACGATAAGCACTAATACGAGTGTACCCACTCCTAAAATAATATTCATTCCCCAAAACCTCTTTCAATTTATTTAAGAACCATAGTCATACTACACCCTCTAGAAAACGATTTCAAGACTTATTCAGTGACAAAAATGTAAATTTGTGAAATAAATCACATTAAGAGACTTTTTGAGGATAAAATATTTTTAATTTGAAATCTTTTGAAAATATCTAAATAATTTTAGTTATTTTACACCACTAAAACTACCTTTGTAACCCTTTTCAAGGCAACACTAATATTTGTAATAATTAGTTAAATTGTACACATTTATTTTGTTATATATTCACTTTAACGTGTCAATTTATAGATACATAACAAACTGCTCACAAATGAAAAAATTGTAAAATTTAAATTATTAAGTTTTTAGCACAATAAACGGGCGTGGAGCAGAATTTGTTATGAATTCATTGTTCCACGCCCAACTTGCTTGGCTTGTAGTATTACTTCTTATCATCTTTTTATTGCGTTCTCTCCTAAAAGGCTAACGCTCATTTGATTCTAACCTAGTTGCCGATTTGAACGATTAATCTTCAATCTTTAATAAAGCTTCAGTTAATTGATGTGTGTGATGGTAAATGTCTTTGTATACTTTATAATATGCTTCGTATTGTGCGTGTCTTGTAGCGTCTGGTTCAAAGGTTTGAGCAACATCAATAAATTTCTCAACACATGCATCAAAGCTGTCAAACCAGTTCAATCCATAAGCTGCAATCATCGCCGCGCCCATACTTGGCCCTTCTTCATGTTTCAATTTTCTGATCGTCGCATTGAAAATATCTGCTTGCATTTGTAACCAAAATGAACTTTTGGCACCGCCACCGATTGAAGTGATATGCGTTATCGTCTTACCTGCTTCTCGCATTAATTGTATAGAGTCATATAATGAGAACGTAATACCTTCTAGCACTGCTCTCTCAAAATCCGCTTTCTTATGGCTACCATTAATACCAATAAAACTGCCACGTATAAATGCATCTCCATGTGGTGTACGTTCACCTGCTAAATATGGTGCAAATAGCAAATGGTTCGCGCCAATGGTTGACGTACTGGCTTGTTGAACAATATCATCAAAGCTATCCTGTTCAAAGAAGGTTTGTTTAAGCCAGTTTAAACTGTAACCCGCAGCTAACGTTACACCCATAGCATAAAATGTTTGAGGCACACTATGATCAAAGAAATGGATATTGTTAGTGTATTCAGTATAACCATCATTTTCTACATTAAGGACAACACCAGAAGTTCCGATACTACAAAGCGTATCATTACCATTGATGATACCCGCTCCAATTGCGCCACAGGCATTATCTCCCCCACCAGCATAAACTTTCACAGGCGATTTAAAACCAAGTGTTTCCACTAGTTCTGAGCGTACTTCGCCAACCGCTTCTGTCGAACGCACTAAAGGTGGGTAAATATCCCCAATACCTAAACGTTCACCAACATCTTTAGTCCAATCATGTGTTTCTGGACTTAATAATAGTGTACTCGCCGCATCTGAATATTCCATATGTATTTGGCCTGTTAAACAATAACGCACATAGTCCTTAGGCAATACAAAGACACTCACTTGTTCCCACAATGATGGCTCATGTTGTTTCATCCAAAGCATCTTAGGTAACGTAAACCCTTCAAGTATTGGATTGCCATTTAATCTTTCTCCGTATATGTCTTTGATTTGCATACATTGTTCGGAGTTGCGTGTGTCATTCCAAAGAATCGCGTGACGTACTGGTTGATAATTGCTATCTAGAGGCACTAAGCCATGCATTTGCCCTGAAAATGATAGTCCTTTAACACTATAATTTGCCATTTCAGGTGCTTGATTTATACGTTTAATCCCTTGTTTCACCGCTTCAAACCATTCATTTGGATCTTGTTCACTATAGCCAGCACGGCTTTGTATCAAGGTTAAAGGTTCACTTGTCGAAGCAATCACTTCACCCTGTCGATTAACCGCAATGATTTTAACTGCACTGGTACCCAAGTCAATTCCTAATACTACGTCTTCCACAACCATTCCACCTTTATCAATCAATTGTAAGCGTATATTCCCTTACATATTAAGTAAGCAATTCAATATCTTTTTATTTTATATAAATTTTAAATTAAATTCAAAACCTTTATATTTATCATATCGATTCTGATGATATTTTCAATAGTAAACTAAGATTTCAAATCTTTTTCAATAAAAAATAAAGCAAGGGTGGAACAGAATCCACTTTGAATTCATTGTTCCACCCCCATAAGAATGACTAAATATCGATTATGTTGATATAGATATACATTGCTTCTCAGTTTAGCCAACACATGCACATTGATACTAAACTATCAAACGTTTTGATACCAATTGCTTACGATGCTATTTCTAATTGATCACTATTATCTATTACCCACATCTTGGCCAATTTCAACCGTTTGATCATTTTTATTATAAATGGCGCCTTGAACACTACCAAAGTTAGCGTCATTACGTTTTTCTTGAACTCCGTAGCCCATACTCTTGAAGATATTAATATCTTCATCGCTCGTTGCATTTTCATAATAAATCGTACCACCATCATTATAGAAACGTGGTTTATCAATAGATTCTTGTAACGTACCATTTCCTCTAAGGTAGTCGATAAGTACTTCATTTAAAATCGTAGGAATTTTGTTTCCGCCTGGTGTACCAATACCCATATAGAAATCTGGTCCGACAACAATCGATGGTGATGTATATGAACGTGGTGCTTTATGTTTATCACCATAGTTTGGACTATTCGGATCACTTGAGAAGTTTGTTAACGAGTTGTTCATATAGAAACCTTGCTTCATAAATTTACCTGCGCCAAAGAAACTAGATAATGTATTCGTTGTACTAGCGACTTTACCTTTCTTATCAATTACTACGAAATGCGTTGTACTCGTAGTATCAAGTGATGTATCAAAGTCACTGTTCGTTTCATTGCCACCACTGTTCACATTATTTAAGTTATCTAATAAATAGTCTTCTGATAAATGTGAATCACTATTTGCTTCTTGACCATTAACGATATCCCTATTTCGATACATTACATCACGTGATTTAACAATACCATTAATGTAATCTGCTCTATCATTGCTCGAATTGGCGCTTTCATCAATTTTCAATCCTTGTAACATTAATGCACCACCTAAAGGGTTTGAAGCAGAGTAGATTGTGTTATTGAAATATTTGGTTGATACAGGTCGTTTTTCTTCAGTTTTAAATGTTGAAAAGTCTTTTTCAGTTAATTCACTATCGACTTGTTTAGATATACTTTTGGCGATGTCTTTATAAAAATAGTCAGGCCCTTTATCTCTAATACCTTTAATTGTTTTAGCTAATGCAGGTTGTTTCACCACATCACCTTCACGTACCGTACGTTTTCCTTTAAAGAATGGAGAGTTACGGTCGATATCTGATCCATATATTTTTAAACTACGTTCCAATTCTGAATCCACTTCGAAACCATCTTCGGCTAATGGCACAATATAACTGAATATTTTCTTCTCGTCCATTTTACCTTCACGTTGATGCATATCATGCATACCCCTAACAAATCCTGGCGTACCAATTTCATCGCCTTTCTTATAATTATAAGAAGACAATGTTTTATATTCATACATCTTAGGTTCTTCACCATCATTACCATTGTATGTAAGTGTGGCACCACCGCCACCTAATCCTGATGAGTGTGGTTCTGTTACTGCTAATGCATAGGAAACACCTACAGCCGCATCTACTGCATTACCACCATCTTCAATAATTTTATTTCCGACACGTGTGGCAATAGGGTTATTTGATGCTACACCATATTTTTTACTACTGCCAGAGGATTTATGATCTGCAATTTTATTTTCGAATAGTGTATCTTTATCAGGATTGTCTTCTTTATTGAAATAGTAAAAGACAAAGGATATCAAAATGGTGATAACTAAAATGACTGATAATGTCACTTTACTATAAATATTCATACTAACTGGCCCCTTTAGATAAATATTGCTCCGTTGCATCTTTTAATTCATTTTTCTCAAAATTATCAAGGCCTTCGTTCGCTTTGGCAAACGTTACCATTAACAGAATTGCAATTATAATGAGTGTTGTTACAATACCTAACCAATGCTTTTTAATATTCAAAGGTATATCCTCCATTCTCCTTTTTAAGGTGAATTGATTTGTCGTTAATATTATTGTAATAACGTTGTGCCTCTACCTTGTTCATGTGGTCTTTTGTTATCTTGCCATCTGCACCACGTACTGGCGTAATGCTGAATTTATGATGTTGTCCATTCCAATCGTGTTGAACGACCATCCCTTTTTGATTTTTAGATAGGAATGAATCTGACGTTAAATTACCTAAACTATAAAAGATACTCGCATTTTTATATTTTTCAACTTTTTGAACGACCGAATTATGGCCGATGATGACATCTGCGCCAGATTGCACTAAAGCATGCGCATACTCTTTTTGACGATCCGTTACACTACGTTCATTCGTAATACCCCAATCCACGTTAACAACAACTAAATCATTATTTTCCTTTAAATTTTTGATCAGCGGAACAAAGATTTTAGGATCTAAACTAATAGATGTTGTATTTTTAAGTGGATCTTCATAATTCGAACCTACATCCGTAAATGACACATTGGCTATTTTTTTACCTTTTACCGTTTGTTGTACCGTTTTACTGTTAATTGGATTCGAACCGTTGCCAGTCATAAAGTTATAATCGGTTTGCGCTTCCACTTGTTTACTCAAATCTTGGGCTTGCACATTATCAATCGTGTTATTGATTAAATTGACACTTTTAATATTTTGCTTTTTCAAGAACATAATATTCTCAATATTCTTCTTAATATTCGTTTTCGGATCATTTGAGAAGTGGCTTACTAAGAGTGACGCCGTTGAGAAGTCACTGTGTTGAAGCGGTTGTTTCAAGCCATTAAACACATCGTTAAGATCCATTTGTCTAAAATGTTTATTCAATGTGATATTACCTAAATATGTACTACGAATATAATCATTACCTGAGCTTGGCATAGCCTCAACTGGCTCAACTTTCACAGCTCTAATAGCGAATACCAGAAGTACAAGTGCAACAATTAAAACGATAAGTGTATAAATGAAGTTAAGGCGTTTGTGTCGTTTAGATTGCTTAAGTAACCATTCGCTCGCTGATAACCGTTTTTTCTTTTTCATTACTCTGCGCTCCTTGCTCGCGATTAATTAATAAAGCTATATAAGAATAAGATGATATATGTGATACAAGTAAGTAACATCGTTGTTGACAACGTAATCACGACACCTTGTTTTTGAATTGTATTCGCAATGATTCCTGGAATAACGACACCAATACCAGACACTTGAACCATTTCAAATGGCGTCAATGGATAAATCAAGTCGAATAGGAATTTAAGAACCATCCCAGTTAAAATCATCGCCGCAAATTTTCTTCTTCCGTACAAAATAACCCATCTACTAATACCATATGTAACGATGAAAAATGTTAAACAACTAATGACTAACACAGATAACAACATGATGGGCTGATCGAATATAAGTGCTAAATAGCCTGGTACAACGAGCCCTGCTGGATTAATCCCAAATTTCTCGGCAAATATTAAACTTAATACGATACCGACAAATAGGGAGAAGTATAATTCTGAACCTATCATTTTATTCTATCCCTTCTATAAATTCTGCTATTCTACCACCTGGACCATGAATATTACCTACACAGAAAATGAGTGCATTGTGTGATTCTTGCATGATGGCTTTTTCAATTTCTGGGAACTCACGGTTTTCAAAATTAAGATATTTTTTGTCAGGTAAGTGTTGCATTAAGTCTGTCACCATTTGCGTACTTTTACCGGTACAAATCAGTGTGTCAAAGTCTACATCGTCAATAAAGTTCTCAACAAATTGACGTGTTCTATCTACCCTGTCTGAACGACAATTTAAAATAACTACTTTTTTTGTATATGGATAGTTGTAAGATTCAACTTTGTTCAAAATCGCTTTAGTCGATTGTGGTTCATTGGCAGCAAATGCATTAACAAATACATTTCGTGTGCGATTTGCATTAAAATATTTAATTTCTACTGCGCCAGGATCTGGTGGTGCATTTAACATACCTCTTAATGCAGTATCCTTATCTATCCCAACAGCTTGCGCAACGCCTAATGCGATCGCAACGTTATCTGGAAAGACAAGATAAGGGAACTTTCTTAAATAAGATTCAGGAATTTTATCTTTATCGACAACGATTAACTTCGTTTTTCGTTTTTTAGCTTCTTTTGCGAAAAATTTAGTATAATCGTCTTTCATCACAACTAATGTCCCTTTGTATGGAATTGTTGCAGTAAACGCTTGTGCAACATCTTGAAGCGTAGGTCCAAGCACATCCATGTGGTCTTCCATAACATTGACGATAACGCCAATATTGGCTTTGACTAAATCCTGTTGAAAGGTAATCTGATAATCTGGATTAACTGCCATACATTCGTTCACTAGCGCCTCGGCTCTTTGTTTAACCACTTTGCGCACGATGTCACGTTGTTCCCCAATATTAGCACCTTGGGGTTTCCTAATGACTGGATATTCTTTGTCAGTAAACCAATATAACATTCGGGCATCTGTTCCTGTCGTTTTGCCTATCACATGATAATGATCCTCTCTTAGAATGCTATAAATCATTCTAGTGATAGTTGATTTACCTCGAATACCGTTAATGTTGATTCTAATCGGAATCTTATTAAGTCGATTTGTATGACGCTTTTTCTCTTTAATACCGAGCCATAAAATCAATGCGATACAAATTATAATGAGAATCACAGTATAGTCCCTCTCTTTGATTGTTTTTAATATTAAGTTGTCTAAATACGTATTGCGTTAATATGTATATCAAAAGTGATGTTTCAACACTTTCTATAGAAGTTGTTAATTAATAAAACGTCTTTTTTATCATGAACATTTTAAACGAATTATTACTTCTAATAAGGGTATGCTATCATTTACGTATTTAGTCAGTTTTAATATTGTAAATCTAATGTAAAATTATATTAACAAAGATTAATTTTTTTAGAAATATTCAATATTTTAAAATTACAAATAAAGACTAATTTTAAAAATATTTTTCTGAATTTAATATTTAATATGTATTATTTGATAAATCATTAAATATTTACGCCATATTTACATTAAATTAAAATTCTGATGTTACTTTAAAGGTAAATAAAGATACAACTTTAGGAGGATACTGATGGGTAAACCTTTGACTAAACCTGTGAAAATAGCAATTGGCATCTATTTAGCAATGGTATTATTCGTTTGTTCAAGCTATTTAGTATTTATTCTTGTAGGTAGCTTACAAGGAAATGATATGAGTAATTCAGTTTTAGACACAGACCATCAACACATTAATAGCGTTACTAAAGATTCTAACGAAGGCATTGATGATACAAAGTTAAACAAAGCATCTGCAACGCGTGATGATGTTGCGAAAGAAGAAATGACTTTAAATTCAAATGATACGATTTTAAATACAGATACCGAAAAAGTAGGCGCACATTCATCTGATTGATGAACATTGCACCTACTTTATTTTAAATGTTTCGCATATTTGATTTGGAATTGCTTCGGTGTAAGCGAATATTTATGTTTAAAACTTTGTATAAAATAACTTGTTGTTGAAAAACCACAATCCATCGCTACTTCAGTCACATTTCGATGATGATACATCAGCTGCTTTGCACTTTGCTCTAGGCGATAGTTTTGTAAAAAGTTCAATGGTGTGTCCCCTGCAAATCGTTTAAATAACTTGATTGTTTCCGCCTCACTCATATGAACCATACGACTTAATTCGCTAAGTTTAACTTTTTTATAATAATGACTTTGTAAGTATTGAATACATTGCTTCACTCTTGGATCAAAGAAATATTGAGTGACTTGTTGATACTGATCAAAGATATTTAACAGGTGATTTAAACATTGATAAAATTCACTAAGAATTTGTAGTTGAAAATAACCTTTTTGAGCTATATAAATTTGCCCTACTTTCTCAACCCGTTTCAATAAATGGATGCTCTCTTCATCATTTGGACTTAATTTAATAAACGGAATAGACTGCGCTTGATCTACAATATGACTAACATACGTAAAGTTAATATATTCTGTAACATTAGGTAATCCAATATTCCAGCAATAAAAACGTGCCCCTTCATCTACATCATGAATTTCATGTACAACATTGGAGTTAATAAATAATCCTTCACCCTCATGAATCACTAGTGTATTTTCTGCTAACTTCACCTGAATTATCCCATCTGTCACATACATAAATTGTAATGCATAATGCCAATGTAGCGGTATATAGCCGAGTAATGTCTTATTTAGCGTCGTATGTAAAATAACATGTGGCCAACGACGATCAGGATAATTAATCTTTTCTTCCAAATTTGCATTAACAGTCATTTCAGACGTCATCTGTAATCACCTCAATATTTTGATATTTTTACTCATTATTTGAGTATTATCCATTTCATAAACATTATATTATGAGATTTATAATAAAACAAAATACAGATGGAGGTGCATTGTATGACTCACACACAACACAGACTAAAAGGTGTGTTATTTGCAATTATAGGTGCTACTTTGTGGGGATTAGGCGGAACGGTTTCGGATTTACTGTTCAACCAACGCGGTTTAGATGTTGATTGGTATGTCACTGCACGCCTATTAATCAGCGGCGTCTTCTTACTAAGTCTTTATAAAATACGACGCCCTAAACAATCTATTTTTATTGTTTTTCGAAATCCTAGAACAATCGTTAGTTTGCTTATTTATAGTTTAATCGGTATGCTATTTGTTCAATACGCTTATATGGCATCGATCGCAACTGGTAATGTTGCTGTAGCTACCCTTTTACAATACATTGCACCTGTGTATATCATCATTTGGTTCGTTATACGTGGTCTCGATGTATTCCGTCCATTTGATATTTTAGCCATTGCAATGACATTAATTGGAACATTTTTACTTTTAACAAATGGATCGATTTCTCATTTAGTTGTATCTCCTACAAGTTTATTCTGGGGCATTATCGCAGGTTTAGCACTTGCGTTTTACACGATCTATGCCACAGGTTTGCTTGACAAGTTCCCATCTATTTTAATCGTTGGATGGGCAATGATCATTTCTGGTTGTGCCATGAACTTTAAACAACCTATTTGGGATGTTAGCTTTAATACTATGAGTGCATCTACAATCGTTTATTTGATATTTGGTATTATTGCTGGGACTGCTTTAGCATTCTATTTATTTATCGATAGTCTCAAATACCTATCGCCTAAAGAGACAACATTATTAGGTACCATCGAACCAGTCATTGCAGTTGTAACAAGTGCCTTATGGCTTGATGTTACGTTTCAATCGATACAAGTGGTTGGCATTGTATTAATTCTGATCTTAATTTTAATGTTATCACTTAAGAAACAACCTGAAGAGATATAACCAATAAAGCGCCTAAGACGTTTACCATGATTAACGCAAGTGGAATAGCATTTACGATGCATTGATTTGTCCACGCAGTGAATCATTTCGTCCTAGGCGCTTTCTTTTATAGAATAATAGATTTAAGTTGTGTAAAGAATTTCTGTCTTTCTGGTAATGGGAAAATCGGATAAATGTGGAATAAATTATATCCTGGTATAAAATCATGTTCAATGCCTTTCGCATTCAACATTTTAGATAATTTTAAGGCATCTGGATATAATGTTTCTTTGGTACCGATAAAGATGGATAATCGTCCTAATCCTTCTAAATCACCATTAATCGGAGAAATTCTATAATCTTCAATTGGTAATTGACCTGCCCATAATTTGATGAAGTATTGACTACCTTCTATCCCCAACATAGGATCGATGCGTTCATATGTTTTAGCATCTGGATTGCTCATCGTACCATCTAACACTGGTGATAGCATTACGATATGACCCGGTTGAGGCAACGTCGTTTCTGCTTTTAAATATTCTGCAAATGATAATGCGATTTGTCCACCTGCTGAGTCTCCCATAATAATGAGTTGATCTGTATGTTCAACTTTGGCAACCTGCTTATCATAAATGAGCTTTAATAATTCAAATGTCGTGCGGTAATCACGATGAGGCACTTTAGGATAAATTGGCATAATGACCTTCGCATCAAGTTGTCCTGCAAGTTCATCGATAAAATCAAAATGGTTCTCTAACGGATCTTGGAACCACGCACCACCATGAATATATAACACCACTTTTTGTTGATGGTTACATTGATCATTCACAATATATGTCACACAGCCATTCCAACTTTTTGTTCGAACATCATGTTTAAATTCATAACTTGTGCCACTATATTTACCCGCCGTAATAGCTTTAGTTTCTTCTAATGCTTTTTTAGCATCTGCCTCATTCTCAAATGTTTTTTTCATACCAGACATTCGTATATACTTTTCAGTTATATAACTCTTATAACTACGTTTTTCTTTTACTTTAATAAATGCTAATGTACCTAATATCGCAGATGTTGCTACTGTTAATACACTTTTTTTCATCGTCTTGATGACCTCCTATACATTTATATATTATAAACCTTAAATTCCAAATCATTTAGTAATTAACACTAAGAATATCAAACAATATTTTCAATTTAAGTCAAACGTGCTATCCTTATATCAATTATCTGAATTTTCAATTTAAAAGAGGAGGCAAGCATTGATGTCACGTCATAAAATCGTTCTTATAGGTAGTGGTTATGTAGGTTCTGCGTTTGCCCACGCAGTTGTAGCTAAAGGATTAGTCGACGAATTGGCAATTATTGATATTGACGAGGATAAAGCTAAAGCGGATGTATGGGATTTGAATCATGCTACGCCATTTGGTGATCACTTCGTTAATGTACATGTAGGACAGTACGAGGATTGTAAAGATGCAGATATTGTGGTGATCTGTGCAAGTGCGAAACTTGCTAAAGGAGAAACACGACTTAAATTATTAGAAGATAATGTCGATATCTTTGTTCCAATGGTTCAACGTATTGTCGATAGTGGCTTTGATGGTTATTTTGTATTACCTACTAATCCTGTAGATATTATGAGCTATGTCGTTAAACACGTCTCAAATTTCCCTAAAAATAAAATCATTGGGTCAGGTACTTCTTTAGATACAGCTCGTTTTCAATTCTTCTTAAGTCGCGCGTTTAATGTTGCACCAAATCAAGTATATGCGCGCCCATTATTGGCGAACATGGAGATTCGCAAGTCGCAGTATGGTCACATGCTCAAATTGCAGGTGAATCCATCCTAGATTTATTGCCATCTGATACAAATATTGAAGCGTTTAAAGCATCCATAGCAGAACAGACAACGCAGGTCGGTTATGATATTTATGTTCGAAAAGGCACGACCAATTTCGGCATATCGCTTAGTTTAGTTCGAATTGTAGAGGCGATTCTATTCAATAAACATATCATCATGAATGTATCAAGCTATTTAGAAGGCGAGTATGGACTTACCGATGTCTATATAGGTGTGCCAACAATCATTAATGGTAACGGAGCAGATAAAGTCTTTGAATTCGCTTTATCCGAAGATGAACACGCACAATTACATCAATCAGCCCAAGTGATAGCAACCTATCAACAACGTGCCGATGATATCATTCAACGTATGAGTAAATAAGAACGGACACATGGGATAGGGACAGAATTCAATTTGAATTCAAAGTTCCATCCCCTGTTCCAAAACAGCTATCATACATTAAATCCAATTGGTGTTCGAAACGTTGCATATCTATAAAACGTGCTTGACGATGCATTTCTTTACCATCCATAAAAATTAAATCTACAGGCACAGTAAATATAGATAACTCACCTGCAATTGCTTCGATATCTGATTGGTTTATAATGGCAAGTTCTGCATGAGGATAAGTAGCTACAATATCCTCAATTTGAGGTAACACCGCATGGCATACCGAACAATGATTTCGCATTACATGAACAACTACTAGTTGATAATCTTTAATAAATTGATGAAAAGCTTCAATAGTACTCAAATGCTTCGTCATTTTCTCACCTGCACTTTCACTTATTTTAATAAATCTTGAAATACTTTTGGCATCTTAGTTATTCTTTGACGTTCTAAATCAAAGAAACCGCCCGTTTGATATCCAATACAATGCACTTTATCTCCGGAAGAAATTTCAAATTTAAATACCCATTTCATTCTTCCACCTTGAACAAACCAGCATCGTCCTACTGGCTTATCATGTATCGTTATCGGAACTTTATATTCTATTTCTGTTTTCATTAATATTGGCGATATATGTTGCTTCATCATTTCTGAGAAGGTCATGTAGTTATTAATGAATATCGTACGTAAATCTTCAAACCAGCGAATATATACAATATTACTCACGATACCCATCGCATCAATGTCGTAATTGTTTACTTCAATCTCTTTTTCAGCTACTAATAATCCTTCATTTTCCATAAATATAGTCTCCTTTAAATCATCTTTCAATTATATTTTACGACGATTAAATGCATTTTTCATCTACTTTGACTATACATCTCATGATGGCACATTTATATATATGTCAATTTTATTATATATTATTTTTATTAAATACATAACCAAATTAACATGCTATAATTATTGTGAAATAATTCACAATTAACAGGAGGATGATTCATTTGAAAGCTTATATTTATGAAAAGCCAGGTGTCGCAAAACTCATTGACAAAGAGAAGCCAGTTGTAACTGAAAGTACAGATGCTATTATCAGAATGGTCAAAACGACGATTTGTGGTACAGATTTACATATTATTAAAGGTGATACACCTGAAGTACCTGCAAATACAACATTAGGTCATGAAGGTATTGGTATTGTTGAATCTGTTGGTTCAAGTGTCAACAATTTTAAAGTTGGCGACAAAGTTATCGTGTCTTGTATTTCTTCATGTGGCAAATGTTATTACTGTAAAAAAGGCATCTATGCGCATTGTGAAAATGATGGTGGTTGGATTTTAGGTCATTTAATTGACGGTACACAAGCCGAATATGTTAAAGTTCCTTTCGCAGATAACTCTTTATACCATGCACCAGACGCTTTACCTGACGAAGCATTAGTCATGTTATCAGACATATTACCTACTGGATATGAAATTGGTGTATTAAAAGGGAAAGTGAAACCGGGTAGTACGGTTGCAATTGTGGGAGCTGGACCAGTCGGATTAGCTGCATTATTAACTGCACAATTTTACTCCCCTTCTAAAATCATTATGATTGATTTGGATGATAATCGTTTACAAACTGCGAAAGAATTAGGTGCAACGCATACTGTTAATTCTAGCAATGTGGAAGAAGCTATTGCGCAAGTCAAATCACTGAATCATCGTGGTGTAGACGTAGCAATAGAAGCAGTCGGTATTCCGCAAACATTCGATTTATGCCAAAAATTAATTGGCGTCGATGGCACAATTGCTAACGTAGGTGTCCACGGTTTACCGGTTCAATTCGATATCGATAAATTATGGATTAAGAATATTAACGTAACAACAGGACTTGTGTCTGCAAATACAACTGAAGAACTGTTAGAAGCTTTGAAAAGTAAAATTATCCAACCTGAACAATTGGTTACACATTATAGTAAGTTAAGTGATATTGCACATGCCTATGATTTGTTTAGAAATGCTACAGATCATAAAGCGATTAAATTACTTATCGAGAATGATATAACACAATAATCCTTAATCATCACTTTATATTATTAATTTCTATAAGACCTTTAACCATTCTAAGCATTGATTTCAAAATGTATAGTCATTGGTTAAAGGTCTTTTTTACATAGAATCCAATCACAAATATCAGAATTATCTAAATTTAATCTCATTTTTTATTTCAATTGGTGTTAAAATGGATTTATTCAACTTTTCGAGGGAGAGATGGTCGTTGTTCTCTTACTTACTGTTTATTACTACCATGTCATTCACACCTGGGCCTAATACCATCATGGCGATGTCCGAAGGTCAACGTAAAGGCTTCATAAGCGCTTTACCTTTTAATTTAGGTGTTTTCATAGGTATTTTATTTACACTAGCAATTGCTTTATTATTTTCAGAGCCACTAAAACATAACCATAGCTTTATTATCATTATGAAGATTATCGGTACGCTTTATTTATTATATCTTGCGTATCATGTATTGATTTCAAAGCCAGATAGCGCAAAAGAGGCTTTAGATCGCCCTGTACTCAAAGGTATACTCATTCAAGCTACGAATGTTAAAGCGATGTTATATTTTTTAACTGGTTTAACAACATTCACATTACCTGATGCTTGGAATTCTACTTTTGTACGTTCAATTTTACTTATTGTCATCGGTATTGCTGGTGCAATCGTTTGGAGTCTATTAGGCCAAATGATGAATCGAATCTATCAACAACATTATAAAATCATTAATGTCGTTATCACAGTTTTATTACTTTATAGTACTGTAGAACTTTGGTAGTTCATTTTCCCGATTAAAATAAACCTCCTGTCATTATTTCTGACAAGAGGTTTATTTCAATATTATTTAATTTTCATAATTGCTTTACCTGGGTCTACTGATTCAACATCTTCTACTGTTAATGTTTTATCTCCCAAGTTTGTAATAATGATTGGTGTGACTGTACTTGGTGCATGTTCTTTTAAGTATGCTAAGTTGATTTTCATTAAAGGTTGACCTTGTGTAACTGATTCGTCAGCATTTACAAGACTTTCGAAACCTTCACCGTTTAATTTCACTGTATCAATACCAATATGAATAAGTACTTCTACACCAGATTCAGATTCTAATCCGATTGCGTGTTTCGTTGGGAAGATAGTTTTAACTGTACCATCAAATGGTGCTACGATTTCTCCTTTTTCAGGTACAAATCCAACGCCGTCACCCATCATTTTTTCTGAGAATACTTTATCAGGTACTTCTGATAATGGAATAATGTGTCCAGTTCCTGGTGCATAGATTTCTGTCTCTTTAATTTCTTCCACGTTTATAGGTTCATCTGATGTTTCTTCAGTAACCGTTGTTTCACTTGGTTTAGTGATTTCACCTTTCATGATAAGTGACATATCATGTTTAATTTGATCTGATTTCGGACCGAAGATTGCTTGCATATTATTACCTACTTCAAGCACACCTGAAGCACCTAACGCTTTCAAACCTTGTACATCGACTTTAGATTTATCATTTACTTCAACACGAAGACGTGTGATACAAGCATCTAAATGTTTGATATTTTCTTTACCGCCCATTGCGTCTAATACATCAAATGGTAATCTTGCTACACTTGAGTTACGAATTTCTTGTTCTTCATCTTCACGGCCAGGCGTTTTAAGATTGAATTTCTTAATTGCAAAGCTAAATAAGAAGTAGTAAACAACTGCATAGACTAAACCAACTGGAATAACTAATAACGCATGCGTACGATCCCAGTTTAATAAACCATAAAGAATATAGTCGATAAATCCACCAGAGAAAGTCATACCAATCTTAACATCAAGTAAGTGCATGATTAAGAATGATGATCCTGCTAAAAATACATGAATAACATATAATAATGGTGCTACGAATAAGAATGAGAATTCTAATGGTTCTGTAATACCAGTTAAGAATGATGTTAAAGCAGCTGATAACATTAAACCACCAACTACTTTTTTACGTTCAGGGCGTGCATTTTTATAGATTGCTAATGCAGCAGCTGGTAAACCGAACATCATAAATGGATATTTACCAGTAGTAAATGCACCTGCTGTGAATGGTACGCCATCTTTCAATTGAGCCATCCAAATACGTTGGTCACCGCGAACGAGTTCACCTGCATGGTTTGTATATTGTCCGAACTCGAACCAGAACGGCGCATAGAAAATATGATGTAATCCGAATGGAATTAATGAACGCTCAATAATACCAAAGATAAATGTTGTTAATGTTAAGTTCTTATTCAATAAGAAGTTTGATAAGCTATTTAACCCTTCTTGGATTGGTGGCCAAACGAAACATAATGCAATACCTGTGATGATTGCAACTACTGATGTCACGATTGGCACGAAACGTTTACCTGCAAAGAATCCCAAGAATGGTGGTAATGTAATATTGTAGTATTTGTTATAACACCAAGCAGCAAGTGCCCCCATAATGATACCGCCGAACACACCCGTTTGAAGTGTTGGAACACCTAAAATTAAGGCATATGCTGGTAATTTATCAGCTTGACTTAGTTCTTTAGCACCATTAGCGTAACTATAAATATCATCAATTGTGATATGCATAATTTGTCCCATAGTGGCATTCATAATTAAGTAACCTACTAAAGCTGCTAAAGCGGCAACACCGTCTCCACCAGCTAATCCAAGTGCTGTACCAACTGCAAATAGCAATGGCAAGTTATCAAATATAATTTGTCCAGCCGCTTCCATAACAGATGAAATCATCACGAAGACGTCCATTTTTAGCCACGGTGCAATACTAACAAGTTGTTCGTTGTGCATCGCATTACCGAACGCTAATAAAATCCCGGCAGCTGGTAAAATTGCAACTGGTAACATTAAGGCTTTACCGATACGTTGCAATTGACCGAAAAATTTCTTAAACATAATCCTTATTCCCTTCTACCTAAATTTGAACACGATAACATAAAAAAAGACATAAGCAATACTAAGAAAAGTAAGTTTGAGAAATGCATAGCGATACAGTGATTTAAAATCATGTATACTCGTCCCTTTAATTTCTCTTCTACTTTCAAAAACACATCTCTAAGTAACGCAAATTATGAAATGTATTTTTACTAAGGCTATTCTTTGCCCTAGTCTTATTGATTGCTTATGCCTAATTTAATAGTAACACGCAGTTCTTTTTTTCAATTAATTTATATTATATACCTATGGTAAAACGGTTTCAATACTTTTTTAAATAGAAATTGCCGACAAAACCAAAGTTTTGTCGGCAATTTTGTCTCAAGCGTTATGAGAACGCTGAATATTTATTATAAGAAACGTTTAGCAGCAACTGAAATTGGTGGAATTTCGTCGAAGTCTAATTTTTTATCTTCAGTAATTGATCTATAAGCCCATTTACCATAATTAATTGCTTCTTCGTTCACAATTTTACCTGGTAATGGTGCAGCATTTGGATCAACATGTACGTCAACAATAGTTGGTACATTTTCATTTAACGCTGCTTCTACTACTTCATCAATACGGCTTGGGTCTTTTAAGACATAACCTTTACCACCAGCAGCTTCTGCGAATTTAGCGTGATCCATATCAGAGAAGTCAATGGCATATTCTAATTCACCAGCAGCTTGTTGTTCATATTTAATGAATGATAATTGTTTGTTATTCATAACAAAAATTGTCACTGGTAGGTCATATTGAACAGCAGTTGCGAAGTCTTGCATTACCATTTGGAATGCACCGTCACCACTAATAGAAATTGCTTGGCGTTTAGGGAATGCAATTTTAGAAGCAATTGCGCCTGGTAGACCGCAACCCATTGTACCTAACCAAGAAGAAATAATAAATTTATTATTAACTGATAAGTTTAGGTAACGTGTTGACCAAACTGTAGACGTACCTACATCAATTGAGAATACCGCATCGTCATCACTATATTTGCTAATAGCTTTCATTAAGCGTTCTGGACGGATTGGTGTACTTTCTTGATTCATGTCTTGTTCCATCCATTTATCCCAAACAGCTTTACGTTCTAATGTTTTTTCTAAGAATGGACGTTGTGGTACGTGTTTAATGCTATCAGTTAATTGGTGGAAAGCAAGTTTAGCGTCACCAACGATACCCACATTGACACTGAAACGATGGCCAATGACATCTGGGTTTGTGTCGATTTGAATAGCTTTAATATTTTTCTTAGGTAGGTAATCAACGTATGGGTAGTTTGTACCTGCCATGATTAATAAATCGGCATCTTGAATTGTTTGATAAGATGTTTTTGTACCGATTTTACCTAAGTTACCAATGCTATATGGGTGATCATCAGGAATGATTGTTTTGGCTGGTAATGTATGAATAACTGGAATTTTAGCTGCTTCAACAAATTCACGTAATTCATCTTTAGCATTTTGTGCACCTACACCAACGATCATAACTGGTTTTTTACTTTTATCGATTAATTTTGCAGCTTTTTTAATGCTACGTAGTGTTGGCGTTGGTGCTTTAGGTTTAGTAGTATCTATAGCACGATTTGTAGTGTCTTTAATTTTTTGAGTTAATAAGTCGTTAGGACATACAACTACTGCGACACCACGTTTTTCGTATGCAGTACGAATTGCTTCGTTTACAATTTCAAATACGTTGTCACCTTTTTTAATTTGGTGGTTGTATACAGAAACATCTGAAACCATATCTGTAATGTTTGTTTCTTGGAATGCTTTTGTACCTAATAATGTACTGTTTGTTTGACCTGCTAAGATTAATTGAGGCACACGATCCATTTTTGCATCGTACATACCATTTAATAAGTGAACGATACCAGGACCACCGATACTTAATGCTACCCCAATTTTTCCTGTCATTTTAGTGTATGAAGCTGCAGCTAAACTTGCTACTTCTTCATGACGCACATGATAGAATTTAAATGAATCTCTAACTGTACGTAAACTATCTACTACTGCGTCAATTGAATCACCAGGAATGCCGTATAAGTGGTCAATATCCCATGCTTCTAACGCTTTTACTAATGCTTCGTTTGCTTTTATCTTCGCCATTATTACAATAGCCCCTTTCTCTTTTTCAACGAGTACTAAGTACATATTCCCTTTAGTAGAACAAAATAATCATGATTGGAATAAGTATTGAACTTATGACAGCAGTCAATATCATTCCAATTGAACTGAATGCACCGGATTCAATATCGTGTTCTAATGCTTTTGCGGTACCGAACGCGTGTGATGCATTCCCATATGTTAAACCTCTCGCTATAGAGGTCTTAAAATTACCTACTTTCAATAACATTGATCCCATCATACTACCGATTAGTCCAGTAGTGATGATGAATAAGACTGTTATCGTATCCGTACCACCTAATTCTTGTGAGACTTCAATACCAACAGCAGCTGTTATTGAACGTGGTAATATTGTTACGATGGTTTCCTCGTCATAACCCAATAAGTTCAACGAGGTAAACACTAACACAAAATTAAGTATTACGCCAACCATCACGCTCGTAAAGATAATACTTAAATTTTCAATAATTTTATGTCGATTCTTATATAGTGGGTAAGCTAAACATACAACAGTGGCATTTAATAGATGGTTAATCCACTTACCACCTGTCATGTAATCATGATAGTTTTGATGTGTTAACAATAATACGATAATGACACCAACTGAACCAACTAATGCTGGATTCAAAAATGGATTATCGTATTTTTGTTGTAGTTTTTTTGCAGCAAAATACATAACGACGGTCAACAATATCATTAAGATTGCTTGAATAAATGTCATACTATTGATGACCTCTCTTAACGTTAGGTTGTTTAACCATCTTTTCAGCAATGTAACCAGAAGCAAGTGCAACGCAACTTGTACCTACAATAATTAATAAGAAGAAAATGATATAACTCTTCGTGATATCAGACACAATATCCATAATACCTACAACGGAAGGTATAAAGAAAAACACCATTGTAGCTAATAGGAATTCTGCACCTTCAGATATCCAATTCATGCGTATCACTTTCAACTCAAGTAAAATGTACAACAATATCATGCCTACGATACTTCCAGCTAGTGGTATATGCAATAATGTTTGCAGCAAACTACCTAAGTAACTAATGACTATGATAATGGCAATTTGTATGATAACTTTTGAAATAAATAATAATTTTTTCAAGATGACTGACCTCCCACTAAAATATGTCGAAATTGTTACAGTGAATTTTGAACCTATATTCATCATTCTAATTCAACGTTCAAAAATAGAAAAATATCCATTTTAAATACGACCTATAGCTTTTTTCTATGTAATCGCTTTAACGATTATCATTGGTAGTTTCAAATAATGTGTTTATATTGTGAAAAATGTATTCAAGCCTTCATTTTGATTACATAAAAAAGTTGGAATGCGAATACACATTCCAACCCTTAAATAAAACATATGATATAAGACGTTATTTTAGTTTATATAATTGTATAGACCTATGATTTTAATCATATTTCAATCGCTCACTCATAAAACCTATCCATTTAGATGTTGCATGACTTAATAGTTTATCTTTTTTCCAAATGGCACCTAATTCCCAGCTCATACCTGTATCTTCAATTTTAATACTTTTAATATTATCTTTAAGCATATTTGCAATATGTTCTGGTAAGATACTTACACCTAAGTGTGCTAGCAATAAGTACTCAATAAAGTTCCACTGCGAAACATTCGAAACTGTATTTGGAAGAAAACCTGCATTTTTAGCTGCAGCAATAATTTTATCATTGAGGTAAAAATCTTCGTTAAATAGTATAAAATCTTCATTCTTCAACTCAGCCATTGTCACTGAATCACGTGTAGCAAGTTCATGCTCTTTACTTACAACCAACCTTAAATCTTCACTGTATAAAGGTAAATAATCAAAGACATTTTCATCAATCGGAATAGTTGTAATCCCAATATCAATTTGGTCATTGATCAGACGTGTTTCTATCGATTTACCGCCACTCTCATTTAAATTGTATGTCACGTTAGGATACAGTTTATGGAACTCACCAAGAATATAAATAAATTGTTGCATATCCATTACTGCTGACATTCCAATGTTGATATGGCCTGTTTCCAATCCCAATAGTCCATTAATTTCAAAAGGAATATTATCATATAAGGCAATAATTTCTTCACATTTTTTGTAGAATATTTTACCTGCATCCGTAAGTACGAGATAGCGTTTTTGACGATCAAATAATGTCATCTTTAATTCATTTTCAATATCTTTAATCGCTTTACTAATCGTTGGCTGAGCAATATATAAAGATTTTGAAGCATTTGTCATACCACCTTGATTTACCACTTCCATAAAATATTTCATATGTTTGATATCCAAATGCTCACCCTCTTTGTTCATTATTATAATTTCATTATACACGAAATATTTTTGAGAAAATAAAAATATTTAAAGTAAAACTATATGTCTCCATGCACTATGATATTAAAATTTCAATGTTTGACCCTATATGTTTCTTTTTCAAAAAATGTTATAATCACATAGGCTCAATTTGATTAAAGAGGTGAGGCATTGAGCTTTTACGAATTTATGCAAAATTTTGTTGGTGATGACACACCATTAGGTGAATTGGTAAATTGGATTAATCAAGATAGCAATTTCCCTAGAGACGTGAAGAGCCAAGTAGAAGTATTGTCATATTTTCGAAATAATCCATGTCCAGAAAACATACCCGTGACGATCGTTAAAAGAGCATTGGCTGTTTTTAACCAATTCACAAATGTATGATTTCTAACTTGTTATTATACATCATGGACGTATCATCTCACCAAGCGCCTTTATGGCGCTTTTTTTGGGAGTGGGACAGAATTCTTTTTGAATTCGTCGTCCCTCTCCCCGTATTTGAAATTAAAAGTCTTTCGAACTTTAAAACATTACTATGATACTGTGCGAAATGGTGCAAATTTACTTTAATGTAAAATAAGTTACAAATTACACTGTTATATTTCATATATATTACAGTTATTTGTATAATTCGTTTCTTATATTGTATTAGACCTTTTTAACGAATATGATTAATACAGTTTTTAATTCTTTTATATTTTGAGGAGAACACAATGAAATTTAAAAAATTATTTTCACGTCTTTTACTCGCTACTGGAATCATGTTCGCAGGAACTTTTACATATCAAACTATTGAACACACTCACGTATCTGAAGCCGCTTCTTATAATTACTATACGAAAGGTCAATGTACTTGGTGGGCATATCAACGTCGTGCTCAACTAGGTAAACCTGTATCAAATCGTTGGGGAAATGCTAAGAATTGGTATTACAACGCACAACGCTCTGGCTATAGAACTGGTCATACACCTAAACGCTACGCAGTAATGCAATCTACTGCAGGTTATTATGGTCATGTTGCTGTTGTCGAAGCCGTATATAAAAATGGAAGTATTAAAGTTTCTGAATATAACTATAATAGACCAAATGGTTACGGTACTCGTTACTTAAGTAAATGGTCAGCGCGTAATTATAATTACATCTACTAAATGAAATCATGACATTAAATGAATCAATAAAAGCCACTACCATGAGTAAGGTACTTCAATATAGTCCTTAAGTCATACGTAGTGGCTTTTCTATATATCATTATTGTCGTAAATCTTCTAAAATTTGTTGCGCTGTCGCAGTGTTTGCTTTAGGCGCTTGTTTTAATGCTTCGGCAACACGCGCGATTTCATCACCTTTAGCACCTACAACAATAGCTAAAGATTTGTATTGTAAGCTCATATGGCCTTTTTGGATACCTTCAGAAACTAACGCTCGACACGCTGAAAAGTTCTGTGCTAATCCTACAGCAGCAACAACTTGACCTAGTTCTTGTGCTGATTGAACATTTAATAATTCGAGTGAAGCTTTCGCAATTGGCAACACTTTTGTACCGCCACCAACAATAGCTAATGTCATTGGTACTTCTATCGTTCCAATTAAACGTCCACGTTCTTTATCATATTTCCAGGTTGCGATACCTCTATATTGCCCATCACGACTTGCATATGCATGTGCGCTCGCTTCAGCACCACGCGTATCATTCCCCGTTGCTAGGACAACTGCATGGATACCATTCATTACCCCTTTATTATGCGTTGCTGCGCGGTGGATATCAACTTGTGCTAATACTGAAGCACGTTCCATGCGGTGTGCAACTTCTTCTCCAGAACGATCACCTTTATTTAAATCATTGATATCAATTTCACCTTGTACACGTACGACTGAAGCTGTCGCATGGTTAGATAAAATACTCATGAGCACATCACGATTTGGAAATTCATTCTTTAAATGTGCTGTAATAGCTTCTAAAATCGTATTAAGCATATTGGCACCCATTGCATCTTTAGTATCAACAAAAACCTTCAATGACAATAGTTGGTGTTCTGGAAACGTATCGATTTCAATACGTCTATATCCACCGCCACGTTCTATAATTGATGGATATGCTTCAGCTGCAATTTGCTTAATTTGTGGTTCTAATGCTTGAATGTCTTGAGCTAATGCCTCTGTATCGTTGACATCATCAAAGACGATTTGACCAATCATTAAGCGTTCACTTTTAACCGTCTTAAAACCACCTGTATTGTTGACTAATTTGGCACCATAACTTGCTGCAGCTACAACAGAAGGTTCTTCAACCATCATTGGTACAACATATGCTTTGTCATCAACAATAATTTTAGGTAATAAACCTACAGGCAACGTCCCTTGGCCTATCACATTTTCGATTAAACTATTCGCAACCTCTTCATTAATTAATGGATTATTTAATAATACATGATAGTTGTCATCTGTTAGCCAACCATAATCAACGAGTTGTTTTAATTTATCTTCACGAGATAAATGTCGAAACGACTTATCTAATTGCTTCATACTATTATTCCCCTTTATCGATCATTAAAGCGATGCCTAGTCCGCCACCGATACATGCCGTTGCAATACCAGAGCGTTTATTCTCTTGTTCAAGTGCATTCACTAATGTTGTGACAAGTCTGGCACCACTTGCACCAATTGGGTGTCCTAATGCAATCGCACCACCATAAATGTTTAACTTGTCATCTGGAATATGCAAATTATCTTTAACTGGTATACTTTGTGCCGCAAATGCTTCAGTCATTTCTACAATATCGACATCATCGATTTTACTATCTGTTTTATTCAGTAACTTCTCAACAGCATAGAATGGTGCATAGCCCATATATTGAGGATCACAACCTACTTCAGCATAATCTCCAACAATACCAAGAATGTCATACCCGTTTGCTTTCGCATACGATGCTTCCATCAGGATAAGTGCAGATGAGCCATCGTTAATACTTGAAGCATTACCACCTGTGACTGTGCCATCTTCTTTAAATATTGTCTTTAATGTTGCAAGTTTCTCAACACTACTATTTGGACGCACACCTTCATCTGAAGTCATTTCTTCACCTTCAGCGTCTGTCATGCTAATAATTTCATTATTGAATTTACCTTCTTGCGTCGCTTTAGCTGCTTTTGCTTGTGAATGATTTGCAAATTCATCTTGCATTTCACGTGTGATGTCATATTTTTCAGCGATATTCTCAGCTGTTACGCCCATTGGTACATAATGAAACGCATCTGTTAACCCATCGTGCATAAAGCTTTCAACAGGTTCTTGTCCCTCTTTCAAAATTAATTGAGGGGCATTGGTCATACTTTCAACCCCACCGACTGCAACAACATCCGCTTCGCCTAATTGAATTAACTGTTTCCCTAATATGATCGCTTTAAGCCCAGAACCACATACTTCGTTAATTGTCATAGCTGGGGTTGTATCAGGTACACCGGCTTTGATTGCAATTTGGCGTGCTGGGTTTTGTCCTACGCCACTTTGTAATACGTTACCAAAAATAACTTGTTGTATGATGTTAGGATCAATGTTCGCAGCTTCGATGGCACCTTTCAAAGCTGTCGTTCCTAATTCAACTGCAGAATAATTTCTTAATTTCCCTTTATATCTACCGATTGGTGTTCTTTTAGCACTGACTATAGCAATTTTTTTCATTCTTTATCTCCTTATATGTAGTTTATATATAAATTGTAATTTAGTTATTTAATTTGGTAAAATAACTATTAATATGATTATTAATAATAGCCGATAGAAGTTTTCTCAAACTCAATGTTATACCATGCAGTTTCACGTATTTTATTATATTACGCTATTAAACGACATGCGTTATTACATTTAACTATTAGAATGAAAACGCTTTCTATTAGTGAGCATTTTAAATGAAATTGTCACAAAAAGCTACTATTAATATGAATTATAAAAATTAGAATAATGAAAGGATGTAGTGCCCGTGAGTATAGGAATCGATAAAATTAACTTTTACGTCCCTAAATACTATGTAGACATGGCTAAGCTTGCAGAAGCTCGCCAAGTTGATCCAAATAAATTTTTAATTGGGATTGGTCAAACCCAAATGGCAGTCAGTCCAGTATCACAAGATATTGTATCTATGGGGGCTAATGCTGCTAAAGATATTATAACAGATGATGATAAAAAACATATTGGAATGGTCATTGTAGCGACTGAATCTGCAATTGATAATGCCAAAGCTGCGGCAGTTCAAATACACAATTTATTAGGTATTCAGCCATTTGCACGCTGCTTCGAAATGAAAGAAGCTTGCTATGCTGCAACACCTGCCATCCAATTAGCTAAAGACTACATTGAGAAACGTCCTGAAGAAAAAGTCCTTGTCATAGCAAGTGATACAGCACGTTATGGTATTCAATCTGGTGGTGAACCAACACAAGGTGCTGGCGCAGTGGCTATGTTAATTTCTCATAATCCTAGTATTTTAGCCTTAAATGATGACGCTGTTGCATATACAGAGGATGTTTATGATTTCTGGAGACCAACTGGACATCAATATCCATTAGTTGCAGGTGCTTTATCTAAAGATGCATATATTAAATCGTTCCAAGAAAGTTGGAATGAATATGCGCGTCGTGAAGGTAAATCACTATCTGACTTCGAATCATTATGTTTCCACGTACCATTCACTAAAATGGGTAAAAAAGCATTGGATTCTATTATTAATGATGCCGATGAAACAACACAAGAACGTTTAACTTCTAGTTATGAAGATGCAGTATACTACAATCGTTATGTAGGTAACATTTATACAGGTTCATTATATTTAAGCTTAATCTCATTATTAGAGAATCGATCACTTAAAGGTGGTCAAACAATTGGATTATTTAGCTATGGCTCAGGTTCAGTTGGAGAGTTCTTTAGTGCCACTCTAGTTGAGGGTTACGATAAACAATTAGATATTGATGGACATAAGGCATTATTGAATGATCGTCATGAAGTCTCAGTTGAAGACTACGAAAGTTTCTTTAAACGTTTCGATAATTTAGAATTCGATCATGATACGGAACAATCAAATGACGACACTTCTATTTACTATTTAGAACGTATACAAGATGATATTCGTCAATATCACCGTCCTGAATAACATCATTTATAGTAAAAAGGCGTAAGAGACATGCACTTTTAGCAAGGTGTCTCTTACGCCTCTTTTTATTCATATTCACTATGATCACGGTTTGGTTGAATGTTTAGGTCGATACAGGTGAGTCATGTCTACCTGTTCAAGTTCGAGTAGTTTGATTTTATGATTAATTGTGCCACCATACCCTGTTAAGCTACCATCTTTTCCAACTACACGGTGACATGGGATAATAATTGAAATAGGGTTACTACCTACTGCGCCACCCACTGCTTGTGCCGACATATTGGGTTTACCGCGTTCTTCTCCTACAAGATGTGCAATCTCTCCATACGTTTTTAATTGACCATATTCTATGTGTTGTAATTTCTGCCAAACGCTTTTTTGAAATGCAGTACCTTCTGGTTTAAGCGAAAAATCAATAGTCGGACGCTGTCCATCAAAATATTGATTTAACCATTTAACCGCTTTTTTGAAGACATCTAGCTCCGGATTAGTAGGATGTGTCACTGTCGTGTCCTGATATTTATAAAGTAGATGTGTGAGTGACTTGCCATCACTAATGAGCTCTAAATTTTGCACGGGTGATTCGTAAAGCATTGAATACGCCATCAAACCCCTCCTTTCTGACCATTATGACGAAGTTTGATGCCAATGTACAACGGGAAGTATGAAACAATACTTAAATAATGGGAGGTGTACCTGTGGCTGGTTTAAATAAAGATGATGTTGATTTGCATTTCAATACGAACCGATTTAATGAAGATGATCATGCTAAACAAATTTCATTCTTCTACAAAGCCCTATATCAAATCAATGATATTGTATTAGGCATTATATTCTTGATAGGAAGCTTTTTATTCTTTAGTGATCAAACAATGATTGCTGGCACAATATTATTTGTGATTGGTAGTCTTCAAATGACTGCAAGACCTGTGATTTCTTTTGTTCATGATATGAAACTATCAAGATATTACAAACGAAAGTATAGTCAACACGTTACCGAAGAGACACACAATCATTAATAAAGTGGGGCAGAATCCGAATTGTATTCATTGCCCCACGCTTAATTTGTGTTAGAACCAATCTTTCTTTTTAAAAAGTGTAATGAGTGATACAACAACTATGATCGAAATAGCGATAAAGACAAAGTAGCTATAATGCCAATCGAGTTCAGGCATATAGGAGAAATTCATGCCATACCATCCCGTTAAAAATGATAGTGGAAAGAATATGGATGAAATAATCGTTAACACATTCATCACGCCATTAATTCTATTAGAACGATAAGACTCATTATTATCTTTAATATCATCTGTAATATGTTCACATGCCATTAACGTATCGTTCTGTCTTAATAACCTACTATGAATATGCTTAATCAATAACTGATACTCGTGTGATACGTTTAATGATGTTTCATCTATCATTTCATTTAGTAATTGTTCCATTGGCATCAATACACGCTTGAGTTTAATAATTTCAGAGCGAATGTGATAGACATCATCCATTAATTTACGGTTATTAACTTTATCTACATTCTGATTTTCAAAAGAAAAGACAATGTCCTCCACATGATTGACATAATTAAAATATTCATCTGTGATTCTATCAATCATGACGGCTACCAGTTCAGTTACAGTTATGTCTTTCGGCAACGTATTGAATGACGAAATGATGTCTGATAAAACCTTCATGGGATACTTATGTACGGTAATCATCCAATTATGCTTTACAGTTATACTTAGTGGTTCTGCTGAAAAATCATTGTGACTTATCGCATGGAGTATGAGATATAAATGTTGTTTATGCGGATGGGTACTTATTTTGGGTCTTGTTACTGTAAATACAGACGCTTCTAAGTGGTGTTTAGCAATATTGAACCGTTGCGTCAGTATTGCTTGATCATTTTGAGTTGGATTTTCGAAATCAACCCATACAAGTCTTGCATCTTCAGGTATAGCTGAAAATGTACATGCAGTATGAAAACGATGTGCTTGGTCTTGATAGTGGACACGGATTGCCATAGTATCTCCTACTTTTTATATCTTTTATTCTTCCATACCACTTTTCAGAAAATAAAAACAAAAGGCTAAGACACACGGAAAGTCGCATTAAATTCATTGCTTAAATCCGTTAATGTCTTAACCTTAATTCCCAACCATATTACAGGTGTAAAATAATCACATTAGTTTTGATTAAAATTATATAATTCATAACCTTTGTCTTTAGCATATTCAATGGCTAAAATTTCTAAAACGTTAATGAATGCTGGTTCATTTTTAACATTGACATATTGGAATTTCAAATTGTAATCTTCAGCTGTAATTGATTTTATATCGTCTACATTAACCCCTTTTTGTTGTGCTAAGCCTTTTTTAAATTTAGTCGTCCCTACACCTGATTTTAAATTATATTGACCTAATTTATTAAATAAATCCTTAGTAATTAGTTGATAACCTGTAGAGTAACCACCAGTTTGTCCAACGAAAATAGGCGTTTTCTTATCAAAAATAACATAAACGCCAAATTTATCTTGAACCTTTTCACGGTCTTCTTTACTAAATGTTAGCGCGCTATCTTTATCATATTTAAATAATTTCTTAAGTTGCTTCTTATTATCCTCTTTAATTTGATCTAATTGTTTACTGCCCTTCATAATTGAAATCCTCCCATACAGAACTCGTTTAATATCATTCGTTAAACAATGTTTCTATTTGCATAACATATACCCTTTCACAATGCTTTGAAACGCATCGTCTAAATCATCGTACACGATATTTCAGAATTTTCATATCAGTTTAATTTTTATACGTTATTTACATCTTTAATGTAAATACATGTTTATTTATGTATTTATATAATCTATAATTAGATATTATGTTTCTATAAAATGATTAGATTCTTCTATAGATGTTAGGGGAGAACAATTTTGAATGATAAAGACTTACGGGTAATTAAGACCAAAAAAGCATTAACAGATAGTCTATATATTCGTTGCTAGAAGAAGAAGCATTTTCAACTATAACGGTAAATATGATTTGCAAAAATGCTGGTGTGCATCGCACGACGTTTTACAAACACTTTTATGATAAATTCGAATTATTAAATCAGCTATTGAAACTAACACATGATGATTATTTTGCGACTGATATTAAAGAACGTTTGAATAATCCTTTTCAAACACTAGCCAATACATTTAATAAAGAAGAAATATCTAGAATTGAACATAAACAATTCAATGATAAAGCATTTGATGAAGCGCGCAATAACTATTTGATTGAAATCATGCAGAACGACTTCAAAGCAAACATGCATCGCATTACTGTTGACGGTGTCGTTCCTAAGAGTTTAGTATTCTATGTCTTCGGTTCCGTGCTAAATGCATTTATGGATTGGAAAAAGGATGAAAATGTAGAAATCAAACCTAAGCAAATGGACCAAATTTTTCATAAACTTATCAATGTCAAAGCACACGATTAAATAAACATGAGGAAGTAGGCATCAAAGCTACTTCTTCATGTTTTTTTGATAGTCGTCAATAGGTATTAATCGCTATTTAGTATAAATCAATATATAATGGCCTTGGTTATAAACTAATAAAAAGGGGTTAAATCATGACTGAAGTATTTCCATATTTAGCATTCGAAAAAGCAAAAGAAGCAATATCTTATTACGAGGACATCTTTGGCGCTACAAACGTTAAAAGATTAGACATTAGCGAAGCACAAGCAGAACAATTTGGCATGACGAAAGAACAAGCTGCAGACGCTACTATGCACGCAGAATTCGAAGTATTAGGCGTCAAAATCTTATGTTCCGATTCATTTGGACGCGTAGAGAATATTAATAATGGTATTTCACTGCTTATCGATTTCGATGTTAATGATCATAACGATTCAGATAAAGTTCAACAATTTTACGATAAAATTAAAAATCACGACTCTGTAAACATCGAAATGCCGCTTAAAGAACAATTCTGGGGTGGAAAAATGGGTGCCTTCACTGATAAATATGGCGTACGTTGGATGTTACACGGGCAAGATTACACACAACTTAATTCATAATCCACATCAGGCTCTGTTTTATTTCATTAACAATGTGCTGTAACAGAATCTATAATATAAGGGAGTGAGACTGAATTCTTTTTAAATTCATTGTCCCACTCCCAGCTTTATATTTATAAAATGTTTTTTGATCTTAGAACATTTCTGAAACGACTTTTTGTTCTAAGAAGTTTAATAAGTAGTCTGGACTACCTGTTTTAGCATCTGTACCAGACATTTTGAAGCCACCAAATGGATGGTAACCTACAACTGCTGCAGTACATCCACGGTTAAGGTATAAGTTACCTACATCGAATTCATTCACTGCTTTAATCCAGTTCTCACGATTATTCGTAATCACTGCACCTGTTAAACCATAGTCTGTATCATTCGCAATTTCAATTGCTTCTTCGAAATTATCAAATTTAGTAAAGCCAACCACTGGACCAAAGATTTCTTCTTGCATTACTTGGTCAGATGATTTTAATCCTGAAATAATTGTTGGTTTAATGAAGTAACCTGTTGAATCATCAGCTTCGCCACCAATTTCAATTTTGCCTTCTTTACCACCAATTTCGATATATTTTTTAATTTTGTCGAATTGTTTTTTATTAATTACAGGACCCATAAATGTATTATCTACAGTATTACCAACGGTTAATTCTTTTGTTAATGCTACTGCTTTTTCTAAGACTTCATCATAAACTGAACTGTGTACGATAGCACGTGAACATGCTGAACATTTTTGGCCAGAGAAGCCAAATGCTGACGTTACGATTGACTCTGCAGCTAAATCCGTATCAATATTTTCATCAACGACAATCGCATCTTTACCGCCCATTTCTGCAATAACACGTTTTAAGAATGTTTGGCCTTCTTGAACCACTGCACTACGTTCATAAATACGTGTACCAGTTGCACGAGAACCTGTGAACGTAACAAAGTGTGTATGCACAGAATCAACTAAATAGTCACCAATTTCTTTAGGATCACCAGGTACAAAGTTAACAACACCTTTAGGAAGACCTGCTTCTTCTAAAATTTCAATTAATTTATACGCAGTTAATACTGTATCTTCAGCAGGTTTCAATAGAACTGTATTACCAGCTACTACTGGTGCTAATGTTGTACCAGCCATGATAGCAAATGGGAAGTTCCAAGGTGGAATCGTTACACCTGTACCAATTGATTTATAGAAGTACTTGTTATGTTCCCCTTCACGGTCTAATACCGGTTTACCATCTGCTAATTCCATCATTGAACGTGCATAGTATTCGATAAAGTCGATACCTTCAGCCGCATCGCCTACTGCTTCATCCCATGGCTTACCTGCTTCGTATACCATAACCGCAGAAATTTCTTCTTTACGACGACGAATAATTGCTGCTACACGTAATAATAATTCTGCACGATCTTTATGTGACCATTGACGCCACGCTTTATAAGCTTTATTTGAAGATTCAAATGCTTTATCAACATCTTCCTTAGTTGCTTTAGATACTTTAGCAATTAATTCCGATGTATTAGCTGGATTAATTGAATCAAATGTATCATCTTTAGTAATGTGCTCACCGTCAATCACAATTGGAAGTGTTTGACCAAATTCACTTTTAACTTGTTCTAACGTTTTTTGAAATCTTTCTACATTTTCTTGTACTGAAAAATCAATCCCAGGTTCATTTTTGAAAGGTACTACCATTCTTAATTACCCCCTATGTATTTGTAAGAATTATAAAAATCAGTAAAACATTGACTTACTTAAAATGATAATTTGTATCATTAATTTCATTCTACTATGCTTCGGGTTATTTTTGCAATCGCTTACATACATATTATCTGAAAAGTTTTAATTATTAGTCAGATGCAGTGGTTCAGTTAAAACACATACAAACTATATTATTATAATTTTATATTTTTATAAAAATAAAGTATAATAAATTTACACAAATTAACGACATCAAGAAAAGGAAGTACACAAATGAAAGCATTAATTACAGGTGGAGCAGGATTTATTGGCTCACATGTAGCCGAACATTTTGTTAAGCAAAATATCGAGGTACATGTTATCGATAATTTAAGTTCCGGATACTTACATAATATTCCCTTTGTTAATAAAGAACATATTTACGTCAAGGACATCACCGATTTTGAGTTTGTAACGCAATTAATACGTCAAGAGCAATTTGATTATGTTATTCATTTAGCAGCCATGGTGAGTGTTGTTGAAACAATTGAGAAACCATCTTTATCTAATCAAATTAATATTGATGCCACAGTTCATCTTCTAGAAACCATTCGAACGTACAATAAGCAAATTAAAAAATTCATATTTGCCTCATCGGCAGCCATTTACGGTGATTTACCAAGTTTACCTAAATCCGTTTCTCACTCTAAACCATCGCCATTATCTCCATATGCAATACAGAAATACGCTGGAGAGCAGTATGCTAAGATTTACTATCATTTATATGATATCCCTTGCGCTTGTCTCAGATTCTTCAATGTTTATGGTCCAAGACAAAATCCTAACTCGGATTATTCAGGTGTCATCTCAATAATGAATCATAGATTTACGCATCAGACTGAATTTACCTTCTATGGTGATGGTGAACAAACTCGTGATTTTGTTTACATTGATGATTTAATTGCCGCTATGTGGCTTGTGCTAAATACCCCAGCAACAAGTGGTTCAATATTCAATGTAGGTACGGGCATACAAACAAATCTGAAAGCAGTTTTCAAAGCGTTTGAAAAGGGCTTCAATTACAGTATTCCATATCAATTTAAAGCACCAAGACTTGGAGATATTAAGCATTCTTGTGCTGACATTACACCACTTGAATCATTGGGTTATCATCCTCAATATGATATAGCTAAAGGCATTCAATCTTATTTGGCCTATAACAAAGAATATAAAGTAAAATTATAAAAGCATCGACTCAGATAAATTAAAAGCAGCTTGTTGCAAATGCCCTTTTAATTTAGTCAACTACTGTCAATATATATTTGTAGGGAGTGGGACAGAATTCTTTTGAATTCGTCGCCCCACTCCCGCTTTTTTTATCATTCTATTAAACTCATGAAATGATTACTTACTTTATCCCAATCATGATTGATACACATTCAAATGCTTTTAGGATTAGGATTTTTTAAGTTCAATAGATATTGTATTTACTGATTATTTTAGAAGGTTATAGAACTCTTCTATCGCTAATTGATTGTATTCTTGAGCGTTAAACGTCTCATAATTGGGTGTTTGATGTTTGATAAAACGCGCTAAGCCGTGCTTAATATCATTGACATCATGACTCACTAACATCCCATACTTACCATTGTTTAATACATAACGATTCGCAATGATATCCGATGCCAATACATTCATACCAAGTGATAGTGCTTCAAGAAGAACCATTGATTGGCCTTCATAATAAGACGTTAACGATAAAACATCTGCTTGTTTCATAATATAGAATGGATTTTTTCGTTGTCCTAATAAAAAGACATGCTGTTCTAACTTCAACTTACGAATTTGTTGTTCTAATTTATGTCTTAATGGACCTTCTCCCATAATATATAATTTCGTATTAGGATAATGCACGATAACCTTGCCAACCGCTTCAATTAATAAATCAAATCCTTTTTCAGGTGATAAACGGCCAACCGACACAATTTTAAAATCATCCTCTTTAAAAGGTACCGACGTCACTTTCCCTTTATTTACACTGACGAGCACCGGCACATTATTTTTCTCAAATTGATCAGCATCATCTAACATGGATTGCGATATTTTACTTAAATTAATCGTGTTTCTTGACGCTACAAATTTCTTATTTAGTGCTTTTTTAGCAATATTGTGCATATTTTGTTCTTTTGATGCATCAGAAACACATACCAATTTATCAAATTGATCATACAATGTGATCAAACCTTTTAAATTTTGATAATGTGGTTTCACACCGTTAACGGTTCTCTCCATATCCGCTTTGATATCACTATGAAGGTAGACCAACTTACGTTTGGCAGTCGTAGCTAAAATAAGATTCGCCCAAAACATAGAATACCCACTGAAATCTATCGCATAATCAAATTGACTTTCACCTATTATTTTACGCATCTCACGTTCATATACATGTTTTGGATATAAGAAACGTTCTAATGCACTTTTTAGCCCTCGTTGTCTGACGAAGTCTACTTTATACGTCTCTTTTAACGACGCTGCTAATGGGCCAACTCTTAAAATAATTCTTACATTTTGGTTAACATTACTCAGATTATTCAAGATTTCTTCATTATTACTTCTATTTGTAAATAGTGTAACGTCGTATTGATTGTAATCAATATTCTCTAATAAATTGATAACAGAAGAGGTAATACCATTATTTTTCATCCCACCAGGATAAATTAATAGTCGTTTTTTAGCACATTTCTTTTCCTTTTTACGTTTATGTTTTGAGGTGAATACGCGCTCAATCACTTTGTCAGTAACATTTCCATCATCTAGATACGCATACGTATTTTTGAACATTTGATAGTTATGTTGCACCTTATTTAATTGATATGTTTTCTGTTGTATCGCTTGTACAACATCATCAATGGTATGCACAACCGGTCCCGGTAAATCCTGAGCATTGATATACATTCCTCTTTCAAATTGATATGCTTCGTAGTCAGGTGTATAAAAGACAATGGGTTTATTTGTGACTAAATAGTCAAAGAAGATACTTGAATAATCCGTTATCATTAAATCAACAAACGCCAATATTTCATTTGTATCAAAATAATCTGGAATAAGATAAGGTTTTAGTGCCTCAATTTTAATTGCATTTTTATAAATAAATGGATGTACCTTTACTAATACTTGATAATCAAGATGATGTTTCAACTTTTCAACTTCTTCGACAATATGATTTAAACTTTCCTCAGGCGTGTTGACATCATCACCTCTCCAAGTAGGACAATATAACAATACTTTCTCATCAGTAATATCAATGTATGATCTTAATTCATTAATAAGCATTTTTGAATCACTATTCAATGTAAGATCTATTCTTGGATATCCTATTTCTAAAATTTGTCCACCATAAATGTTATCCAATCTAAATGCCCTTTTAAAAATATCTGACGTATGGCGATTAGGACTTATGATATAATCACTCGATAAAAAGTTTTTAATAATATTTTGCGAACCATGTAAGCCATTTTCAAGGTCTAGCCCCATATATTTGAGTGGCGTACCATGCCATGTGTTCACATAAATTTGATCAGGCTTTTTAATGAAATAGGCAGGAAATGTTGAGTTGTTAATTAGATACTTACATTCGGTTAGTGCCCTTAAATACTCTGGAGATTCTTTAATCACGAATTCAATATTTTTGTATTTCTCAAATTTCTTCTTATAAAATTCTAACGTTTCGGTAGTGTCGACGACCCATTTATGCGTATATTTACGATATTTGGGATGATGAACCAAACGTTTAAAGATAGCATATGGACTATCTGTAATACTCTTCCCATCTCTTACTTGATATAGAATATCGTGTTGTTTAACTTTATTCGCTTCATAATTGTGCGCATAACGCATTATTTTACGTGTATAAGCTGAGTTATTTCTTCTTTGTAAAGGCGTCGTTATAAATTTAAATTTACGTCGACTTTGATTTTGTAAAAATGTCTTCAGTGCCATATTCATTTTCCTTTCTAAGTTGTATTTCATTCTCTTAAGTTGATGTCATAAAATGAATGCGTTGAATTACATTTTGATTCTTAAGTATATATGGAGATGAACGCCAATATACAGTCTAAATATATTATATCATTTATTTATATTATATATTATTAAAACAATGCGTTTTGTATATTAAATTTTTAGATACAAAAACCTTTGAGCCACTGGACGACTCAAAGGTTATCTATACCCGATTGATGACATGGCTATTTAGGGGCATCTCTTTCATCAATTTCTCTTATTACTTTAGCAGGCACACCCGCAACTAGGCTATTCGTTGGTACGTCTTTAGTCACTACGCTTCCCGCTGCAATAACTGAGCCATCACCAATCGTTACACCAGGTGTGACTACAACATTGCCACCAAACCAAATGTTATTCCCAATTGTGATAGGCTGAGCCAACTCTAAACCTGCATTACGTTCTTTAGGTGTTAAAGGATGATGGGCAGTATAGAAGCCACAAGATGGACCTATAAATACATCATTACCAATCGTGATGCCACCTCCATCCATGAAGTAACAATTACTATTAACAAAGATGTTCTTACCTAACTTAACATTCCACCCATAATCTGTATCGAAGGGACTATTAATTGTAATATGCTCTAATTGGGCGCCAAATAATTCAGTTAAGATTGCTTGTCGTTTGCTATCATCACTTGGGCGTGTTTGATTAAAGTCATAACATAAATCTTTAGCTCGTATACGTTCTGCTTCTAATTCATTATCAAAATTCGCATCATACCATTCATGTGCTAACATTTTTTCTTTCTCTGTCATCGTACTCACTCACCTTCTTTCAATTGTTATCATAAAGTTTAAACGAATCAAGACGCTTTTGCACTGAAATTCCATTTCAATTAAAGGAATGCAGACTTTATGTCTAACAACAAAAAAGCCGAGAGTGAGACAACATTCTTTTTAAAACGTCTCCAACCCCAGCTTGCTTTGCTTGTAGAATTTCTTAATGAAATTCTCTTTGCTTGGGGCCCCAACCCCAGCTTGCTTTGCTTGTAGAATTTCTTGATGAAATTCTCTTTGCTTGGGCCCCGCTAGAACTATGCAATGCATGGCTTAAGTGTCTTTTCTCTTCAGTTAGCCATTGCCAATTTCCAAAATAGCATTATTAGATTATTTATGTCTCAGACCATAACCATGACGTCTTAGACATTAATTCCATTTAAGTTGTAATATAGTCGCCACCATTAACATGAATAATTTGGCCTGTGATATATGAGCTATCTGCATTTGTTGCAAGGAACACATAGGCTGGCGCAAGTTCTGCAGGTTGTCCACGTCTACCCATTGGCGTATTGCCACCTTGATTTTCCACTTTGTCTTCATCAAAGGTAGCTGGAATTAATGGCGTATAAATCGGTCCTGGCGCTACACCATTGACGCGTATATTTTTCTCCATTAGCGTTGTAGCTAATGATCGTGTAAATGAAACAATCGCGCCTTTAGTTGAAGCGTAATCAATCAAATGACCTGAACCACGATATGCTGTTACACTTGTTGTGTTAATAATCGTATCGTTATCACTTAAATATGGAACGGCCGCTTGTGATAAGAAGAACATACCAAATATATTAGTTTCGAATGTCTCTTTAAATTGTTCCGGTGTAATGTCCATAAAATGGTCTTGTGGATATTGAACAGCACCGTTATTTACTAGAATATTTAATCCGCCAAAGTCTTGAACCACTTGTTGCACTAAATCTTTAGATTGTTGTGCATCTTTTAAATCATGTGCATACGCTTTAGCTTTAACACCGATGTCTTTCAAACGTTGAACGGTTTCCTCAGCATCCTCATGCTCATCGTAATAACCAATTGCTACATCCGCGCCTTCTTTAGCAAATAATATCGCAACAGAACGACCAATACCTGAGTCACCACCAGTAATTAATGTAACTTTACCTTGCAGTTTACCTGCTGCTTTATAGTCATCTAGCTCTGAAACTGGTCTAGGATTCATATCTTTCTCAGTACCTGGTTGATGATCTTGAGTATAGCCTTTAATTTGCTTATGAAATTCTAATAAATTCATTCGTTACCACTCCTTATCCATTTACTTAACCGTTCCCATTAATGTCGCATTTGAAACAAAGTTGTTATCTGATTATCAACGATCCATTTCATTACAACTTTAGAATGATAGGAAGTCAGTTCCTTAGTCTCATGCATTTTAGTACGAAACCTTATATAATTAAATTAAACTTCTATTAAAGATTTAACTTAAGCCACTAACGAGAACATACAGATAAAGGAGTGCGACGCTATGCGAGGTTTATTTAAAGGTATTATTGCATTACTAATCATACTTGGTATTGTAAAGACATTCCAAGATCATGATGTAATGAACGAAGCGAACTATTATTACAATCAAGCTAAAAATGGCGAATTGGTTCAAAATATATCCAATTTTGATTTTAATAACTATAAAGATTTAAATTTAGACCATTTTAAACCATCTGATTTTTTCTAAAATAACGATATCAACGACACAATAGAATGATATTATCGGCAATAAGAAGACATTCAAGTGCATGTTGAATTCAGTCCACGACTGCTCATATACATTTGTAGTCTAAGATATAGACTTAATATGTGCCCTTCAAAGTAGACATTGAAAAATGAAAACTTTGGAGGGCACTTTTTTATTCAAAAGCAGAACAGAAGCATTGACTTAAATACCCTAAGGGGGTATATTATGTATGAATTGTAATGGAGGTGTCCTAATGAGCAATAAACAACATACTACATTGACTATTACCGGTATGACTTGTGCCGCCTGTTCTAACCGTATCGAAAAGCGATTAAACAAAATGGATAATGTTAACGCACAGGTTAATTTAACGACTGAAAAGGCAACAATCGAATATGATTCAAATGACTATGAAATCAATGACTTCGTGTCGATTGTTCAAAAGCTTGGCTATGATGTAGTCATAGATAAAGCTGAATTAGATATAAGTGGCATGACTTGTGCTGCTTGTTCAAACCGCATTGAAAAAGTATTAAATAAAACCACAGGTGTCAAACAAGCATCTGTCAATTTAACGACTGAACAAGCCACGGTAGCTTACTATCCCGGTCAAACCGACTTAGATACTTTAATAGAACGTATTAGAAAGCTAGGTTATGATGCACAACCTAAACAAACTGAAGAAGATCAAGCTACACGTAAACAACGCGCATTGAAACATAAGCGAAACAAATTAATCATCTCAGCGATTCTGGCATTACCGTTACTCATGACAATGTTCGTTCATCTCTTTAATATGCATATACCAGATCTCTTAATGAATCCTTGGTTCCAATTTATACTTGCGACACCTATCCAATTCATCATTGGTTGGCAATTCTATGTTGGCGCTTATAAGAACTTGCGCAACGGTGGCGCTAACATGGATGTGCTTGTCGCATTAGGCACTAGCGCTGCTTACTTTTACAGTATTTATGAAATGATCAAATGGTTAGCCGGTTCGACACATATGCCTCACCTATATTTTGAGACAAGTGCTGTGCTGATCACGTTGATTCTTTTCGGAAAATATTTAGAGGCACGCGCTAAATCGCAAACAACACATGCATTAAGTGAATTACTGAATTTACAGGCAAAAGAGGCACGCCTCATTGATGACAATGGCATCGAACAAATGGTACCTCTGAATCAAGTTAGTGTGAATGATATCTTGTTAATTAAACCAGGTGAAAAGATACCGGTTGATGGTCAAATCATCAAAGGCGAAACTGCTATAGATGAGTCAATGTTGACTGGTGAATCCATGCCCGTGGATAAGCAGGTTGATGATGCAGTGATCGGTTCAACGATAAATACAAATGGTGTAATTACAATTAAAGCCACTAAAGTTGGAAAGGACACTGCCCTTTCTAACATTATTAAAGTCGTTGAAGAAGCTCAAAGTTCTAAAGCACCTATTCAACGTTTAGCTGATATCATATCTGGCTATTTCGTGCCAATTGTAATTGCTATCGCATTATTAACTTTCCTCATTTGGATTACCATCGTTCATCCTGGTCACTTTGAGGATGCACTTGTTGCTGCGATATCCGTTTTAGTTATTGCTTGTCCATGTGCGCTTGGATTAGCGACACCAACGTCTATCATGGTTGGTACAGGTCGCGCTGCTGAAAATGGTATTTTATTCAAAGGTGGCGAGTATGTCGAACGCACACATCAAGTTGATACGGTTGTGTTCGATAAAACAGGCACATTAACTCATGGTAAACCAGAAGTTACTTATTTAGATGGGGATGAAGATACACTAGCTTTAGTGGCCTCCGCTGAAAAGAACTCTGAACACCCTTTAGCTACTGCAATTGTTAACTATGCTGAACAACAACATGTGCAATTGGTAGACGTCACTGACTATCAAACATTACCAGGCCACGGTATACAAGCGCTTATCGATGGGACTCAGTTACTTGTTGGCAATAAAAAATTGATGCTCGCACATCACATCAACATAGATACGATGAAACAGAAGATGACACATATGGAAGCTGATGGTCAGACCGTAATGTTAATTGCGTATGGTGGTGAACTTAAGGGCATGATTGCTGTTGCAGATACAGTTAAACCTTCTGCCAAAAACGCCATCCAACAACTAGCAGCTATGAATATTAAAACGGTCATGCTAACTGGTGATAATGAACGAACTGCACGTGCGATTGCCAATGAAGTTGGTATTGACCAAGTCATTGCTGAAGTTCTCCCTCAAGATAAGGCACAACATATCACGCAGTTACAAGAACAGCAGCATAACGTTGCTATGGTAGGTGACGGTATCAATGATGCCCCTGCACTGGTTAAAGCAGATATTGGTATTGCAATGGGAACAGGGACTGAAGTAGCGATAGAAGCTGCAGATATCACCATTCTAGGGGGCGATATTCAGTTAGTACCTAAAGCCATCCACGCGAGTCATAAAACCATTCGCAACATTAAACAAAATTTATTCTGGGCATTTGGATATAACATTGCAGGCATACCTATTGCAGCAATGGGATTACTCGCACCATGGATAGCTGGCGCTGCAATGGCCTTAAGTTCAGTTAGTGTTGTAAGTAACGCTTTACGACTAAGACGAATGAAACTATAATTTTGAAGCATTTCTATTTTATTTCTTTGTTTATTAAAAAGGAGTAAAATATGGGTATATACTATTAAGAACGTCGGAGGTGATCATTATGATTAATAAAGTAATGAATGTTGAAGGTATGAGTTGCGACCACTGCAGAAACGCTGTGGAATCAGCACTAGCTAAATTAAATGGTGTTACTTCAGCTGAAGTAGACTTAGACAAACATCAAGTTCGCGTCGATTATGACGAAGATAGAGTATCAGTTGAGCAAATGAAAGAAGCCATTGAAGATCAAGGCTACGATGTAAAATAAGGTCCGGACAAAAGCGCTTAGGATTTAGGCGAATTCGAAAAGTGAGCAAAACTGCTTCTCAAGTTTTGTCGAGCTTTGAGTTTTTCGACAAAAATCCTGCTTTTGTTAGGCCGTCAATAAGGTCCGGACAAAAGCGCTTAGGATTTAGGTGAATTCGAAAAGTGAAATAGAAGAAGTTAGGCGTGGCAAACCCCAGCAAAACGCATTTCTGATTGAAATGCTACAAGCTAATCTAGCCGGGGTTATAAAACATTCAGTGTGCCATGCCTAACTTCTTTTTTAATTTACTCTTAATTGCGTCGTCCCTGTATTCAACACATCAAGGACTGCATCAAGTGCATCCACAATCAAATTCTTTACAGCTGCATCCGTATAGAATGCAATATGCGGAGTTAACCAAATATCCTCTCTGGCAATTAACGTCTCTAGCAATTCATCATTAATTGCTTTATCACGATAATCTCCAGGGAATAATCCACGTTCATGCTCATATGTATCTAACGCAGCACCTTTAATGTGTCCGCGATCAATGGCATCTAGCAATGCTCGTGTATCTACAATTGATCCCCTAGCCGCGTTGACAAATACAGCGCCTTTTTTAAATTTAGAAAATAATGCTTCGTTAAAAAGATGCGGATTATATTTTGTTGCTGGAATATGAATTGTGACAATATCAGCATCCTGCAATGCGTCTTCTAATGTTTCTTTATACGTAACATACTGTGCAACTTGCTCATTTGGAAATGGATCATAGGCAACAACATGACTACCATACCCTTTGGCAAAGATTCTTGCTGCAATGGAACCAATACGTCCAGTTCCGATAACCGCAACAGTTAAATCACTGATTGAACGTGACAAGATTGAAGGTTCCCATCTAAAATCATATGCTTGAAGTTTACGTTGAATGTCATTTTGATTTCTAACAATATTAATTGCTTGTGTCACGGCAAACTCTGCAATAGAACTTGGTGAATAAGACGGCACATTAGATATAATGATGCCGTATTGTGTAGCTAAATTTAAATCATACGTATCAAACCCAGCACTACGTTGCGCAATATGTTTAATCCCGAAACGTTGAAGTTTCGCAAATATTTCTTCAGATATTGGATGTTGTTGAGATAAAGATAACCCATCAAATCCTTGAACACTATCCACATTACCTTCCGTCAATATCTCTTTGTTTAATTCTATTTCAACCTTATGCTGTTCTGCCCATTCTTCAATATAAGGAATATCTTCATCACGTACACTCATCATTTTTATTCTAGTCATTATCTATCATCCTTTCTCATGTTCGTCTTAGTGTTATACGTTATACAAATTAGATAACGATGCGAGTCGATTCGCCGCTTCAATCAATAAATCATCCTCCAGTGCCAAAGAAATGCGCACATAATGACGTCCATTTTCTCCAAATGGAATACCTGGTGCTACTAGGATGGACTGCTCTTTTAATAAATATTGTTCGAACGATTCACTATCGTAACCCGGTGGCGTTTGAAGCCATGAATATATACCACCTTTAGAATGCACAAATGGCAAATTCGCTTCCTTTAATCGCTTCTCAAAAGCATCACGACGTCGTTTAAATGTGTCATTTTGTTGATCCAAAAAGGCATCATAATGATTCAACGCATACGTTGCTGCATCTTGAAGGGCACCAAACATACCCGCATTCGTATGTGTCTGATATTTCTTTAGTGCTTGTATCATGTCTTTATTCCCTACCGCAAAGCCTACTCTGAAACCTGACATGTTATACCCTTTTGACAATGAAAAAATTTCAATGGCTACTTCCTTTGCAGCTTTAGAAGCGAGTATACTCGGGTTCTTAGCATCGAAACCAAAAGCACTATATGCAAAGTCATGAACAATCTTTGTTTGCGTACCTTTAAATCTTTGAATAGCTTCATCAAATACCGCTTTAGTGGCCGTTGAACCTGTAGGATTATTTGGGTAAGTTAAATAAACTAATGACGTGTTCGCTAATGTTTGTGCATCTACTTTGCGCCAATCTGGCAAGTAATCTGGTGGGTCCAAATTAAGTGGTACTGGATTGGCATCAGCAAGCAAGACACCAGCGAGATAATCTGTATAACCAGGATCTGGCAACAACACATTCTCTCCAGGATTCACAATACATGTCGGTAATGCCACTAAACCGTTCTTTGTACCATAAAGTATGCACACCTCGTCTTCTTTATCTAACGTGACACCGTATTGGCGTTGATAAAAATTAACAATCGCTTCTTTAAATGATGCTTTACCATGAAAGGCACCATACTTTTGATTCTCTGGAATTCGAACTGCTTCTGCAAAATGATCAACAATACCTTTAGGCGTTTCACCATCCGGTATACCCACTGCCATATTGATTAACGGCAATGGACCATGTTCAACTTTGCGTCCCATTGTCTTACCAAAGTAACTATCTGGAATATGCGCTAGCTTATTTGAAATTGTCATGATTTACCCCCTTACAAAATTAAAAAGCTATATATCACGCTCAAAAGAGAGTGACATATAGCTTAGTTTATAACTATGACACTTATCTTTGAGGTATACCTCTTTGGAATTAGCACAGTACTTTTATCTTTTAAGTCTGTTGCTGAAGTTTCATCGGGCCAAATCCCTTCACTTCTCTGGATAAGTCTATTGAATTAATATTTATTGTATCAGTTCAATAATGATTGTCAATATTTATAATTTTCTGATTCATTTACTTTATGGAGATTATACACCATGATTAATATCTTCAAGCATTGCTTCTGCCGTAATTTTAGCACTCGTTAGAACGATTGGTACACCTGCCCCCGGATGTGTACTTGCACCTGCAAAGTATAAGTCTTTGTAGTCTCTTGAAACATTGGCTGGTCTGTAATAATTACTTTGTGTCAGCGTTGGCATGAGTCCAAATGCTGAACCGAACTTAGCATTGTAGCGTTGCTCAAAATCAAGCGGTGTAAAAACTGTTTCAGATACGATATCTCGACGGACATCTTTAAGTGCTTCAATCGTTTCAAGTTTGTTATAGATGACGTCTTTCGCCTTCTCGACTATTGTAGGGTCATGCCAGTCAATTTGGCCTGTTTTTAATTCTGGGACTGGCATCAATACGTACATGCCTGTCTGATCCTCAGGTGCTAATGCTGCATCTTCTACAGATGGGAAGTAAAGGTATAATGATGGATCATCTGGCATCTTTCCACTAAAGATATCATCAATATTACCTCTAAAATCTTTAGCAAATACCACGTTATGGACATGCAATTTATCACGTAATTGACGATTAATACCTGCATAAATTAAAAATGCTGAACATGAATAATCCATGTTATCCACCTTTTCAGGAGAATAGCGCTTTAATGGCGCGTGCTGAGGCATGAGATGTTGTGCCACATATGGGAAGTCGGCTGTACATAGTACTTTATCGAAACGTCGAATATCACCATTAACACGTAAGCCATCTGCACGCTTAAATTTAGGATCAATGATGATCTCTTGCACGTCTGCATTGAGTTCAACATTGACACCATAGTCTTGACCAAGCTGTAATAAGCCTTGGGCTAAGCCATACATGCCACCTTTGATATAATGGACGCCATGAACCATCTCAATCATAGGAATAATAGAGTAAATTGATGGGCCTTGTTTCGGATCAATACCGATATATAATGTCTGAAATGCAAGTAGCTTGCGTATTTTTTCATTAGATACATAATTATCTATTAATTGATCCGCATTGTTAAACGTCTTCAATTTAAGTCCACGATATAACGTTAACGGATTATAAAATTCGCTTGGCTTACGGAACGTGCGCTCAAGGAAATATTTACGCGCTACCTCATATCGTTTATATATATCCGTTAAAAACTGCATAAACCCTTGCGTTGAGCCTGGCTCTATCTCTTCTAGCGTCTGGCTTAGTTGTGCCAAATCCGTCGATACACTTACTTTATCTTTATCTGAGAAATAGATATCAAAAATATGTGTGAGTGGTTTCATATCGACATAATCTTCGAAACGTTTACCACATTCTTCAAATACTGCTTTATAAACATCTGGAACCATCACTATGGTCGGTCCCATATCGAAGGTAAAACCATCCTTCTTAAATTGACTCATACGGCCACCGACTTGTTCATTCTTTTCAAAAATGGTTACTTGATGACCTTGCGCGGCCAATCGTGCGGCAGCTGCTAAGCCGGTAACACCAGCACCTACTACTGCTATGTTCATACATCTCACCTAATCTTTATATTTTTTCTTTAAGTTGCGGTAGATTTTATGTTTTTTCCATTTAGAAACATATGCGCGTTCTTTCAATGAATATGATGATTTACGTACCTCAGTTAGTATACCGCGATAGACTTGAGCTGCTAACTCAATAATCATACGAGATTCTTCATTATAAACATCGAGATGATTCAATACCATATCGTAGTTATTATCCGCTAGTGTCGCATAGAATTCCCAAATTTTGATGTAATTGTCAGAGGGTTGATTGCGTTCCATTTCATCTGCAATTGAAACATTAAACTCATTTAAACGTGCTTTACTAAAGTAAATACGCCCGTTTCGATAATCTTCACCAACATCACGTAGTATATTCGTTAGTTGAAGCGCCTCACCTAATTGCTTACCATATGCATAAGCTTCGTCTGACGGTGGCGTTGCCAAAATAGGAATTAGTAATACGCCGACTGTTCCTGCTACCCCATAACAATAATCGAGTAGACCACGATCTGTTTCAAACATCTCGAAGTGTTGATCGGCTTCTACGGTATCAATTAAGTCGTAGAGGGCTTGGTAATTCATTTGGAAATGTGTCGCTGCATCAGCAAAAGCCGTCATAATGCGTGCATCACTTTCAAATGTCGTTATTGTTTGATGTTCAATAGATTCAACATCACGATGAATCTTATGTAAATAATCCACGTCTTGATGTACATCGATACTATCATCAACGATTCTGCAAACAGCATAAATTGCCCATATTGCGCGTCGCTGTTGCTCAGGTAACATATCAAAAGCATATGAGAAACTCTTAGAGTAATCTTTCATAATTTGATGACAATATTGATAATTTTCTTCTAATGTGCTCATGGAGAACCCCCTGCTAAATATTATTTAATATTAAATCGTCGTCCTTTCCATTTTACCTGTTTTGTGTAATGGATGTGACGAAATGAATTGATAAAAATTAAAATAAACACTAAAAATAATATTGGATGACAAATCAAGACTAAAAGCGAAAAATTACCTACTCTACGATGTAAACGGCTGAATTGTAGTGTATACAAGCCATAAGATAGTAGCGCTCGTCTAAATGACAATCCTTGTTTAAATAAACTGAGTATGAATGCACTGAATGAAGTGATACTACCTATCATCCATAACATGATTAACATCATAATATGCGGTTGTGTTGACGATGCACCTACCGCCAAGTGCTTCGTCCATCCTTCTATGAGCGTTTGAACGCCTGATTGGTACATTCTAAAATTAACGTAGCCCTGACCTTCAAATTGAGTCACTGGCAACTGGCAACGTTGAAACGCTTTGCCTAAAGCAAATCCTTCAATGATTTGTGACGCAGCGTTTTTATGGCCTTGTGTCTTAATATAATCCGCTTTGTTCATGACGGTTACCGGGCCAAATGCTAATGCATCACCCTTTGCTTTAGCTAAAGTTGAAAATGTATTTGTACCTACAATTGTCATTAGATTAAACACTGCTGATAAGTGTTCATAAGGTTTCCGCACACTGTGATACGGTTGAATACTTAGTAAACCACGATAGTGTTGTTGTGCATAGGTCTGAATAATTGCTTCTAATGCATCATCATTTTGTAATGTTACATCTGCATCCATAAATATAATGATATCTGATGTTGTGTGGTTAACACCTTGATAACATGCATATGACTTACCAACCCATGTAGGCTCATTGCTATCATATGTCACATTATACACGTTTGCGCCCATTTTTCGCGCAATTTCAGCAGTGCTATCATTTGAATCATCATCCATGACGATACATTCAACTTGTAGTGACTGTTGTGACAAACTATGTAATAACTTTGGCAATCTTTTTTCTTCATTACGCGCTGGAATGATCACACTTATGCTTTGTCTAAAGTCCCCTACACGTGTTTTATCAAATGACAATAGATGCCGGCGATTATACATTAAATAACCACTGACTAACGATAAACCTATACTTCCATGAAACAGTGACGCTAATTTTGTCATACTTGTATTACCTCTAATCCTCTGAATCATTCGTAAGCGCACGTTCAAGTGCATTAATTTTATCCGCGACTTGTTGACCACTTAACGTCACCATCGGCATCCCACCACCAGGATTAACGGATCCTCCGACAAAGAATAAATTATCAAAGTATTGACTTTGTTTAGGAAACTTAAATCCTTTATTTTTCTTCTTATCTGCCACTACCCCATAAATGGCACCTTTATTCGAGTGATAGGTTTGTTCAATATCATGCGGTGTCCAAATATCTTCATATACAATATGCTGACGTAAATCTGTAAGCCCCATACGCTCTAATTTATCCAAGACACGTGCTCGAAAATCATTATATTGTTCTTCAGTGAATGGTTGCTCTTGAATATACGGAATATGTGGTAACACTTTTAAATTTTCATATCCTTTTGGCGCTTGCGCTGGATCAGATTTATTCGAGTTTACTAAATAAATAGTTGGATCTTGTGGTAAGACTTTGTCATGGAACACTTCTCGATAATTGCGCTTTGAATCATTAGAGAAAAGGAAATTATGATGGGCCAATTGAGGATAGGTTTTGTCTACACCTAAATGCATAACATATCCGGACGCTGCGGGCTCATAAACCTTCTCTAATTGCGCTAATTGCTTATTTGAAAAGTGTAGTAAGTCACGATAAGTTGGTATGACTTCTCTATTAGAAACGATGTAATCAGCACTTACATGTGAACCATCATCTAATCTAACGCCTGTGACATGATTAAAATACGTATCAATACTACGTACATCTTTGCCAGTATGAATTGTCACACCTTCTTCAACAGCTAATCGCTCCAATGCACGTGCAAGGTGGTGAATGCCACCTTTGACATACCATAAACCTTGTTCATATTGCATATGGATTAACATTGTTAACACGGCTGGTGCGTCATAAGATGACGAACCAACATATTTAATGAAATAACCTAGCATATCTCTTAACTCTGGCTTTTCGACGTAACGATTGATTGCTTGTTGCATTGTTGAGAAGTAATCTACACCTTTGACTGAACGCAATGGACCTTGATATTTGATAATTTCCGAAACCGTATCAAGCCCAAGTGCGAAATAACCTTCTTCAGTGAAACGATGAATATGCGCTGCATAATCCATAAATTGGTGCAATTGTTTGATATCCTCATCCGTGAGTTGACTGTTGTTAAGGCCCATTTGTTCTAAATCTTCGTATAAATCAATAACTTTACCATTTGTAAAGAAACTACGCCATTGTAAAGGTAAGCGTTCAATCGTAACGTAATCTTTCATTTGTTTCTTACTATAGCTGAATAATCTTTCAAATATCCATGGCATCGTTAAAATAGATGGACCCAAGTCAAAACCAAATCCGTCTGCTTCAAGTCGATTGACTTTACCACCGATGTGATCATTTTGCTCGTAAAGTGTGACATTAAAACCACTTTGTGCAAGACGAATCGCTGCTGATATACCGCCTAATCCACCGCCGATAACGATAATGTTTTTATGTGACAAGTCTATTCACTCCGTTTCACTCTGCGTTGATAGTACAATTCTAATCTTGGACGATTGTAACGTTGCGTCAGTATAATCGGTAAATTAGCGCAAATAACATAACTCATATTGATAAATTGTATATATTTAGGTGCTTTTACAAAAATAATCACTGGTATCATTGATAACCAATGCACAAGTTCTGCCCGACGCATTTCTACAATCATTATATGTATGTCTTCTAATTTAAAAGAAGCTAGTTTCTTTTTATTATAAATATGATGATTGAATCTAGCACCTTCTGGAATGAAGCGTTTCCACTTATTAATACGTAATAGTGTATTCCATAAAGCGCCATTCTTTTCCCACGACCATATTGTAAAAACCTTGTCATATTTCACAAAGAAGGATGACGGGCATCGTACCATCAACTGAGATATTGATAATTGTGTGGTTGTCCAAAACACACTATGTATTAAGCCTAATTTCAATACTTTCCATAATGACATAACATTCAACACTTTCGACATAATAATTGTTCTAATATCTTCCCTATAAACCTCATCGGTAAACGTTATGCTACAGTGTCTATTAAAATACAAAAAAAGAGGCCGACCATCATGTCGACCTCTTTCCTCGATAACTCGATGTGCTATCCAGTTATCTGAGTAAATCCTACCACCAACCGTTGTTATTACGGAATGCAATTGCTGCATCTAATGAACCGTAACGGCTGTTAGCGTAGTTAATCATACCTTTAGTTTGTTGTGCTACTGAACCAGTACCCCATGATTCCATAGTTTGACCTAAACCTCTGTAACCAGCTGGGTTAACTGCGTTAGGGTTACCACCTGATTCTGGCATTACGATAGCGTTCCAAGCAGCTTCAGTACCACCGTTAGCTAAGAATTGCGCTTTAACTGATCCACCAGTTGAAGCTGATGAAGCTGAGTATGAAGTAGTTGTTGGTGCAGAAACTGTTCTAACACTAGTGTTGCTTGATTGTTGGTTTGAGCTTACTGATTGAGATGATGCTTCGTTGCTGTAAGAAGCTGAGTAATCAGTTGATTGAGCAGCTGGAGCAGCTTGTGTAGTTGCTACTGTGTCAGCACCACCAACGTAAGTGTAATTCCAAGACCAAGATTGACCATCAGAAGTGAAGTTATATTTGAAACCATCTTTAACGAATGAGATGTTGTATGCGCCAGCTTGTACTGGGTGCGCATTTAATTCAGATGGGTTGTTTTGAGCTAAGTTAGCTAATTGTGCATAATTAGTAGTTGATTCAGATGCATGTGCACTGTTATCTGTAGTTAATGCATAACCTGTTACTCCTAAAGCTACTGCTAATGACGACGCGATTACTGTTTTTTTCATAATAAAAAATTCCTCCAAAAAAAATTAGTTTATATTTTCGTTATGTTATATTCTTTAGTTATTGTGTTTTGCTCTGTGTTTAACTTTTGACAATAAGTACTATATCATAAAAAAACGCCAGTAGTATTACGCTTTTCTTACAAAAAATTACAATAGACATCTTATTTTGTAACATTGAAATATAAGTATTTCGCTTTGTAACAATTATTTTTTGAACAAATAGTTTAAAATTTCATTATGAAATAAGGATTTACAATACTCTTTTAAGAAATTTACAACTGTTTTACATTGTCTGTAATATTACAAATTGCCGTTTTGTTACAATACCGTAATATTTCTAACAACTCCGAACTATTCAATTTATCTATATAACTTTAAAAAAACCAAGAAACGCTATGATTTTCTACCGTTTCTTGGTTCCTATTATTTAATCATATTCATTCATAATCTTTAACGCCCCATAATACTTTTTCACATTTACGAATAATATATTTCATAATTTCTATTCTTGATGTTTTCTTATGGTCGGCGGGTACAACTAACCATGGTGCATAGGTTGTATGTGTTTTTTTAACCATGTCATGACTTGCTTCGACGTATAAATCCCATTTTTCACGATTACGCCAATCTTCATCCGTGATTTTCCATTGTTTATCGACGTTATTTTGACGATCTTTAAAACGCTTCAACTGTTCGTCTTTATCTAATGTAAGGAAGAATTTTAAGATGATTGCACCTTCATCTGTCCACATTTTTTCAAATGCATTAATTTCCTCATAAGCACGTTGCCATTCATTCATCGTTGCAAATCCTTCAATACGCTCAACTAATACACGGCCATACCAACTTCTATCAAATAACTCGATGTGTCCGCTTCGTGGCATATCTTTTGCAAAGCGCCATAAATAATGATGTTTTAATTCAACGTCAGTAGGTGCGCTAATGCCATTGACTTCATAACCAGTTGGATCAAGCTTTTCTCTAATACGTTTGATATTACCACCTTTGCCGGCTGCATCCATGCCTTCAAACACAAGAATGAGTGGGATTTTCCGCTCATATAATGCGAATTGTATTTCTCGCATGCGTTTTTGTAATTCGCTAATCAATGATTTGTATGCTTCTTTGGATACTTTATCTACTTCGATATCAAACATTTTGGTACTAAAGTGCTCAGTAAAGTCACCATCACGTTCATTATCTTGAGCATGATGTTTGGCAATGGCTTGTTCTAAACGTTGTATAATGTGTTCATACATTTTTTCGATTGCTGATTGTCGTTCTGTATAATCAATAATCTGCCATTGTTGATCTTGTTTAATAAATTGATGCATATCCTCTAAATATGTTTCTGTTGATAAGACGCTACCATATTCTTGAACTTTCCACCGCATTAATGGATTCTCTTTCGTTTGCTTAATATGTTCTTGTCTTTTATCTTCGTTAATTTCAATAAAGAATTTAATGATTTCATAATTATCTTTGATTAACATATCTTCAAAAGACGCAATTTGTTCTTTTAAGACATCATAGTTTTTGTATCTATCATGCTTAATTTCATTCTCTCGATAATCTAAATAGTGAGAGTACCAGCTTCTAAAATAAACATTGATATCACCCTTTTTAGGTAATGTATTCCAATATTTTTGTAAGAATTGATATCTTAAATCATCCTTTTGAGGTGACTGTGTTGCAATAAAATGTGTATATTTCGCATCAAAGTTAAGTAATAATTCATTTGATAAGCGTGTTTTTCCAGAGGCTGGGACACCTTCAAATAAAATCATAATTGGAATACCCAAATCATGTGTTTGTCTTGTAAGTTCTGCTGTCTTTAGTGCTAGTTTTTCGATTTTATTAGCCATTAACCATTCACCCTTTTTGTAACGTATCATTTCATTTTTATTGTAACACGATTTATTTCTATTTTTTCTCAATCTTTATAAATAAAAAGAATTGATAAAATGCGACATTCAACACTTTATCAATTCCTATTTAATAGGACGTTAACCCATAAATTTATATATGTCGTTAGTATATAGACGTAATACTTTTCGGAAAATAATATCTAAAACAAATGCAGTTACTAATGGCACAACAAAGAATCCTAAAATAATGAGTAAGACACTCACTAAGGCAGAATCAATATGTAAAAATTTAAAAGCACTAATTGGACCAATCATACCAATGAAACCAAATCCTGCCGATTCTTTCGTTCCCGCAATACCAATCAAACTTCCTGCAATTCCTGATATACCAGCAGTTATAAGGATTGGTAACATGATGATTGGATATTTAACCATATTAGGCATCATCATTTTCACACCACCAAAGAATATAGAAATCGGTACTGCAACTCGATTCACTTTGCTAGTACCAATAAGCAATACTGCTTCAGTAGCTGAAATACCAATAGAAGCTGATCCTGCCGCAAGACCTGTAATCCCTATTGCAATAGCTATCGCAACTGTTGATAACGGTGAAATAATAATAAAACTGAAGACCATAGAAATGAGCATACACATTAATACAGGTTGTAATTCTGTGAAGCTATTAACCATATTACCAATGCCAGTTGTAATCATGTGTACATATGGCAAAATGAATACGCCAATCGTAGCTGACAATCCACCTACAATCGTTGGATATACAATGAGCGCCATACTGCCGACACGTTTTTCAATTAATAAGATGAATATTACAGCAATCGTTGCTGTTATCATCGTATTAATCAAGTCTCCAATACCAGCAATCACCCATGCGCCATGTTTAAATTGTGCGGCTCCACTACCTACATAAGAGGCACAAGCAACCACTGCAATGGCTAATGGTGTCATGTCAAATTTCAACGCAATGAGTGCGCCGATTAAAGCTGGCACTGTAAATTGCATTGCTTGTACAACATGTAACAATGTACCAAAAAATGGATGATGATGCATTAACGCTTTAAAGATTTCTCCCAAAATGGCATTGGGTACTAAGCCCACCACGATACCTATGGCTACGCCCGATAGCACTCTAAATGTAAAATCTTTAACGCCTATTTCTCTAAGTGTTGATGTCATGTAAAAAACCTCCTGTTGTCTGTTCTGCACACTTATTAAATTGATCAACCTACTTATGAGTTATTGCTATGATGTTTCAACATCTCCTCATGGCAATCACGTATATAAGTAATGATAGATTTTACTATATCACAAATTCTAAATTTTCAGAATATTATTTTTGTTTTTTTCTCTAAAAAGTAACAATTAATGATTATCCTTATATCCAAACATTTACCCGTTGTAATATGGCAAGCAATGTTAAAACTAAAAAAACTGAAGCACGACGTAGGCTTCAGATTTTTATACCATCCATTTCGTTTGACGTATTAAATATTAAATAAACTTTCTTCTTCTTCGGGCAGTTGCTCAATAAAAGGTTGTGGGTCTTCAGCATAATCATTGCCTATACCACCTTTCATTCTTTGAAAGTGTAAATGTGACCCTGTTGTCTGTTCTCCAGTATTACCTGATAAAGCAATGACATCTCCAGCCGCTACTTTTTGACCTTGAGTTACTTTAAAATCATTTAAATGCATATACCACTGATGGTATTGTCCGTTTGATTCTGAGATTTGTAAGACCTTCCCACCTAATTCATCTTCAAATAATTTGGTGACAACGCCATCTGTTGCTGCTAGCACTTCAGTATCTTCAGGTAAATCATAGTCGTTACCATAGTGTCGGTCATTACCTTCAAATTCTAATCCATGATTATAAGTGCCATAACCATGTGTTAATCGCCCATCACGCTTCCAATTTAAATCGTTATTATCACGATTTAAAGACATATGGGATGACTGGTCATCTATTTCACGTATAACATATGTTACGAATATACCGATACTTACACACACTAATATTGTGATAGCTATTTTAATCAAGTGTTTCAAACATCGCGCTCCTCTACAATTTGTAATTATCATGTATATTAACAAATCTAGCGTTGATAGCGCGTATACTTTGCTTATAATCAGACTAATTGACTAGATAATGAACAAAATTGACTATTATAATAGTAGAAACTCGTTTCGTATGGTCACCTTTATCCATAATTTTCTATCTTAGAGACCTGTTAAAATGTCATTATTTATTGTTTTAATCGCTCAATATCCTCTTTTTCCAAATCTAACGCATTAAAAATACCACCTTTATATACTTCGACAATAAATTGCGCTATTTCATCAACATTGATTTCATTTTTATGTTTTGACCAATATTCAAAGGTATTTACAATGATCGTTATTAAATATTCTTTACCTAATTCTCTTTTAAGATTCGAACCCTGTGAAATATGATTTATAAATTCGAAACGCTTAGACACTAAATTTCTAATTTTCATTTTGAAACTTAGAATTCCTTCATTCGTCAACAATACCTTTAATACTTCTGAATACGGATCCATCGCTTTGAATAAGTTTGCGATGCTACCCACATCTAAAATATCTTCATTTTCTACATTAAATTCTCTTTGTGTTTTAATAAAGTTTAAAACATCATCTTCTATTTCCGATAACAGTTCATATTTATCATCATAATATCTATAAAATGTACTTCTTGTTACATACGCTTCTTGAGTAATTTCATTAATCGTAATTGCTTCAAAATGCTTGTGATCTAATAAATTGATTAGTGCTTCTCTAAGTAGACGTTGCGTCAATTGTGTTTTGTTACTATAAGCCATCTCATCACCCTTTCGCATCGTATTATAATACATTTTGATACATAGTGTATTATTTTAAACATCACATTTTATTTTGTTCTCCTTTTTCTCTTTAAAAGTTGTTACATTTAACCAGTACTTTTAAAGGAGGCTTATTATGTCAGAGAATATAAATACTACATTTGACTTAGATGAACATGGCAAACCTTATAATAAATTGATGGTTATGGTTGTCATTTTACTTGCAACATTTGCTGGTGCCTTAATGCAAACGTCATTAGGCACAGCACTACCTACATTAATGAAAGATTTTAATATTGATTTTAGTACTGCACAACAAGCAACTACGTGGTTTCTATTAGCTAACGGCATAATGGTTCCATTATCTGCCTACTTAGCTACTCGTTTTTCAACGAAATGGTTACATGTCATTGCATATGCCATTTTATTAATTGGTTTAATACTAACTGCTATTGCACCGTCAAATAGCGATAGTTGGATTATTTTCTTATTCGGTCGAATTGTTACCGCAATCGCTGTTGGTTTAATGATGCCTTTGATGCAAATCATCATCATTAACATGTTCCCACCAAACAAACGTGGTACTGCGATGGGATTGAGTGGTTTAGCCGTTGGATTAGCGCCAGCACTTGGACCAACATTTGCTGGTTGGATATTAAATAAAGATCATACGATGCTTGGTCTCACAATAAGCGATTCATGGCGTAACATTTTTGTGATCCCAATTATTATTGTAGCGATTGCTTTTATATTAAGTTTCATTTTTATGAAAGATGTCATACCAAATAGAAAGATTAAACTAGATATGTGGTCACTTATTTTATCCAGTTTAGGATTTGGTTTATTTTTATGGAGCTTTTCAAATGTTTCTAGCGAGGGTTGGGGAAGTATTAGTTATGTCATACTACCGCTTATCATTAGCGTCCTTCTTATCGGATGGTTCTGTATGCGTCAGTTTAAATTAGATGACCCGTTCTTGGATTTACGTGTATTTAAATCCAAAGGCTTTGTCATTGCAACGATTGGCCTTATCGTTGTGACAATGGCTATGTATGGTGTGGAAATGATGCTACCTACTTATTTACAAAATATTCATGGGTTCTCACCATTTGAGTCTGGATTAACCTTGCTTGCAGGTGCTTTAATGTTAGGGTTTATTTCGCCTATTTCTGGTGCACTGTATAACAAAATAGGTATTAAACGTTTAGCTTTTGTTGGATTCTTAATTTTATCATTAGCTTCATTACCGTTTGGTTTTTTAACGGATACGACATCACCGACGCTCATTTTAGTATTATACTCAGTACGTATGTTTGGTGTAGCTTTAATTATGATGCCATTAACAACAAATGCAATGGATGCCTTGCCAACTAAAATGGGTACACACGGTACAGCAGCGAACAATACTGCTAGACAAGTTGCATCTTCTATAGCCGTCGCATTGCTAACATCTATTACGCAAAATATGATTAACAACCATATGCCAGCTAAAAGTTTAAAAGATGCAAATCCATTACTTTATGCCGAACATGCACAACAAGCATCTATTGATGGTTTTAATACTGCGTTTTTAATTGGCGTAGCATTTGCAGTCATTGGATTAATTATCGTTCCTTTCTTGAAAATGAATCACTCAGAAAGCGAGGAGAATTAGATGATTATACTTATTATTCTAACTATTGCCGTATTTGCATCATGGACACTGATTCCACATCGCCTAACACGTTATGTTATCGGTTCATTATTCACCGTTCTATTTACAGTATTAATCATTGGCATTGTTGCAAACATGACGCATCATTTTGGTATGGAGAAAGAAACAATCACTGAACCCGAAAAACAAATTTATGCTGCTGGTTCATCAAAATCTCCTACAAACATGTTAATTGCGAATGAAATAGGTAACAATTCTTATAATTATGTCATGGTTTATAAAGAAAATAAGAATGATGACAAACCATCTGCACATTTTAAACCTAGTACTAATAAAGAAGATTTATCAGATTCAATAAAGAAACACGCTTTCTATAGAACAGCAGATGTAGACCAAGCGACAGTTAAAACAACTAAAACATATTGGACTTGGAAAAATGACTTTTACCGTTATTTGTTTGATTTTGGAAACAATAAAAAAGAACTTATCAAACAAACATCGATTGTTACAGTACCTAATGATACATGGGTCGTACTAGATGCAAAACAAGCAAAGCAACTTCAAAAAAATCAAATGGCATCATCAAAATCACAAAATAGAATTAAAAAAGAACTGCAAAATAAAATGATAGCGTATAAACAATCACATCCTAAAGCGTCTGAGAAAGAACTTGAAAATTATATTAACGATCAAAAACAACGACTTGCTACAAAACAAGTTAAAGAAATGCTTAAATAACCAACAAGCGTGAACTTTGACAACCCTCTCTTTTCGACAGATAATTTAATGTAAGTAATAAGTCAATAAGGGAGGTGCCTATAATGACTACGACTAAGGTAGACCCGCGTATTATTAGAACAAAGAAACTACTGGTAGACGCGTTTCAAGAGGTTTCCCGAGAGAAAAAGATGTCGCAAATAACGGTTAAAGATATTACTGAACGTGCTACAGTCAACCGTGCTACTTTCTACGCACATTTTACAGATAAATATGATATTCTCGATTACACTTTATCTGAAACGATTCTGAAAGATCTAAATGACACGTTAGCTATTTCTGATATGATTAATGAAACCGTCATTACTAATCTATTTATATCTATTGCCAATTATATGGTTGAAGTACAAGATTCATGCAAAATGAATAGTGAAACGTTCTGTAACCAAGCCCATCAACGTATCAATAATGAATTAGAGGATATTTTTACCATTATGCTTCGCAATAGCTATCCTGAACATGATATTGACATACTCGTTAACAGTGCGAGCTTTCTAGCTTCAGGATTATGTGGTCTCGCCCGACATTGGCTCGATACAAGTTCACTTTCAGCTGAAGCTTTTATAGATAAAAATTTACCTTTCTTAATTCATCATATAACACACTTATAATTCAACTTCTGAGGCATAGCCTTGGAAGTTTTTTTATGGAAAAAGCTAATCTAATCAACAAATACTGAGCATTGTTGTCTAAACAACATGTTTCATAAGCATGTATGTTGCATGTTAATCAAATAGGGCGTATATTACATTTATACAACAAGTGTTAGTTAAGTAATACGTGTTGTTTTAACATTAATTACGTAAGGAGGGAAAGACATGTCAGATATCGATGAACATGAGGGATTTAAACGAACGTTCAAAAATAATAAATTGACGCTAGGTTTATCCATACCATTTGATAATAAACAACAAAATAATATAGATTTTGATGAACAAGTGAGATACGCTCAAAAGGCAGAGTCTTTGGGGTTTGCAAGTTTATCTGTGAGAGATAATCCACTGTACAGTCCTCATTTAGGCAAGGTTACAACGAATTATGATCCGTTCGTCTTTTTAACCTATCTGAGTGCCTTTACCTCTAAAATTGCACTAGGTACGGGTAGTACCGTAGCAACCTTACGACATCCCATTCACCTTGCTAAATCAGCAGCCTCACTTGATCTTATTTCCAATCAACGTTTATTACTCGGTATGGCTACCGGTGATCGTTCTTTCGAATTCCCTGCATTTAAAGTAGATGAAAGTGAATTAACAGAACGTTATCAAACAACCATTCAATCATTAAGAGCACTTTGGCAATCACATTCTCCCAACATTTCAAATTCAATTTTTGAATTATATGAGGATTCAGGGTTACAAGCATTGCCTAAGTATCATACAATTCCTATGTTTGGTACAGGCTACTCAAGACAGTCTATGTCCTGGTTACAACAACATATGGATGGCTGGTTATTTTACGCCCAATCTTTTCAAGATCAAAAGAAATTAGTTGAAGCTTGGCACAGTGGTACCGACCGTTTCAAACCGTTTATGAATATCTTAATGATTAATTTATCCCGAAATCCAAATGAAACAGTTAAACCAATCAAAGGTGGTTTCCGTACTGGACGTAAAAATTTATTACAAATATTAAAAGCTTATGAATCAATTAATACAAATCATATTATCTTAAGATTTACAAATGATGATCGTGATATCGAAGAACTCATAGAAGAAGTTGGAACGTATATTGTACCCCACTTCCCAGCACATACAAATTAGGAGGAATAAATAATGAGAGAATTACTAGATAGAATTAATCAATTAGCAAATAAAGAAAAAGTTGAAAGTTTGAGCGTTGAAGAAAAACAAGAACAACATCAATTAAGACAAGAATATTTAGGTATGATAAGAGGTCAAGTACTTCATACTTTCTCTACTATGAAAGTTTTAGACCCACTTGGACAAGACGTTACACCAGATAAAGTGTATGACTTAAGAGAAGAATACGGCAATATTCAAGAAAATTAAAAGCATATTATTAAGACTTAGGCTGCCCTTAAAGGTTTCGACTTTAAGAACAGCCTTTTTTCTGTACATAGTTCTTATAGGAAAATTTTGAACTTGGAATATTATAGAGACGTTCTTCGATAGATATTCACTCACTTAAGTTGCTTCGCGTTCCTGGGGTGCTGTCTCTAAAGTAGTTCTTAAATGGATTTTCATTTCACTTAAGTTGAGACGCTTGCCTAGGGGGCTGGGTCGTAAAGAAATTCTTAGATGAATATTTACTCAATTTGTTGCGACGCTTTCTTGCGGGAAAGACTCTAAAGTAGTTCTTTGTTTTTAATCATTAGAACTACTTACCTAAGTGTTATAGCACTTAGGTTCATTAAAATTAATGCTCCCCTAGGAGTCTACGCAACTACGTTTCATTATCTCTCAAATAACTACTTATTTAACTCGTTTACTTTCACATATTGCTAGTATACTTACATAAATATTTCTATATATAGAGCGAATTGTCACAACTCTTTATTTTAGAGAAGTTTCATTCTCAATGAAAAAGGATTATAATTAATTTTATTATTATATAAATATAAAATAATATTTCTTTATTGATCAGTGTGAGTTATAGATTACTTTATAAAGGAGGTTCAAGAAAATGAACATAGACCAAATCAAACTTCAATTTAATGAGACAGTTACAAAATATGATTCTGTTTTAATTGTTTTAACCTATCAAGGACATCTTGTTTTTGTTAAAAATAAAAAAAGAGCATGGGAATTAACAGGAGGTAAGGTAAACCATAATGAAACGATGAATGAGACAGCTATCAGAGAAGCTTATGAAGAGTCTGGCGCTGTCATCACTGAAAATGATATAGACTATTTAGGTTACTATATACTACCAAATGGCCATACCACTACAATTACAAAAGCTGAAGTAAGCTATTTTAAAGATATACCGAAATATTCAGAAACTACTGAAAGAATACTTACGAAAGAACCATTAGACAAAAATTTATTATCATTTCAAGATGGGTTATATGAAGAAATTTTTAAATATTTAGGAGCATACCATGAATAAGGTTAAAAAAGGGTATTTATTTAATATTATTTCCGTAGCAATCATGTCTTTAACCCCAATATTAAACAAACTTTCACTCACTGATTTATCACCTATTCAAGCAAGTTTTTTTAATGCTTTGTTTTCAACTTTAATATTATTAATCACTGTATTATTCGATAAAAGTAAAATAAAAATCTATCATAACAAATTTATATGGCTCTTAGGTATTACTAATACAATAGGTATTTTACTCCAATATGTAAGTTTAAGTTTGTTAGATCCAGTTAGTGTTGGATTATTAGGAAGATTTTATATTATATTTGCGTTGTTTCTTTCAGTTCTCTTTCTAAATGAAACGTTGTGCAAACACGATACCCTTCCTATAATTTTTGCTGTTATAGGTTCATTCTTGATTACTCATTTTTCAGGTGATTTTAACAGTTTATTAGGTGTGATTGCCGCCCTATCTTATACATTCTTTTTTGCGCTAACGAATATGTTAGCTAAAAAGACCGTTAAAGACATTGATTCTAAAACCATCTTACTATACAATCAGGCGACTTCTACTTTGTTGCTAGGTATCATATTAATTGTGACTAATCATTTACATACCATACATATAGGCATAGGTTTGTTCTCTATTTTACTTTCTGCTTTGTGCAGTGGTGTAATAGGACTTTTATTATTTTATGAAGGCTTGAAATACATTTCGTTTCGTGAAGCGAATATTATAAGAACCCTCAATCCTATATTTGTGTTTATATTTTCTTTCCCGTTTTTCCCTTTACCATTAACACCTAAATTCATAACCGGTGCGATTTTAATCATTATTTCTATCATTTATATGAACCTATATAAAGATAAAAAAACGTCTTCATGATCACTTTTTCATTAAAAATGCGCCCCAACATTAGATCTCATTCTAACTTTGGGGCGTATATTAATTAGCGTATTTTATAAAATTAATTGAACTAACAAACTAAGAAATTATATTTATGTCCATCTGGGTCTGCAAAAGTTGCACCGTAATATCCTTGATAAGTCCCAGGCTCATCAATCACTTTACCGCCTAGCACTTCCACTTTATGCATTAACTCATCCACTTCATCAGTCGTTTTTACACCTAAAGATATGATGACTTCATTAGGTTGTTTTGAAACTGATTCATGCGTCACTTTTTCAAAATGGTTATTTTCAATTAAAATCACAATCGTTTGTCCGATTGTAATACCAACCATTTTGTCTAGCATATCTGGATTCTTATTGATTTCAAAGCCTAAATTTTTGTAAAATTGCTCGCTACGTTCTAAATCTTCGACATGTAAATTAAACCACATTGACTGAATCATAGTCTTCCCCCTCATTTAAAAAAAATTAAAAGTTCACTTCACTAATCCATTGTTCTAACGTTAAGCGATTGGGATTAATGTCATCCATTTGTTTAAAATCAATCACATACCCTTTTTCTTCAAGCCAACCACGTTCGGCAGTACCACTTGAAAATGACCCTTTAATTTCTGTAGGTTTACCTGTCACCGTAGCAAATGTCTTCACAACGTCTTTTAACGTAAGTTCATCAGAAGCGATTTCAATGGCTTGGTGGTTATATTTTTCATTGTTCGCAAACACATTGGCTGCAATTTTAGCGATATCGATTGAAGAAATCATCGCAAATTTAACATCTCTATCGATAAATTCAGGAATTACAATTTCGCCATTCTCTACTTTAGTAATTCTTAAGAAATTATCCATGAAAAATGATGGTTTAATAATTGTGTAGTTTAACGCGCTTGCTTTAAGCTCATTCTCAATCTCAGCAAGTGCTTCAAAGTGAGGACCTGTACGATCACGATTCACACCACCTGCAGTGCTGTAAACAACGTATTCAATACCTTGTTGTTCCGCCATTTGAATAATCATCTTACCTTGACGTAATTCTTCTTCTACATTGTCTACAATAATAGGTTGAACACTATAAACACCATATTGTCCTTCCATAGCCTTTGATAAGCTATCTTGATGACTTAAATCGCCTTCAAATATCTCTAAATGGTCACTATCGATTGAAGTCAACGTTTCATTATGTTGATTACGTGTAAAAGCACGAACTTTCCAATCATCTTTCAATAATTGCTTTACTACAGCGTTACCTTGTTTACCTGTAGCACCAATAACTAATATACTTTTACTCATTATTTATCTCTCCTATTGTAAAAACCAATAATCTTCTTTGTCACCTTTTAAATACGTATAGTCTTTAGGTTGATTGCCGTTTTGTCTAATGTTGTCATTAATTAAATCACGAACATCCCACACTAAGTGTATAAATGTTTGCAATTTATTGCCAAAGAAACCATTTGGCGCATCCATGTCTAATACCCTTTCCACTTCTTCAATAGAAATATTCATTTCTTGAGCAATATTTTCAATACTTAATGTTGATTCATGGAAATGTGCTTTCAACTCTTCACTCGTCACGTGTCTTTGATGTTTATTTAATGACATATTTACCCTCTTTTCAAAAAATAAATTAATTAACCCTTTATATTTGTATTCATCATTAACAAGATTTATAATAAACGGACAATTATCCGTTTGTCAACGAAATCTATTTAAGAGGTGATATGATGCGTAAGGATGCATTAAAGAATCGACAACGTATTGAAGACAAAGCACTAGAATTATTTAATTCCGAAGGCGTTGAAAATGTAAGTATGAATAGAATTTCTAAGGAATTGAATATTGGTATGGGGACACTCTATCGTCACTTCAAAGATAAAAGTGACCTATGCTATCGCATTATCGAACATGACTTCGATGACATTATGACGCAAATGCTAGAAATCAAATCACACTATGCGTCTAAAACTGATATCATGGCCCATTCGCTGGATATATTTTTAAAATTCAAAACGGATAATAGTGGTTTATTACATTGTATTGAAGGTAAAGATAATGCCCAGTTGTTCCGTGAAAGTGACTTCTTCAAACATTTGAATCAATATTACTTTGATTTATTTAATGATTATACAGACGAATCTTGGGCAATATTTAAAACAGATATGCTATTAAAATCTTTAACAACTGAGACCTTTGAATTTCAAAAAAACGAACGACAACTTTCTAATGAAACATTTAGAAATAATTTAATCAAACTATATTTACCTACAGAGGTGACGAAATAATGAAAAGAATCACGTTAATCACTGGCGGCAACAAAGGGTTAGGCTTTGAAACTGCGAAAGCACTAAAGGAACAAGGACATAAAGTTTATATTGGTTCTCGTGATGAAGCACGCGGTCAAAAAGCTGCTGAATCACTTGGCATAGATTATGTGCAACTAGATGTTACGGATGACGCTTCAGTCCAAAATGCTTTTAAAACCATTCAAGAACAAGAAGGACGTTTAGATGTATTAGTCAATAATGCTGGTATCTCAGGTGGTTTCGCTAAACCTGCAGATTTAACTGTTGAAGACGTGGAGAACGTGTATAACACAAACGTCTTTAGTATCGTACGTATGATGAACACCTTCATTCCACTTCTTGAACAATCTGACCAACCTGTTGTAGTCAATGTAAGTAGTGGTTTAGGTTCATTCGGCATGGTAACAAACCCTGATACACAAGAATCTAGAGTAAATTCATTAGCTTATTGTTCATCAAAATCTGCCGTAACGATGTTGACCGTACAATATGCGAAGGGATTACCGCATATGCAAATCAATGCTGCAGATCCAGGTTCAACCAACACGGATTTAGTTGGAGATTTTAGTAACAATTCTAAACCTGCATCTGAAGGTATCATCCCTATTGTTCAACTTGCAACTATTGATACAGATGGCCCTACAGGTACCTTTATTGATGGCAATGGCACTATGCCTTGGTAATTTTGAATAATTATTTAAATTTTAGGAGGCTTTTCTAATGAAAAGTATTAACTTTGAAGAACATTATGTTGTAGAAGAAATTCAAAAGGAAACAATGGAACATATGTCCGCTGACCCTAAGGGCGTGCCAATGAAAACAATGCTAGAAGGTCTTGAACAAAAATCAGGTTTCACTGATGCAGATGAAATATCACATCACGACAAACGTATTGAATTTATGGATAAACATGATGTTGAAATGCAAGTATTATCCTATGGTAATGGTGCACCATCAAACCTAGAAGGACAACGCGCAATTGATTTATGTAAAAAAGCGAATGATACATTAGCAGAATATATTGAAAAATATCCAGAACGCTTTGTTGGATTTGCGACGTTACCAATTAATGAACCAGAAGCAACAGTGGAAGAATTCAAACGTTGTATCAATGATTTAGGGTTCAAAGGTGCCTTAATTATGGGACATCCTAAAAACGGTTTCCTTGATCAAGATGCATACGAACCATTATTCGCCGCCGCTGAAGCATTAAACACGCCAATCTATTTACATCCATCTCCAGTACAAAGTGATGTATATCAAGCGTACTATAAAGGGAACTATCCAGACGTAACAGCTGCTACATTCGCATGTTTCGGTTATGGCTGGCATGTTGATGTAGGTATTCACGCGATTCATTTAGTGCTTTCAGGTGTATTTGATCGTCATCCAAACTTAAATATTATTATTGGACACTGGGGTGAATTTGTACCATTCTTCTTAGAACGAATGGATTCTATTTTATTTGCAGATCACTTACAACATCCAATTAGTCATTATTTCAAAAATAATTTCTACATTACACCAAGTGGTATGTTAACGAAACCACAATTTGATTTAATCAAAGCAGAAGTCGGTATTGATAGAATACTATATTCAGCTGACTACCCTTATGTTGAACCGGAAAATTTAGGCACATTCTTAAGTGAACTAGGTTTAACTGAAGAAGAACAAGAGAAAATGAGTTATACCAATGGTGCTAAATTGTTGGGTTTAGATAAATAGTCATATAACTACAATTAAAGACTAAATCATACAAATTTAATCGGAGGTTTTATAAATGGAAACATTAGAATTACAAGGCGCTAAATTACGTTATCACAAAGTGGGCAATGGTCCTGTTATCATCTTCATCCCTGGTGCAAACGGAACTGGAGATATCTTCATGCCACTTGCACAACAATTAAAAGATAAATTCACAGTTGTCGCTGTAGATCGCCGTGGCTATGGTCAAAGTGAATTAACTGAACCACTACCTGAAGAAGCAATCAATCCAGATAGTCGTTACCGTGTTAAACGTGACGCACAAGATATCGCTGAATTAGCGAAATCATTAAGTGATGAACCTGTCTATGTATTAGGTTCAAGCTCAGGTTCAATCGTGGCAATGCACATCTTAAAAGAACATCCAGATGTCGTTAAAAAAATCGCATTCCACGAACCACCAATTAACACATTTTTACCAGATGCGACATATTGGCAAGATAAAAATGCTGAAATCATTGATATTGCAATTAATGAAGGTATGCCTCAAGCAATGAAATTATTTGGCGAAACGTTACAAATTAGTAAATTAGACCAACAATACATGTCAAAACCAGCTCAAGCTGAGAATGATGCTGACAGTAAAAAACGTTTCGATGAAATGTTAGGTTGGTTCAAATATGAAATTCGTCAATATACAGAATCCGATATTTCAATTGATGATTTTAATAAACATAATGACATCATTACTTTATTAAATGGTACAGCTTCAAAAGGTTCATTCCCTCAAGAAGTTAACTTCTTCATTTCTGAAGAAACTGGTATCAACATCATCGACATTCCAGGGGGTCACTTAGGATACGTTCAAGAACCTGAAGGTTTCGCTAATGTATTACTTGAAATGTGGGATTAATTTGAATTAAAGGAGTGTCATTTTAGTGCTTTTCACGAGAAATAAACCTTATACTAACGAAACGTTACTCGCTAAAGAAGATATTCTTGAGCTTATTCAATTTGAACGTTTCTGTCGTGACAATGCCCTATGGGAGAGCATGAAAACGTGTTTCGCAAATGATTCTTATATCAATATTTCATGGTTTAAAGGTAATGGTAGTGAGTTTGTCGCTTCATCTAGGAGCCTAGGACATAAATAATATAATGATGCTCTTTTGCAAAATCGCAGTTGCTGACTGAACTGAAAAGGCGCTTAAATCAAGCTTTTCTCAGTTCTAGTCATCCTTGCGGGGGTGGGACGACGAATTTAAAACGAATTCTGTCCCACTCCCCCAAGTTTGGATTAATGACACACGTGCTGTAGCAATTATGCAAGCGACCATTCAAACACGCCTTTCAATTCAAAATGTTGAAATGGAATTACAATCAGATGCCAAATTAGTATATTGTCTCGAACAAGATAATCAAGGCGTTTGGTATATTACACGTCTTGAATGTATATATGAGAAAGATAGCCTAACACCGGTTAAACCAACGACGATTAATTTGCCAAAGAATGACTTTGCAGATTATCGTCCAAGTTATGCTTGCTTATCTTATGCATTAAATGCTATTGGCTATGATGTGAACAGTGAGTTACAAGGCATTGATAGACCGAACGAAGTCAATGCCTATTATGATGAAATTGATGATTGGCTAACTTTTAAAGAAGAAGAGAAAGAAGCGTAATAAAATATGAAGAAAATTGATTTACATGCACATTATATATCACCTGGATTCTCGAAGTTTCTAGATGATTATTTCGATGGCAAAGGTGATGGCGTAGCAACACCGAAGTTCTCACCTGAAAGTTATTTAGAATTAATGACACGTATGGACATTGAATATGGTGTGCTATCTATTTCGAGCCCACATATCAGTGTGGCACCAGATGAAGAAATGATTGACTTAGCTAAAGAAGTCAATGCGTATGCATCTGAATTTACACACATATACCCAGAGCAATTAGGTTTCTTTGCGACGTTACCACTTCCATTAGTGGATGAAAGCATTGAAACGATTAATACTGCATTAGATCAACAAGGTGCTTTAGGTTTCACCTTACCTACAAATGCACGAGGTATTTATATTGGTGATGACCGTTTGGATAACATATTAGCTAAATTAAATGAACGTCATGCCGTTGTGGCACTGCACCCAAATGAGCCTAAGCCTAATATCGAAGCAATGAGCGACGTTGTTCCTGCACCTTTAATGGAGTTTATCTTTGATACCACACGCACAGTCATTTATATGAGCCAAAATAATGTGTTTAGCAAGTATCCAAATATTAAATGGATTATTCCGCATTGTGGCGCATTATTGCCTGTCATTGCGCAACGTGTCGCAATGGGTAATAAGATGTTTGGTAGTACGCGTCAACCTGATGATTTAGAACAAGTTATGCAAACATTATATTTTGATTTAGCTGGAAAAGTCTTACCTTATCAGCTTCCAAATATTGCTCAAAGTGTAGATATGAATAAAATTGTATATGGTTCAGATGCACCGTATACAACAGATCAAGTCGTTACAATGTTAGCAGATGAATTGGAATCAACTGAATTCATCTCACGACATGAACTAAAAAAAATGTTATATGATAACGGCAAACAATTATTAAAATCAATTAATGAAAAATAATAAACATAAATGGCACCGGTATCACTGTACCGGTGCCATTTATGCTTATTGTTTATGCCAATATTTCATCCATTGATCGGTTCACGCTACTTGCGTACATTCCACCAAATTTAAGTAAATGAACCATAAATAAATATAATCTATAAAATTCTAAACGTTTACGTGCACCTTTTCTTAAAGGATAATGTTTCTCATATTCATCATAGAATGCTTGGGTAAAGCCACCGAATACCATCGTAATACCTAAATCAAACTCTCTATCTCCATAGAACGGAGCCGGGTCGAATAGCGCTGGACGTCCATCCGTTAAAAACATGTAATTGCCACCCCATAAATCTCCATGTAACAACGATGGTTTACTGTGATGATCCTCTAATTCATTTACCATCACAGTACGGACTTGTTCATATACTTTATTATCTTCGGCATGCCATAACCCTTTACGCATCAGTTCATCTCTCAAGTGATCCATGCGACGTTCGACAAAGATTTCAACCCATGACTCTGACCATGAATTATCAAATGAAATATCTCCACCCTCATGTGGTAAATCGAACCCAAATTGACCATCTTGTTGTTGTTGGCTATGCATTTTTGCTACTAATTGACCTAATTCACGCTGGCTACCACTTGTTCCTTCATCTAAATAACTTAATATCAAGAAAGCATCCCCATTGATTTCACCACTATCAATGACACGTGGTGCCGTTATACCTGCTTGTTCAAATGCATTGAGTCCAGCGATTTCAGCTGCATAGAATGACTTATCTCGATTACGCTGAACTAACAAGAAATACACATCATCCTTCGTCGTTACTTTGAATGCCTCATTGACATCTCCACCACTGACTGGTGAAATATCACTGATTTGGTCTAATGGTAGCTGTGCTTGCCAATCTTTCTTCATGATGATTCCTCCTTCGCATACATCTTCTTACTATATTATATTTCCTGAAAATGCGTTAACTAATCGTACGTCCTTATATCGATTTTAGTTAAGGCAAATTTTCAAACAGTCTTTAAATTAACTATGCAATTATGGTTGAACATGCTAGTCTTAGAGAGGAATGTTTTTTCAATGATATTAAATGAGGATAGTAAGCCTCAAATACAATGAAATAGGAGCATTATTATGTATAAACTAATTAAACCACTATTATTTAAATTTGACCCTGAAAAAGCACACAGTATGACGATCGACGCTTTGAAACTCGCACAGAAGCGTGCTTTCTTATTACCTGTGATGCATAAACTATTTAATTATGAAGACCCATCATTAACGCAAACGATTAAAGGTATTACATTTAACAATCCAATCGGCTTAGCTGCAGGCTTTGACAAATCTTGTGAAGTCCCTAAAGCACTTGAAAATGTTGGGTTCGGTGCACTTGAATTAGGTGGTATTACACCAAAACCTCAAGATGGCAATCCGAAACCACGTATGTATCGTCTAGTAGAAGATAATGCCTTAATTAACCGTATGGGCTTTAACAATATTGGTATGAATCGTGCGTTATGGAATTTACGTCGCCATTCATACGCGATTCCTGTTGGCTTAAACGTTGGCGTAAATAAAACGACGCCATACAACGATCGCTATCAAGATTACATTAAAGTGATTGATACGTTTAAAGCAGATGTATCCTTCTTTACAGTCAATATTAGTTCACCAAACACTGAGAACTTACAAAGTTTCCATGATAAAGATGAATTTTCAATGTTATGTAACGCATTAAAAGATTTCAAAGCGCATACAGAAGTAAATGTCCCTATTTTCTTAAAATTAACTTCTGATTTAGAGCTTGATGGATTTAAAACGATTTTACCAGCGATTACAGAAACATTTGATGGTATGATTCTCGCTAATACAACACGACAACGTGATGGTTTAACATCTGCGAATAAAGTAGAAGACGGTGGCTTAAGTGGGCGCCCCCTTTTCAAAAGAAATTTAGAATTAGTGAAATGGGCATACCAACAAACTAAAGGTGAATTCTTAATTATCGGCACAGGCGGTATATTTAGCGCTAAAGATGCCATTCAAATGATGCGAAATGGTGCCTCTCTCGTTCAAATATATTCGTCATTAGTTATCGAAGGTCCTGGATTAACTAAGAAGATTAATAAAGACATCGCTGCATATTTAAAACAACATCAATACAACAATGTAAGTGATATCATTGGTTTAGATGCCAAATAATAATGGTGATATGGCTTTACTTAATTTTAAAAAGTACTATACTAAAGCCAAAGATAACTAGTTTACCGGAGGGGTATGCGTATGACTGCAGAAGATAAAGATACTAAACACAATGCAGACCAAGCGTCTAAAAACCAAACGCAATCATCTAAACCGAATCATCAATCATCAAATGATGATAATAGCATTGGCTATAATGGCGAAAAGAAGACCGCACTTGATCTTGAAATCGAACGCGAGTTGCTTGAAATGATGGAAAATGAAGATCCAGAACCTGAGAAACAGAAAAAAGGATTAAAAATTGCAGGTTTTCTTTCTGCATTTGTGATTGCCGTCTTAGCTATTATACGGTTTATTAATCGAACATTATAAAACAAGACTCCTAATTTGAAATGCTTCAACTTCAAATTAGGAGTCATTTTAATTAAAATTGTTGTAAGAAATCTTTAGCTTCTTGATTGATTTGTTTGAAATCTATCCCTTGTGCCATCGCAGCAAAGACACATCCACAATAGCATTGTCTAAAAATGTGATAATCATTGCACATTTCTATTGAACGTTCATATCCTTTATTCTTTTTAAAGTCACTTGGTAAATAGTTCACATCATATAAATGTTGTACTTCCATCCCTAACTCGTTAATTAATTGCGCATTCTTTTTAGGGGATAATGTAAGGGCACTACCAAAGTAATCATAGCCGTATTTCACAGCAGCTTCAGCAACAAGCTCTAAACGCATTTCAAAACATGCAGTACAACGTAAGCCACCTTCTGGTTCTTCAGTAAGTCCACGTGATTTCGCCATTTTCATAAATTCATGCGGCTTATATTCCGCTTCAATATATTCCACTTGCTTTCCAGTCTTCTCATTAAAATCTTTAACGAATTGTTCTTGAACCTTAGCACGTCTTAAATATTCATTTTTAGGATGGATGTTAGGATTAGCAAAGTAAATCGCCACATCAGCATACTCTGTTAAATATTCTAACGTGTAAGTGCTACATGGCGCACAACAACTATGTAGCAAGATTTTAGGTCTCAATCCTTCCCTTTCCCATTGATGAATTAATTTTTTCAGTACTCGATCATAGTTGATTTTTTGATTTTTCATTTTAGCAATAATTGGATCCGCGTTTAACATAAAAATGACTCCTTAAGTATTATATAAATTTATTATATAATACTTAAGGAGCCGAATCATCGTTAATATTCTTTTTTCAACATCATCATGTAATAAATAAACATGAAGCCTCCGAATAGCACGCCAGAGATGACACATCGGATGAATTGTGCTTTAAAGTCAAACCCGTCATTAAAAATATACGGAAAGATAACGCCTGTAATAATAAACATCATCACTGCAAAATAAACAACTAAAAACGCGCATTTTAATGCAAGTTTCTTCACCCAATATTTATACGCTTCTGCAGAAGTCGTTTTTAACTCATCTAAACGATTTCTTCTATTAATCCATAGAGAGGCAAACGTTAAAATAACACTTAATACTAATAAGCACACCGTTCCGAAGCTTACTGTTTCTCTCATCATATCTATAATCAAACTAACTGTACCTAAGATAACTATTAATATATAGGTTATTAAAAACATAACCGCTAATTTATGTTCAAGGACACCTTGTTCACGCTCATCTCGACCTGTAGGATTTTGTGTAAACCAATTGAATAACGCATTACTAAATTTATTCATTCTTTATACGCCCCTTCATTGTATGCCTTAACAATTTTACTCTTACCAGCAAAATAACTGACTAAACCGAAAATTAAAGATGCCATCAAATTAACCGTTATAAAAAATCCTAATTCAATCTTTTGATCAGAAAAATATAATCGCGTTAAATTAAGTAAACTCATAATGACACCGAACATGATACCACCGAGTAAACAACTTAACTTATGCTTTTTTAACACCCTTTGATAGGCTTCTTTAGTATAAACTCGATTTTCATCTAAATGATGTTTTCGAATACCTATCGATAAGAATATATTCACAATAAAGAACAAAACGAATACACCAATGGTTGGTATATTAACACGCTGCACAACATAATCATTGATTAAACTAATGAAAGCTAATATAAGCAAGCCAAAATAAGTAATAACAAAAGTTGTCGTAACATGTGCGTATAGCATTTCTTTTTCTCGCTCATCACGTTCAGTCATTACGCCGATGAGTCGATTAATCATTTTATCTCGAAAATTGGTCATCTTTGATCACCTCAAGATTATTAATTACGGTATATGTAAAATATAAACGACATTTCTGTATATGTCAAATATAGACGACACAAAGATTCTATTTAGATTACTTAACATCAAGTGTTATGCTACAATAATTGTAATAAAAAACACCTAGATCGTTTGAGATTTGGAACTAGGTGTAAAAATAAAGGACATATTACTGACTTATAGGTAAGCCAATATGTATCTCCAATTTCTATTATTGGGCTAACGTTTTCTTAATTGTGGCTTAAGAAAACGTTATTTTTATGCTTAATTTTAAATATTAAAATATATGTATAACCCAAGATACATAGAATGTCAGTTAAATGAAAAAGCTCCTAATCACTAATATCAGTAATTAGAAGCCATACATTATTTATTAATCTCTCTTTGTATAATTGTAGCTGGTCCATTATTAACAATATCGTAAAAATATTGAATTAAATCTTCTTTAGGGATACGGTTATCATCCTCAACCCAATGTCTTAAGAATGATAATCCTGCACCTGATACATAACTCATAAAATAAGAAAATGGAATACCACTAATATCACCCTGTGTATTTGTAAAACTATTTAAATAGTTCGTTAGCAAGCCATATAATTTTTCATGCAATTTAGACGCTGTCCCTATTTTGAACATTAATTGATAAAATGCTATATTATCCTCAATATGTGCAATCAGAAATTCCATGATGTGTCTTAAATCCTCTGTTGAGAACTTCCCGCCACTACTTTGTTTGCTTTCTTTAATAAACGTACGCACTACATCTACGTGTTCGTCTTCCATTTTGTCTAGCAAATCGTATTTATCTAAGTAATGCGTATAAAACGTACCGCGATTAATATCAGCTAAATCTGTAATTTGTTGTACAGTTACATCATTGAAATCATATTTATGTAATAAATTGATAAATGCCATTTTAATCACTTGTTGTGATTTCCTAATTCTACGATCTTGAGTCATTTTATAGACCTCACTTTACATGTTTGTTTTTGTACAATTATACCGACCTTGTTGGTTTTCGTACAATTACCCAACCATGGCATACACATGAACACGAACAAAAAGTTAACCCAAATGAAATCGTGCCAGTTGAAATAGAATTATTACCATCAAGCACATTATTTAAAAAAGGTGAATCTTTAGTAGTTATTGTTAAAGGTAACGAAATTATCAAAGATAATAGCACACCTTTACCTAATATGAAAACACGCTATGAACATGAAGATACAGTAAACAAAGGTCGTCATCTTGTATATACTGGCGACAATTATGATTCACACTTAATCATTCCTGTAATTGAATAACAATGGATAAAAAGTATCTGGGCATAAATAATATAATGATACTGTTTTGGAAATTTACAATAGCTGACTAAACTGAGAAGACGCTTAAACCCAGCTTTTCTCAGTTATAATCTAGTGTCCCAGCAAAGCGCATTTCACTAAAAAATCCTACAAGCAAAGCAAAATGGGAGCGGACGACGAATTTAAAAACATTCTGTCCGACTCCCTTTTATTGTTAATATGAATGACTTGCATGTCCCAACGCGTTATGACCAACGCCAAAACAGTTGATGTACAATACCTAAATCATCATAATGATGAACAAGCGTTGATCCGAACAAATGCATGGCGAAGGCTATAATGACAAAGAAAATCATGATGCCATAAAAACTCGCTATACGTAGTGTATGATTCACACTATATTTCGAAATTAAGACTATTGATGATGTTATAAGTAAAATCATAGAGAACGCAATCAATATACCACTGAAAATATAGAACTCAAGGAAAAACACAACAAGTCCTAAAAACAGCACACTGACTGACAGTGTATTGATGAATATATAATCTGATAATACCTTTTTAAATAAAATACGTTCTACGATCATTAAGCGAATAACGCCAAATGTTACGACAAGTAAAAACACAAGTGCTAACAGGAGTGTTAATACAAATTTCAAGATAATTGTTGCAGTATCAACAAAATAACCATCAAATAAACTTGCTGAAAATATGTGTAAAAACATTCCCAATATGATCAAACCAATAACGACTAATGAAGCAAGTAACGTATGGCTAAATGAATGTTTCCCTTTAATTACAGCATCATGAGCAGTAAATGCTTGTTTAAAAAATGACTTACTTTCATTAAATGTTGTTTTCACTTTCAGTGTGAATGGACCTTCAGCATAACGGTGTTCATAAGACATATATCTATGTGCAAATTCACCATGTTCATACGCATTATCACGTTGTGTTTCATTGAAACCTTCTTGTTTAACTGTTTTAGAATACGTTGTAGATTGAATCTCCGAATTGACTGATTCTGTTGCTGATTGCGTTGATTGGAGCGTTGAATCATTTAATTTCTTACCACAACTACCGCAAAATTGATCTCCTGGTTGATATGTCTGACCACAATTTGGACATTGCATTAGGGCTACCTCCATAAATATAAAATTCTAAGTCATTATACCATTATTTTACATTGTGTCATATATTATATTTTATAAATTAAAAAAGAAAGATGAATTCATCTTTCTTCTTTAGGTATGATTATTAGTTACTCAGCTTCTCTAATTTCTGCATCAACATCCGCATAATCAATTTCTGTTTCTGTAAATGTTTTATTATTGATTGGGAAATGTTGTTCGAATGTTTCAAAGTTTTGAATTTCCACTGTGACATCATCCACTTCAAAATCTAATACATGGCCGCCAAAGTTGCGATCATCATTAGCGAAATGAATATGAAAACCAGCAGACCCAATACCATGGAATAACTCAGGTGTGAAGAAACCGATGATTGTTCCCTTAATATCTTCACGTGTTTCCTCTGGTTGTCTACGTGCTGAATCAATCAATCTAGTATACGGTGGCTCTTGTTTAGGCATCATACGTACATGCATTTTTTTAAATGTACCACTTATTTTCACTGCAGAAAATAGATTATCACTTAACATATGTTCCTTAACTTCATTTAATACGTTTTCAGAATCCTTATCTGAGGTTTGATAAGATTGGTCTGCTTCAAAACGTGTAATCGTTGCGTATGGTGTCATTTCATCGCCATTCAATTTCTTAAATTCTTTATGTTCATTGGCATGAAATGCTTCACCATTTAAAAAGATAACCTCACCATTAGAACCAGTTAATGTCGCTAGCCCTGAATCACCATGTTCTAATAGTTCATTGATAGATGCAGTTCCTTCTAATAGACCTGCCATTAATGTACCTAACGTACCATGTTGATATAATACGTGACTCATTGAATATTCACTCCTAAGTTTGTTTATCTAAAAATTAATTTAAAGAATCCGGTAATACATTTGTTGATAACTTGATATTATCTTTATAATTAACTGGAATATCAATTAATACTGGGCCATCAGTTTCATAGCCTTCTTTTAATGCTGCTTCTAATTCTGCTTGGCTAGTAACACGTAACCCTTTAGCACCAAATGATTCAGCATATTTCACATAATCAACTGGTCCAAATTCAACACCAGCTGAACGTTTATATTTCATTTCTTCTTGGAATTCTACCATATTATATTTACCATCATTCCAAATTAATTGGATGATGTTTAATTTTTTGCGTACGGCTGTTTCTAAATCTTGACCTGAGAATAAGAAACCACCATCTCCTGCTACTGACACAACTTGTGTATTTGGACGTACTAGTGCAGCTGCAATTGCCCAAGGTAAAGCAACACCAAGTGTTTGCATACCATTACTAAATAATAAGTGTCTTGGGTTATAACTTCTAAATTTACGTGCCATCCAAATATAATGACTACCCACATCGACAGTAACTGTAGTATCGTCAGTTAATGTGTTTTGCATTGTTTCAATAATTTCTAATGGATGCATCACACCATCTTCATGAGTATATTTAATACCTGTTGCTTCAATAACATCTGCTCTTAAACGTTCTAAGTCATCTAAACGACTTTGATTAATGATTGGTTCATGCACATTCTCAGATAATAATTGAATCGTACCTGCAATATTACCAATTAATTCTTTTTTAGGACGTAAGAAGTTTGTAATTTCGGCTTGTACTTCATCAATAACAATGATTTCTGTTTCAAGTTCTTTGTTCCAGTTACTTGCTTCATATTCAATTGGATCATACCCTATTGTGACGACTAAATCAGCTTTTCTTAATAATTCGTCACCCACTTGGTTACGGAATAATCCTACACGTCCGAAGAAGTGATTTTCTAACTCACGGTTAAGCACACCTGCACCTTGGAATGTTTCAACAACTGGTAAATTTGATTTCGCAACTAATTGACGAATGGCTTCTGTTTCTTTCTCACTTGAACTTCTCATACCTACTAGCAACACTGGGAATTTAGCATGTTTTATCGCTTTAATTACATCTTGAATGTCTTCTAAATTTGGAACACCTAATTGTGGTTGTTCACATAAATCAATTGCTTTAGATGTTACAGGTGATTCGATAACATCTTGCGGAATACTGATAAAACTTGCACCATTTTTACCTGAAGTCGCTGTACGGATAGCGTTTGTCATTACTTCAGAAAGAGACTCAGGATCTTGTACTTCTGCACTATATTTTGTAGATGATCTTAAAAGAGAAGCATTATCTACTGCTTGATGTGTCATACGTAATAAGTCATTACGTTTAACTTGGCCACCGATAGCCAACACTGGATCTCCTTCTGATGTAGCAGTTAATAATCCAGTTGTTAAGTTACTCACGCCTGGGCCACTTGTAACTAATGCCACACCTGGTTTACCAGTTAAACGTCCGATTCCTTGCGCCATCATAGCAGCATTTTGTTCATGGCGTGTCACAATAAGCTCTGGACCATCATCTTCAAGTGCGTTAAAGAGATAATCGATTTTTGCTCCCGGAATACCAAATACATAATCCACATTATTATTTTTTAAAGTATCAATGACCATATCTGCAGCAGAGTAGTTTTCTTTAGTCATCTAAATTCATATCCTTTCAAAGTCCAATTATTTTTTAATATTAAAAAGAAGCCACATACATGTCTATTTTTAAGGGAAAAAGAGGGAAAGACTTAGTTACATGAGTTGTGGCTTCTTTATATTTAAAGTTACTTCATTATTTCATTGTTGCTAGTAATCTCAGTTAGGGATGCATATTCAAATGCGAGATGGGAGTCTTCTATTTATGTCAAGAGGTGTAACAAATCATAAAGTTCAACACTTAAGCGTTGATTCAATATAAGGGGATGGATTTATTACACATAATAGAAGCATTTGAATATGATGTAACTTTATTACATGACTCATTATAGTATGTGTGTAACTATTAATAAAATACATATTTTCGATAGAACCTATTCCATAATGGAATAGGTCAACAAAGTTTAATTTTTTAGTAAAAAGTAGCTAAAAAAAGGTCTAATTACTTGACTTATTCTAAGTTTTTAGCATATTATTCTCAGTCAAAAGACCCCTTTTTATATTTTAAGTATCATTTTACTCTTTTTAGTTGTTTTTATTTCTTTTTAATCTGTTATAATCAAATCTATCATTTAAAATTTCCTTGTTATACTCTGTCATTTTATAAAAAGTGAGAAAACTTAAAATTTTCAGAAATTTTAGACAAAAATATAAAGTTTTATGCTAAGATAATAAATATTCTAGAGCTAACAAGCTAATCTTATAACTCATTTTATTAAGTAAGTGGAGGTTCATGATTATGGCCAGTTTTTTCAAAAATTTAACTCGAAAAGAAGATCCCACAATCTATCAAAATAAAGATGGGCACTTGAAACGTACATTACGTGTTCGAGATTTTCTTGCATTAGGTGTTGGTACAATTGTATCAACTGCAATATTCACATTACCTGGTGTTGTTGCAGCTGAACATGCAGGTCCTGCCGTTGCGTTATCATTCTTATTAGCAGCAATTGTAGCAGGTTTAGTTGCCTTCTCATATGCTGAAATGGCATCAACTATGCCTTTCGCTGGTTCTGCGTATTCTTGGATTAACGTTTTATTTGGCGAATTTTCAGGTTGGGTAGCAGGTTGGGCACTTTTAGCTGAGTACTTTATTGCCGTTGCCTTTGTAGCATCCGGATTCTCAGCAAATTTAAGAGGACTGATCTCCCCTTTAGGTATTGTATTGCCTAAAGCTTTATCCAATCCGTTTGGCGCAGATGGTGGCGTCATAGACATTATCGCGGCTGTAGTTATCATTATTACTGCAATTATTTTATCGCGTGGTATGACTGAGACTGCACGTATTGAGAACATCTTAGTTATCTTAAAAGTATTAGCAATTGTATTATTCATTATTGTAGGTTTAACAGCCATTCAAGCATCCAATTATGTACCATTTATCCCAGAACATAAAGTCACTGAAAATGGTGATTTCGGTGGTTGGCAAGGTATTTATGCTGGGGTTTCAATGATATTTTTAGCTTATATCGGCTTTGACTCTATTGCAGCTAACTCTGCAGAAGCAATCAATCCACAAAGAACCATGCCACGTGGTATTCTTGGTTCATTAGCTGTCGCACTTGTATTATTCGTAGGTGTAGCATTAGTATTAGTAGGTATGTTCCACTACTCTAAATATGCTGGCAATGCAGAGCCTGTAGGTTGGGCACTACGTCAAAGTGGTCATGGTATTATCGCGGCTGTCATTCAAGCAATTTCAGTAATAGGTATGTTCACCGCTTTAATTGGTATGATGTTAGCAGGATCACGTTTACTTTATTCATTCGGTCGTGATGGTTTATTACCATCATGGTTATCTAAATTAAACCATAAGCACTTACCAAACAGAGCACTGTTAATACTTACTATTATTGGTGTATTAATTGGTTCAATGTTCCCATTCGCATTCTTAGCACAACTTATTTCTGCCGGAACATTAGTTGCATTCATGTTTGTATCTCTTGCAATGTATCGACTAAGAAAACGTGAAGGTAAAGATTTACCCGTACCGTCATTTAAAGTACCGTTCTTCCCAGTACTACCAATTATTACATTCATCTTAGTATTACTTGTATTCTGGGGATTAAGCTTCGACGCTAAACTCTATACTTTAATTTGGTTTGTCGTTGGTATCATCATCTATTTAAGTTATGGTGTTCGACATTCTAAGAAAAATGAAGAAAAAGAGTACATCGTACCGAAAGATTAATATAGCCATAACATAGAGCACCTATCTCATTTAATTTCATGAGATAGGTGCTTCTTTTGATTTTTATATTAAATGAGTCCGGACAAAAATAATATAATGAATCTATTTTGTGCCTTCGCAGTAGCTGACTGAACTGAGAAGGCGCTTAATTCAAGCTTTTCTCAGTTCTAATCATTCTTGCGTCACGAAAGTGATTTTACAAGCTAAGCAAGTTGGGGTTCGGAGCCCCAGCAAAGAGAATTTCATGAAGAAATTCTACAAGCAAAGCAAGTTGGGAGTGGGACAACGAATTTAAAAAGCATTCTGTCCCACTCCCATTTTGACACCTTTTTTCTTATTACCATCCTTGTCCATCTATATTATAGTTGTCTAATTGTCCATCTTGTAATGCTTGTAACGCATCTTCTATTGTATCTAGCGCATAATCTAATTGCTCATACGTAATGACTAATGGTGGCTGGAAACGAAGTACATTGCCAGCTACTGCAATCAGTACAAGACCATGATCAAAGCAATAATTACAAATCTTTAGCGCTTCTTCTGAGGCTCTCGTTTTCATTTGTTTATCTGACACAATATCAACGCCAATAGATAAACCTTTACCACGTACATCTCCGACAAATTGATAGTTATCAACCCATTTGTCCATTCGGTTGCGTACATAGGCGCCTTTTTCCGAGCTAGCAGTTAGTAATGCGTCATCTTCAATCATTTTCAATGTTGCTAAAGCCGCTTCACAACTTACAGGATTGGCACCAGTGGTAAATAGATGCGCCGGTGCTTCAAGCGTATCAATGATTTCTTTGCGACCAACAATCGCAGACATCGGTAACCCACCAGCTAATGATTTGCCAAATGTGATTAAATCCGGTGTGAAATTAAAGTGATCAATTGAACTCCATGTACCTGTGCGCCCTAGTCCTTGTTGGATATCATCTACTGCAATTAAAATGCCATGTTCACGACATAATGCTTCTAACGCCTCAAAGTAACCGTCTACTGGCTCTAGCAAACCACCATCACCTTGAATCGTTTCTACGACAATACATGCAACTTCTTCTGCTGGCACATATTTGGCGAACATTTCTTTAAGTGGTGCAAGATACGCTTCTACTGTATTAGGATTAGGTTGTTCATACATACCTCTATACTTATCTGGAAATGGAATATGATAAAAGCCATTTAATAAAGGACCATAATGCTTGCGCATATTTAAGCTAATGGCTGACATCGATAGTGACCCAAATGTTGAACCATGATATGCATTTGTAAAACTAATGATATACGGTCGACCAGTATACGCTCTTACAAATTTAATAATGCCATCATTGGCGTCAGATCCACTCAATCCAAACGTCACACGTTTTTCATAATCACCTGGCGCAATATCACATAGTTTCTTAGATAATTTCACTGCTGGTTCATGATACATATATGCAGGTGTATAATGAATCAATTTCTCAGCTTGTTTCTGAATCGCTTCAATTACCGGTTTAGGTGCATGCCCTACATTTTGCGAGCTCGCGCTTGCTAATAAATCAATGTATTCTTTACCATCCACATCTACGAGTGTCGCACCGTAACCATGATCAATGGCTAATGGGTAATATTTAATTCTTCCTGATGCCGCAAAGTACTTCCCATCTTCTTGTATTAATTCCTCTGCTTTACTCATATTGACTCATCCTCCCATAATCGACCATCCCTTTTACATCCCTCTCTTTGAAAAGTCTCCGGCCATCTTAATAAACAATGTTTCATTGATAATATTCAATATCTTACTAATAATTGTCAGATTTGTAAATATTTTCTGAATAATCAAAAATAATTATAATTTGCTATTTTTAGTTTTTTTGATGATACATATTTATTAAAAAAATGAGGGAGTGGGACAGAATTCTTTTTAAATTCGTCGTCCCACTCCCCCAATAAAGATATAGGATTATTTACTTTCGTAAGGAATGACATCGTCTCCATATTCTTTTTTAATATAGTCTTTAATTTCTTTAGATTGCATGACTTTTAATAATTCTTGGAACTTCTTATCATTTTTATGTCCTTCTTGAACTGCGATAATGTTGGCAAATGGTGATGATTTACCTTCCATTACAATTGCATCTTTAGACGGTTTTAAACCATTATCGATGGCATAGTTAGAATTCATAATAACTGCTGCACCTTCACCGTTTTTATATGTTTTAGGTAAAAACTCAGCCCCTTGCTGATGATTAAATTTTAAATTCTTTTTATTTTCTGCAATATCTTCAAACTTGGCGTCTTCAATTTTGACACCTTTTTTCAACTTAATCAGACCTTCATCTACAAAGAAAGATAAAAATCGTCCTTCCTCTGCAGGGTTATTTGAAACATAGATTGTTGATCCTTCAGGAATATCTTTCAAATGTTTATATTTTTTACTATAGACACCCATTGGCGTTGTAAATACTTTACCTAATTCTTCTATTTTATAGCCATGACTTTTCTTCTCAGCTTTTAGATACGGTACGTGTTGGAAGAAGTTAGCATCTACATCGCCTTTATCTAATAATTTATTTGGTACTTTATAATCATTAACCTCTTTAACTTCTAGATCATAACCTTTTTTCTTTAATTGTTCTTTAGCTTTCTTCAACACATCTCCATGGGGTGCAGGTGAAGCAGCAACTGTGATTTTCTTATCATCCTCTTTATCTTTGCTACATCCTGCTAACACGATAATTAAAACTAAAATACTGATCATACTTAACCATTTTCTCATGTATATCGACACCTCTTTTTTAAAATGATTCAACTACACTTCAACTCTTAAATAGTTAGAAGACATAAAAAAATACTTTCTATTATTTAAGAGAAAGTATCGATACACTTTCTCTCATCTCTTAAAGTATTGTCTACTTTATGTGAATTAGCACCATTTCGTTACACGACGGTTGCTGGGCTTCTCAGGGCACATCCCTCCACCACTCTTGATAAGAGTTAACAAGTTTTATTGAATTGATATTATATTAGCATTGGATCAAGCTTGGGTCAATATCATTTTTTAAATATTCTAAATTTTTAAAATGTGTAAGTTGTTTTACTGTAGGGAATAGCTTGTTAAACACATTCGAAGGGTTGATGATTATGTTTCGTTACAGCTATCACTTACTTAGTGCATTGTTCATTAGTATTTTATTATTACTTATCATGTTTGTCATGGATGTGGTGATGCATACGACACACCTTACTTTGCTATTAATCAACATTGATTTCATCGCAGATCCTAATAAGACACCACTTATTTTAGAACTTTTAATTCATATCATTATTGGATTTTGTATTTACATAACGTTTCTAATCATTTATCTGTTATTCAAACCTTTATACAAATTAAGTTATCTCTTATTAATGATTATTTTTCTAATCTTATACCCATTACTTATTACGTTGGCTGAACGTTCACTGTTCCAATTTAATTGGGTAGCGTATGCCTTATGGATGGTCGCACACTTGATATTCACTTTACTGATGGCATGGTCGATTCCTTATTTTTCTAAAAAGAAATGGTAAGTTGATAACTATGCATGTTATATAAACAATCGCTTATAGTCATTAAAACATCACTATTGTAAATTTAACTTTACAAATACGCCGTTCTTTAAGCTAATTTAAAGTTTCAATATGGTTTACTTTAATCCCCTATTTTAATTAAATCTGAGTGTTACACTAACGTTGTAAAAGATAAATAATGAAATGGGGTTTTCATTGTGGTGAAGGTTTCTCTATTTGCGTCAACACTTTTAACAAGTACGGTAATATTATCTGCTTTTAACGGACAACATGCACTCGCAACTGATGTAGTGACGAAAGACAATGCACAAGAAATTGCTTCGGAAGCATTATCAAATAGTGGTGGTAATCCAGATTTACAAAACTTTGACAAAGCAATTGATAAAGGGGACTATTTCAAAATTGAAAGCCACAATAAGGCAAATGCTGGTATAGGTGTCTATAAAGTTTATAAAAATGGCCAAGTCGAATATAAAAATGATAGATACAGTAACTTCAATCGACTTCAAAGTGGAGAAACATATGTTGAACACGGTATTGCGAATGCCGCTGAATTAGATGACCGACAAAAAGCAGCGTCAAAAGTCAATTCCGTAGATTGTGCACGTGAATTAAATACTTACTATGTTGGTAACGTTAAATCTAATGAAGTACCTTCGTCTCAATCAGATCAAAAGCAAGAAAACCAGCATACGACGACGCAATCATCTTTACCAGAAACAGGTCAATCGCATCATGAACAATCCACTCAACTATTAGGTGGTCTTTGCTTATTATTGGGGAGCATATTCGTAGCGAAACAAACGCATAAGAACATTGACTAAGATATTACTAAGGGAGAGAGACAGAATTTAAAAGAATTCTGTCTCTCTCCCTTTTTAACATTATTGAGTGCTATTATTATTTTCGTTGTCATCATCTTTCTTATTGTCGTCTTGCTTCTCTTTCTGCTTTGTGTCTTGTTCTACACCTTCAGGGTCACGTTCTTTCGCGCTACCTTTTTTAGGATTATAGTTCGCATCTTCAGTGTATTCGTTGCCGGCATTCCATAGTAAGAACTCATTTACACCATTATCTTTTAATGCCTGAACTTGTTCAGATACAGCTTTCGCATCATAATCAATATAATTACCATCGCCTAAGTATGATGCTGTAAAGTCTTGAATCCATGGACGTGAAATTGGTTTTTTCTTACCAAGTGAATCTAATAAGTTATTTTCTTTTTGAATATATCGATTCACTGTTTTATATGGTTCTGTATCTGGCGCTTGTAAACCAAAGTCACCATTGCTCCAATGTGATGGGTAAATCATTGATGAAATTGCGTCTACATTTTCAGATATTTTAGGGAAACTTTGACCAATACCAGGTGCATTTTTAACTAATGCAGAATAGCCAAATACGTCCGCAGATATATTAACACCCATCGGTTTCAACTCTTTATTAGCGTGTTCTAAGAATTTCGTAATGGTATCCACACGTTGATCGCCAGAACTTAACTTGCTATTTTTATAGTCACCTTTACTATAAGTTAGACTGTCTGCTTCATTTTCAAAGCCTTCTGGGAAACGCACGTAGTCAAATTGAATATCTTGGAAACCGGCTTTAGCTGCCGCTTTGGCTACATCAATGTCGTAGTCCCAAACTTCTTTCATAAATGGGTTAACGAAGCTATCACCTTTACCATTTGTCCAAACTGAACCATCACTTTCTTTAAATGACCACTCCGGATGTTCTTTCGCTAGTTTAGAATCTTTAAATGTAACAATACGCGCAATTGGATAAATGTTGTTATCATGCAATTTTTTCAGTAATTTCTTACCATCAACAATGTCTAATGTGTTTTTATCCACTTGCTTGTTGCCAGTGTTAAGATTCATTGTTATGTTACCTTCATCATCTTTAACATCGATAACCATAGTATTTAAATTGGAATCTTTAATAAATTTGATTAACTCATCGATTTTATCGCCTTGTGTTGAATTACTTGTTACATAAATCCCTTTGACACCATCCTTAGGATAGTCAACCTTATTCTCATTGTTGTTCTTATCATTATTCTGTTTTAATTTTTCACTTTGACTGTTTGTCTGTTCGTTCTTCTGGCTGTCCCCTTTTTGTCCGCTACTAGATGAATGATCTCCATTACTACACGCAGCGAGTAACAAAGCACTTGTTGTTAATACAGCAAATAATTTGTTTTTTTTCATTCCCTTAGCCTCCGAATATGCTTTATATGTATAATTAGGTTCTCATTATTTAGAATAGTAAGCGATTTAAAGAGTTTCATTATCCTAAATAAGAGAACCTAACTTTCCTTTAGAATAGCATATTTTTAACAAAAATATTCACTAAGACAAAATTTTATAAATTAAATTATCTAATATTTGTATGTTTTTAAATGAATTTTAAATTAAATCTCGTAATCATAGGTTTAATTTTGAATAAATTGATTGCGTATTTCCAATAACCCATTGCGTATGATGTTGCGTTTGTTGATAATAGGCGTCTACTTTGTCGTAATTATTTTTAGGGAAATCCCAAACATATTTGAGAAAGGATAAACTTATTTTCTTAGGATTGCCACCTACTGTTGGCTTTCTAAATACAGTCATTAGATAACGCTTGATGACACGGTATATACACTTCCACCTCGATTCTTTAATCCAAATCACTGTCGTTGCGCGTTCTAGTCTCATGAGTAATGTATTTGAATAATGACCATCAATAATCCAAGATGGCGTCGCTACAATTTCTTTCAACTGAGCGTGCAAGGATTCCGGCGTTACAGTCGCTTGATCGTTAAGCCATTGTATTTTATCGATGTGATACAAAGGTATCTTATAATTCTGTTGTAAACGCATTGCTAACGTTGATTTTCCTGAACCTGGGCTACCAATAATCAAGATACGATGTTCCATGTTTTTTACCTCGCATTTTTTTGAAAATGAGTCATACAACGAAATAAGTACAATTTATGAAACTATAAACTGTAAAATAAGAATTTTCAATAAATATAAGTTTTATAACTTGAGAATGTACTTCTTTTTTATCATAATGAATATGAAAGTTAATTAAAGGAGTGGAAAGAGTAATGAATAAAGAACAATTAGAAAAAATGACAAATGGGAAAGGTTTTATCGCAGCATTAGACCAAAGTGGCGGTAGTACTCCTAAAGCATTAAAAGAATATGGTGTAAACGAGGACGAATATAGTAATGATGACGAAATGTTCCAACTTGTACACGATATGCGTACTAGAGTTGTAACTTCACCTTCATTCTCTCCAGACAAAATTTTAGGTGCTATCCTTTTCGAACAAACAATGGATCGTGAAGTTGAAGGCAAATACACTGGCGACTACTTAGCTGACAAAGGTGTTGTTCCTTTCTTAAAAGTCGACAAAGGTTTAGCTGAACAACAAAATGGTGTTCAATTAATGAAACCTATCGATGATTTAGACGATACATTAGACCGTGCGGTTGAACGTCACATCTTCGGTACTAAAATGCGTTCTAATATCTTAGAATTAAACGAACAAGGTATTAAAGACGTTGTTGAACAACAATTTGAATTCGCTAAAAAAATCATTGCTAAAGGTTTAGTACCAATTATTGAACCTGAAGTTAACATTAACGCTAAAGACAAAGCTGAAATCGAAGAAGTATTAAAAGCTGAACTTAAAAAAGGCTTAGACGCTTTAAATGATGATCAATTAGTGATGTTAAAATTAACTATCCCAACTAAAGCTAACTTATACAAAGAATTAGCAGATCATCCAAATGTTGTACGCGTGGTTGTATTATCAGGTGGTTACAGCAGAGACGAAGCAAACAAATTATTGAAAGACAACGATGAATTAATCGCAAGCTTCTCACGTGCATTAGCAAGTGACTTACGCGCTAGCCAATCACAAGAAGAATTCGATAAAGCATTAGGCGACGCAGTAGATTCAATCTACGACGCATCAGTAAACAAAAACTAAAACTAGGTGCGAAAGTGAGCGCTTAGGTTTTGAGCAGAATCGAAAAGTGAGCAAAACTGTTTCTCAAGTTTTGTCGAGCTTTGAGTATTTCTGCCGAAAAACCTGCTCACTGTAGCCCGTTTATCATTCCGGCGAAGTTCTCTATAACTTCACTCGAATGTTTCAAAGCCGACTGGTTATTTCGACCAGTCGGCTTTTTTAATATTTATTATTTATAGAATCGTTCTAATTTTTGTTTTGTTTCTTCAATAAAAGCATTTAATTCTTGTTGTTTTTTTTCATCTTGTAATGCACTTTGACTTGCTTTCATAAATCCGTGGAATAATTCTTGTAATTGTTCACGAGATGCTTTCATTTGTTCAAAATCTACATTTTTAAATTGTTCTAAACGTTTTGTAAATGCATCTTGGTCGACATTCTCTTTTAAGAATGTTTTACCTTCATCTGTAATAGTGTAGATTTTTTTATTGCCTTCTTTAGCAATTGATACAAAGTCTCTATCTTCTAACATTTGTAAAATAGGATAAACTGAACCAGGACTTGGTGAATAGAATCCTTTGAAACGTTCTTCTAAATCTTTAATGATTTGATAACCGTGACGTGATTCTTCTTCTAGCATTTGTAAAATAATAAATTGTAGATTGCCTTTTTTGAAAAATCTATCTCGACCACCACCACGGCGCCCGAAACCACCAAATCCTTGCGGTCCTTTACTTCCACCAAATTGCTCGAAACGATCCATGCCTTGTCTCATATCTTGCATATGTCTTCTAAACATCATTGAAATCACCTTTACTTTAATTATTATTGGATTATCTTTTCGATATATCGATATAATAAACGATATATCGTTATATGTAAAGCGATATATCGAAATAATTTAAATAAAAATAAATACTATTCCAACAAAGCCTGTCAGAATAGTATTCAAAGGGATTAATTATCTTCAAACGCTTCTTTCTCAAGATGTTCTAAACTACCGAATAATGGTTTCCACGCTTCAATTGTAAAATGAGAAACTAAGTCTTGATACCAAAAAGAATCTTTCTCAAGTAACGACATTAACATGTCACGATTTTTAACTTTAATTTTAAATAAGCTTCTTTCACATCTTTGCGGTCAGCAACAGTTGGACCAGAAATGATTAGATGCTCTTGCTTAATCAACTATTTAAATATAAAACGTGTGGAATAACATACTTTTTCCATCTTTTTAAATCCGTGTGTTCAAATTTTACGATATAGTACGCCATTTTATACACCGCTCTAAACATGAATTAATACTTTACCAAATTTACCACCAGTAATGACAGGTATCGTATCACCATATTGATCTTGTAAATAGCGTTTCACACTCGCCAGTTGTTGTTCATCTAGTTCCACTTCAACTTCTTTTAACCATTGAGGTAGTTGCTGCATAACATCATCTAGCGTTTTATCATTGTGTTGTGTATGTCGTTCGATTAACGTCTCATACGTGAAATCATTGACATATAATAACTGCAATAAGTAATACATATCTGCTGTCATAGCTTGACTTGTTTCCCCTAGAAATGCCACAACTTCATCAACAATTGAATTCTCTTTAGGACCAGCAATTAAACTAACATAGACATATTTCTGAGCGATATCAATAGCTTTATTAACCGCTTCCCACGTCGTCACTGCCGGACACATAGATGCAAATACTAAATCATGATGTCCTAATTCTTCCTTTCGAGCATCTTCAAACGATTGATGAATGGTTTCTAGCGTTACACCATAATAGTGGGCATTTTCCTGTAACATCTCATGTAATATAGGTGATGGCTCTAACGCTGTAACGGTTGCGCCTTCTTTAGCGAATGGCACACTAAAGACACCAGAGGCTGCACCGACATCTAATATACTCAAATTGCTAAATGCACCTGTTTGTCTTTCAATCCAATCCATAATACGTTTCGTTCGTTGTTGGCTTTCTTGAGTAAATGACTGCTTATTAAAATGTTGTGCCCACTTTTCAAAGCCAGGTGCAGATGGATCTCCTAAACCTGCACGTTTCATTCTTTTATCTTGTGTATTAGGGTCGTCTTCCCACGCTTTCTCCCAATATTGATTACTAAATATATCTTTCTGCATAAAGAAACTCCCTTGTCTGATAGTTATAGTCTCATCTTACCCTCTCACATATAATCAATAAACTGATTCGCTTTATATTAAAAAAGCTCTCAATCACTCTATAGTATAAAGACAACACGCTAGAGTAATTGAAAGCTTATTATTATTCTATTCTCAATAATACATCTTAAATGTTATAATGTTTCTCCGTTTGATTCGATTACTTTACGATACCAATCAAACGAGTCTTTCTTCGTACGTTCTAATGAACCATGACCTTCATTATCACGATCGACGTGAATTAAGCCGTAGCGTTTTTTCATTTCACCAGTTGTAAATGAAACAATATCAATAATACCCCATGGTGTATAACTCATTAAGTCTACACCATCTTTATCTACTGCATCGATAGCAGCCTTAATATGTTCACGTAAATATTCAATTCGATAATCATCATGGATCTGTCCATTTTCATCAAATTCATCTACAGCGCCAAAGCCATTTTCAACAATAAATAATGGAATTTGGTAACGGTTATATAGGGCATTTAATGTGTAACGTAAACCGACTGGGTCAATCGCCCAACCCCAATCACTCTTCTTAATATAAGGATTATCAACTGAGTTTGGTAAACCACCATTAACAACATTATCTTCTACACTTGATTCATTATCATGTTTTACAACTGTAGACATATAATAACTGAATCCAATGTAATCCACCGTACCCTCACGTAAAATAACGTCATCACCCTTTTGCCAACCAATGTCGAAGCCTTCACGTTCAAACATCTTCGTCGCATAACCTGGGTAATAACCACGAACATGTACATCTGGGAAGAAGAAACGCATACGACTTGCCACTTCTGCTTCCATAATATCTTCTGGATTACAGCTATAAGGATAAATTGGCACGTGTGAAATCATCGCCCCGATTTCAAAGTCAGGATTGATTGCTTTACCAATTTTAACCGCTTTGGCACTCGCGATTAATTCATTATGCGCTACTTGATACAATACTTCCTCTTTATTGTCGTCATCTGATAATGAAACACCAGAATTCGTCCATAAGAAGATTGGGTTATTGATGTCCATTTGGTTGTTTATTTCGTTAAATGTCATCCAATATTTCACTTTATCTTTGTAACGTTTAAATACCGTTTCCGCAAAATACGCAAAGAAGTCTGCCACTTTACGATTTCTGAAACCACCATATTCACGCGCTAAATGTAATGGCATTTCAAAATGTGAAAGTGTAATCACAGGTTGAATGTTATATTTCAATAATTCATCAAATAAGTCATCATAGAATTGTAAACCTTCTTCATTCGGCTCAACTTCGTCCCCTTGTGGGAATATTCTTGTCCATGCAATTGACGTTCTTAAGCACTTCAAACCCATCTCACTAAACATTTTCACATCGTCTTTATAACGATTATAGAAGTCAATACCTACATGATTGGGATAGTATTTGCCTGGCTCTACATCTTGTGTGATTTCACGTGCTTTACCGTGTGCGCCAGCTGTCATCACATCAATCACACTTAATCCTTTACCACCTTGATCATAACCACCTTCGAATTGATTGGCCGCTAATGCGCCACCCCATAAAAAATCATTTGGTAATTTAGACATATTTAAAACTCCTTTTCCAAATTGTTATTCATACGTTTTTATTTCTTAACAACTGTCATATTTTTTATTAGAATGCAAACCCTTTCACAACTTATTATAATTATACCGGTACAATTTGTAAATGATTTATTCTGAATTATACCGGTACAATTTACAAATCGGTATTAAAATTTGCTATACTATATTTGAATTTCAAATAAAGGGAGTAAAATGATGTTAAAGTACGAACGAATTGCACAAGAAATTACAAATGCTATTTCAAATAACGAGTATAAAGTTGGCGATAAACTTCCTAGTGTAGAACAATTAAAATCTCAATATCAAGTAAGTAAAAGTACCATCATTAAAGCATTAGGCATGCTACAAAAAGATGGCATGATTTACCAAACACAAGGTAGTGGTATTTATGTCCGAAACAAAAACAAATCAGGTTATATTAACTTGTTAAAAACAAAAGGGTTCTCAGACAATCTACAAGGCCATCAAGTCACAAGTAAAGTCTTAACTTTTAAATCTATCACGCCAAATGATGAAGTGAGAGAACATTTACGCTTAACTGACGAAGATACTAACGTTTATTATGTCGAACGGATTCGCTATTTGGACCACAACCCGCTATGTATTGAAACTTCCTACTTCAATCAATCATTAGTAACGCACCTTGACCTTGCCAGTGCAGAGCGTTCAATATTCGACTACCTTCAGTCTCAGCTTAAGATCAATATTGGTTTCTCGGATATCTATTTTTATATCGACTTTCTCTCTGAACAGGAAGCACAGCATTTAAATCTCAATCAAAATGATCCATGTATGCGTCATGATTTGACCTTTTATACCACTAAAGGCACACCTTTCGATTATTCAAATATTGTCTATCATTACAAATATGCCAACTTTTTTATTCCTATAGAAAGCTAAAAAAAGCGTCTCCTGAGATTCAAAATCTCAGGAGACGCTTTAATTAACTTCTATTTATTTCGCGTCTTCGTAATAACCTAATTCAAGGTCTTTAGACGTTTGACGACGTATTTTTCTCATTAACTCAACATCTTCGATTAATGATTTACCATATGAAGGAATCATTTTTGAAATTTTAGCATTCCATTCACCGATGTGTTCTGGGAAGTTCTTTTCAAGTACTTCTAAAGCTACAGATACTGATGTTGATGCCCCTGGTGATTCACCAAGTAAAGCAATTACTGAATGGTCTTCAGAGTTAACCACTTCTGTACCGAATTGGATAAATCCTTTACCTTCTTTTTCAGTATCTTTAATAACTTGAACACGTTTACCTGCTGTGTATAATTCCCAATCTTCATCACGTGCTTCAGGGTAGAATGTACGTAAGTGGTTCATACAACCTTCTTTAGTCATGATGATTTGATCAAATGAATATTTAATCAATGGTAAGTTTTTAACTGCAGCAGCTAACATTGTTGTAATGTTATATGGTTTGATAGATTTGAATAAATCTAAGTTTGAGCCATTTTTAAGGAACTTAGGTCCAACATTAGCAAATGGTCCAAATAATAACGTACGTTTACCTTCGATGTAACGTGCATCAAGGTGAGGTACTGTCATAGGTGGTGTACCTGGTGGTTCTTTACCATATACTTTCGCATCGTGTGCTTCAATCACTTGTGGATTTGTACATGCTAAGAATTGACCAGTAATTGGGAATCCACCTAAATGTTTACTTTCAGGGATACCTGTTTTTTGTAGTAATGGAATTGCTGCACCACCGGCACCAATAAATACATAGTCAGTAACTTCTTCAAATACGTTACCAGATTTAAGGTCTTTAATTTTAACTTGCCATTTACCATTAGATAAACGTTCAAAATCAAGCACTTGATGACTATATTTAACTTCAACATGCTCGTCTAATTCTAAGTGACGTGCCATTTTACGAGTTAATTCACCGAAGTTTACGTCAGTACCTTCGTCGATTTTACTAGCAGCCATTTTGCCGTCATCAACGCGACCTTGCATCATTAATGGAATCCATTTTCTCATTACTTCAATGTCTTCAGTATATTCAATGTTATCGAACATTGGAGATTGTTTCATTGCTTCGTAACGTTTTTTCAAGAATTCTTTATTATTAACGCCTCTAACAAAACTAATGTGTGGAAGAGGATTAATAAATTCTCTAGGATTCTCAATATGTCCTGATTTCACTAAGTGACCCCAGAATTGTTTTGAGATTTCAAATTCTTCGTTGATTTCTTTTGCTTTTTCAATGTCAATTGAACCATCTGGTTGTTGAACTGTATAGTTCAATTCACAAAGTGCAGCGTGACCAGTACCAGCATTGTGGCGTTCATTAGAACTTTCAAGACCTGGTCGATCCATACGTTCGTAAAGCTTGATATTCCAATTAGGCTCAAGCTCATTTAACATAGAACCAAATGTTGTACTTAAGACACCAGCACCAATTAAAATGACATCTTTTGATTCTGCCATGGTTGTACACCTCTCCAATTTTATTAGTTAACAACTAAAAAGCTATTACTTACTACTCTTTCTCCCTAACCATCAAGTAATATCTTTTTATATTAAGATTGTTAAGCCTTTCATTTCTATGTTAAAACAAATATGGTAAATTGTAAATTGGAGAAACTTAATTAAAAATATTTTTTTATACAAAATCGAATGAATACACACTAAGTGTTTTTTCTCATCATTAAGCAACTCAAACGATGAGAGGAGGGGAGCGGAACAGAAACAAATTTCGGAAAATTTTATTTCTGTCCTGCTCCCCTTAATTTCCATCATTCTAACTAGACTGATAAATTGAGTTGGCCTTATGATTGCTTTTTAGGTTGTAAGAACTTTTCAATATAAAATGCTGACTCTTCAATTGATTTATATTCTGTATTAATGACAGTCGCATTCAATTTCTTAAAGACTTCTTCAGCATAAATCAGTTCTTTCTTGATGCGCTCTAAGTTATTGTAACGAGATTCACTAGACAAGCCTAGTGTCTCAGCACGATTCTTTCGAATATTGGCGATATATTGTGGACTTGCAGTCAAGCCAAACACTTTTAGCCCCTTTTGCTTATACACGTTATCAGGTATTTCAATTTCTGGCACCAATGGTATATTAGCGATTTTGTAGCCTTTATTAGCTAAATACATACTTAATGGCGTCTTAGAAGTTCTTGATACACCTACAATGAGTGCATCCGCTTCGCCAATATCAGTAAAATGCTTGCCATCATCATATTTAACTGAGTATTCAATGGCTTCAATCCGTTTGAAGTATTCATCATTTAATTTACGTAAAGCGCCACTTTCCATTAACGGATGGCTATGTGTCGTCTTTTCAATAATTCCAATTAAATCAGACATATAGTCAACGTAAGGAATATCATGCTCTCGTGCAAATTCATGACCCAGTGCATTAAATGATTCACTCACTAATGTTGTTGCAACAATCGCATGCTGTTCACGCGCCAAATTTAAAATATTTAAGAATTCCTCTTCATCCTTAATATATGGGAATTTCTTAATTTCTACATTATGCAAATTTGGAAACTGCGTTAATGTGGCATGAATCATTCTTTGCGCTGTCTCACCAATGGAATCTGATACAATAAATAACTTTAACATTTGTTCGTTTGAATTCTTTTCTTTCACGTTATTGCTCGCTTTCCTCCGCTTGACTCTGAGCTGTTGCTAAAATTGCACCTGGAACTCGGAATGGTGAGCATGACACGTAGTCTATCGCTAGCTGATTGAAGCGACGAATAGACTTAGCATCTCCGCCTAATTCACCACAAACACCGATTTTAATGTTAGGATTCACTTTCTTAGCTTGTTCAACTGCAATTTCAATCAATTTTCCGACACCATCTCTATCTAACGTTTGGAATGGGTCAAGCTTCAATATATTACTTTCAGTATACACATTTATAAATTTACCTGCATCATCTCTAGAGAAACCATATGTCAATTGTGTTAAATCGTTTGTACCAAAGCTAAAGAAATCACAATGTTGCGCTAACGTATCTGCAATTAGACATGCACGCGGTGTTTCAATCATCGTACCGATTAAATATGGTACGCTGTCCCCTTGTTCTTTCTCTAGTTTATGAATCGTCTCAACAAGTTTGTCTTTAAGTGTAGTAAATTCTTCTACAGTTGAGACGAGCGGAATCATGATTTCAGGTTTACATGTTATACCCTCTTTTTTAAGTTTTAATACGCTTCCCATAATGGCTTCAACTTGCATTTCATATAATTCAGGATACGTGATTGCAAGTCTACAACCACGATGTCCTAACATCGGGTTCACTTCATGTAAGTCAACAATACGTTTATTTAACACGTCTTTAGGAATATTTAATTGTTGTGCTACATGTTCGACATCTTCATCTGAATTAGGTAAAAATTCATGTAATGGTGGATCTAGAAGACGCACAATCGTCGGACGTTCACCCGATAGTCTAAAGATGGCTTCAAAATCTTCTACTTGGTACTTTCGAATATTGTTTAACGCTTCAACACGTTGTTCATAGGATGAAGATAATATGAAGCGACGCATTTCAACTAAACGCTCTGCTCCGAAGAACATATGCTCAGTTCTAACTAAACCAATACCTTTCGAACCGAACTCATAACCCGCTTTAATATCTTGCGGTGTTTCTGCATTCATGCGCACATTTAGTCGTGCAATATCTTCGGACCATGACATAAATTGATTGAATTCTTCACTATGCTCAGCACTAACTGTTTTGATTTCACCAATATAGATATCCCCTTTTGAACCATCTACAGAGATGGTATCGCCTTCGTGAAGTTCTCCGCCTTCGTAATACACCGTTTTAGCCATTGTATTAATTTCCAAATCTGAACATCCTGTCACACAACATTTACCCATACCACGTGCAACGACAGCCGCATGAGATGTCATACCACCATGTGTCGTCACAATTGCTTCACTTGCAATCATACCTTCAATATCTTCTGGAGATGTTTCAGGACGCATTAAGATGACTTTATGTCCTGATGCTGCTTGCACTTTCGCATCCTCAGCTGAAAATACAATTTGTCCTGTCGCTGCACCTGGACTCGCAGGTAAACCAATTTTTGAAATCTCAGTAGCTTCTTTTAACGCTTTGTCATCAAAATTAGGATGTAATAATTGATCTATTGATTTCACATCAACATTTAACATTGCTTCTTCTTTCTTAATCACACCTTCAGCGACTAAATCTACTGCAATTTTAATCGCTGCACGTGCCGTACGTTTACCATTACGCGTTTGTAATAAATAAAGTTTGCCATTTTCAATTGTAAATTCGATGTCTTGCATATCTTTATAATGTTGTTCCAATTGCTTTGTTACATCTACAAATTCTTGATGTACATCAGGCATTTGGTCATGGAGTGTCGAAATAGCTTTAGGTGTACGAATACCGGCTACAACATCCTCACCTTGCGCATTTAATAAGTACTCACCAAACAATTTATTTTCGCCGCTAACCGGGTTACGTGTAAAGGCAACACCTGTACCACTATTGTCCCCACTATTACCGAAGACCATTTCTTGAATATTCACAGCTGTACCAATGTCATGAGGAATATCATTTAAATCACGGTATATACGCGCACGATCATTATCCCAAGACTTAAAGACTGCTTCGATTGCTTCTTCTAATTGTTTTAAAGGTTCTTGCGGGAATGGTTTATACACTTCCTCGACATAAATCTCTTTAAATCGTTCACAAATCTCTTGTAAACCTTCAGCTGTAATGGCAGCATCATTCTCAAAATTATGACGTGCTTTGTAATCCTCAAAGTATGTATCAAATGATTGCAGTGGCACGTTGTACACCACTTCACCAAACATTTGAAGTAAACGACGATAACAATCATATGCAAAGCGTGCATCGCCTGTTTTATCAGCTAATTTTTTAACATTATCATCATTTAATCCTAAGTTCAGAATGGTATCCATCATACCAGGCATCGAAATTTTAGCTCCACTACGCACAGACACAAGTAATAAATTGGCATCAGATGAGAAACGTTTACCAGTTCTCTCTGAAAATGCAGCAAGATGATCAATTAATTGTGTTTTCACTTCTGTTGATAATGATTTGCCTTGACGTAAATACTCAATACAAGCAGCAGTCGTAATCGTAAAGCCATCAGGTACAGGTAAACCTAATCGTTTCATTTCAGAAAGGTTGGCACCTTTACCACCGAGCAAATCCTTCATCGATTTTTGTCCTTCATCAAAAGCATAAATATATTTAGTCATTATAATGTCACCTCAATTAATTATTATGTCATACTAATTAATATTGAGTATGTCATATAATCTATATAAATACAATTAAAAACATCATATTTATGTTAAAGGTTTATAAAAAAGACACAATTAAAGCGTTACATAGACATTCGAACACGTACCATTATGTCTATTTCACACGTTTTAATTGTGTCATACTATTTATATAGTTATGGATTATTGGATATCGTTTTGAAAATAATGTGTTACAAATGCCTTAAATGATGCCGCTACTTCTGTAAAATAATGAGCTTTTTTATATGCCAAACCAATTATGCGGTAACAACGTGCATTATCAATGGGTATCGCTATAATTTGCTCATCAAGTCCTCTTAAAGCTTGCTTAGGCGTAAATGAAACGCCAATATTCATCGCGACTAATTTTAAAATTGCACTCGAATCTTCAACTTCGATTTGATAATTTGGAACAATCCCTTCTTGTTCTAAGATGTAATCTATCCTATCCCGAAAACCATAACCTTCTATTTGACCGATTAATCGTTCGTCTTTAATCTGTTGTAAATTAATAGTGTCATATTGAGCGAACGGATGATCTTTACTAATTGTTAAATAAATGTCATCTTGAATGATAGGTTCCCAAATCACATCTTTATGTTCAATTTTAGATGACGATATTACAAAATCCACGTCATTATTTAATATTAATTGTGTAGCGCGTTCAGACACAGCTTGATACTGTTTCAACTTGATATTCGGATGTAGTGCCACATAGCTTTGAATGAGCGATGGCATTACATGTGGAAAGGTAATGGCAAACGAAACTTGACCACTTTCAACACCGATTAATTCTTTAATGATACGTTCACCTTCATTAAGCTCCCTAACTGCACTATTCACATAATTCAGCATTAATTCACCATAACGATTTAAATAGATTTGTCGTCCTTTTCGATCAAATAATGCTACCCCTAATTCATCCTCAATTGAAGCTATCGCTTTACTTAAGGCCGGTTGTGAAATATTTAATTGCTTAGCCGCTTCAGTCATATTATTCATTTTAGCCACAACTTTAAAATATTTCAGTTTAGTCATTTCCATATCTTACACCTCTTTTCATAACTTAAAGTTATAAAAATATAATTATTATGAATTATACATTATTTATTGCGGGTGCTACCATTAAATCGTAATGGCAATTATTTCAGCTTTGAAAAAGGGGGATCATTATGAGATTAGAAAATAAAGTTGCTTTAATTACTGGTTCTGGTGGTGGCATGGGCTTTGAAACAGCTAAACGTTTCGCCGAAGAAGGTGCAACAGTCATTATTTCAGACCTTAAGGAAGACATCGTTAATCAAGCCGTCGACACATTATCTAAAACGACAGATCAACATGTATATGGTTATGTTCTAGATGTTTCTAAAGAAGCGAGTGTCGAAGCAACCTTTAAACACATTAAACAGGACATTGGTAAATTAGATATTCTTATTAATTGCGCTGGTATTACTGGTGCAGATAAAACGACGGACCAACTCACAGAGGAAGAATGGGATCAAGTATTTGCTGTTGATGTAAAAGGCGTATTCTTCTGTACAAAACATGCGGTGCCTTTATTACGTGACAATGGTGGCGGTTCTATCGTCAACTTCTCATCTATTTTAGGATTAGTTGGTACTGATGAATTAACACCTTATGCAGCAGCAAAAGGTGCAGTAACAAACATGACACGTCAAGATGCCATCAGCTTCGGTAAAGATCATATTCGTGTTAACTCTGTACATCCAGGTACAATTTTAACACCTTTAGTGAAGAAATTAGGAGCTGAAACAGAAGGTGGCTTAGACGCTTATACTGCCAAAATGTCTGAACGTCATCCAATTGGCTATTTAGGTGAACCTATAGATGTCGCAAATGCTGTATTATTCTTAGCAAGTGACGAAGCACGCTTTATTACAGGCGCAGCATTAACGGTCGATGGTGGTTATACAGCGAGATAATCATTGCGACCTATAACGCAAAATGTAGACACCCCATTAAATGATCTAATCATTTGATGAGGTGTCTTTTCATTCATTAAATATTCTATTATTTAAAGCCGTTTGCTTTATTATATTTCTCACGCTCTGCATCGCGTAATTCAACACGACGGATTTTACCTGAATTTGTTTTAGGTAGTGACGTTACAAATTCAATTGCACGTGGATATTTATACGGTGCAACTTCATTCTTCGCAAAGGTTTGCAATTCTTTAATTAGTTCATCATTGCCTTGATAGTTATCTTGTAAAATAACGAAAGCTTTAACGATATTACCTCGAATTTCATGAGGACTCGCAACAACAGCACACTCTTTTACTGCTGGGTGATTAGTTAAAGCATCTTCAACTTCAAATGGTCCAATTGTGTAACCTGAACTAATGATAATATCATCTCGGCGACCTTCAAACCAGAAATAGCCATCTTCATCAATATGTGCTAAATCCCCAGTAATATAATAGTCACCTGCTTGAGCTGCTTTTGTACGTTCTTCATCTTTATAATAGCCTTTAAATAAACCTGGGAAATCAAGCGGTAATGCAATATTACCTTTAACATTTGTTTCCACCTGTTGGCCTTCATCATCAACAATCGTAACACGACTGCCCGGAATTTCTTTCCCCATAGACCCTGGTCGTGATGTAGTGTCTTTCAAGAAACCAATCAATAATGTACTTTCAGTTTGACCATAACCATCACGAACTGTTAAATCAAAGTTATTGCGGAATTGTTCTACCACTTCACGGTTTAATGGTTCTCCTGCTGATACTGCACTATGTAAGTGGTCTAAATTATAATCTTGTAAATGATCCAATTTCGCCATCATACGATATTCTGTTGGCGTACAACATAAGACGTTAATTTTAAAATCTTGTAATAATTCAAGATAACGTGAAGGGTTGAATTTACCGTTATAAACAAATGCTGTAGCACCTGATCCCATAATGGATAAGAATGGACTCCAAACCCATTTTTGCCAACCTGGCGCAGCAGTTGCCCACACTAAGTCATCTTCTCTAATGCATAACCAGTGTTCTGGCGCCATTTTCATATGTGCATAGCCCCAACCATGAGAATGTGTAACAGCTTTAGGATTACCTGTTGTTCCAGACGTATACGATAGAATTGCTAGATCGTCTCTTGATGTACGCGTTATATCAAGTACATCACTTTGAGATGCTTTTTCGTCTTCGATGCTTGTCCAACCCGCTTCATGTCCATCAACAATAAATTTTGTTAATGTGTCATACTCTTTAATACCTTTAAATTCTTCGATGAAATCTGATTTGGCAATCACGGCTTTAATTTCACCATGTGTAATACGGTATTGTAAGTCTTTTGTTCTTAACATTTCCGAACTAGGTATAATCGCGATACCTAATTTTAGAGCAGCAAGATAAAGTTCATATGTCATGATTGCGCGAGGCATCATAATTAATACTTTATCGCCTTTTTGAAGTCCATGATTTAATAATACATGTCCCACTTTATTTGCATTTTTGATTAGTTCTGAATATGTCACTGTAATTGGTTCGTCTACCCCATTTTCATAAATGAGGGCTTTCTTAGATGTATTAGAAGCATGTTTCTCAATTTCAGAAACAATATTGTAAGTCTCTGGTGCCAATAAACTTGAATTATCCATTACTATACTCCCTTTCAGTTCGACCTTATTTATTATCTTATCAAACGCTTTAGCCCGATGAAATCAAAAGCCTTTATGTAAACGTTTTAATCCTACGTTGTAAAAAGAAAAAGATTAAGCACAGATGCCGAAAAATAACGACAAATGGCTTAATCTTTACATCTATATTAAAAAATATTGCTCAAATTTAATTTTGATTCTAAACCTGCTAACTCAATTCGCACGTTATATGATAAATCACGATTTACAATGTCACGATCAACACCTTTGTCAGTGCCTCTATGTTTATGCGTTTGACTATATTCATTGGAATTTTGCCAATCATAAAATGCCTGACGTTCTTCCCATAAAGTTAAAATAATATAGTGTCGTCCTGCTACTTGCGGACGTAAAAATCTTAAAGCTTTAAATCCTGGTACATTTTGTAAATATTTAGGACGTTCTAAGAATTTCTTCTCAAATGCATCCTCCATACCTTCATTGACGTACAAATGATTTAAAACACAAAAAGAATCATTAGATAAATCATCAATTACCTCTAATACATCGTATTGATGTTCATCGTTATTTTTCTTTATTGAGATAATGTTGTCGCCCTTTTCTTCTACTACATATGTTTTATAACTGTCTTTTAAAATCATGATTCTTATCCTTCATTTCTAAACTAGCATTGAGCTACGATTTAATTTGTATATCTATATTCATTCGGTCATTATAATTGGCTTTGTTCATAAAGCGAGATAGATTGCTTCACGATTTCTAAAAATTCATGGTCCAATGTTGCAATTGTCGTAAAATAACTAAGTATATTATCAGAGATACGCTCATACTTAGGAAAATGTTGATCTTGACTAATCCAATGTGCAAGTTCTCCCAAAGGGGTTTGGTCACCAATAAATCCTTGCATAAACTCGTAAAAACTCATTATCTCACCCCAGTGTTTAGATATACGCTTATACTATCATGATACGTAGTATTACACTAGTACTGAAAAGCCAACACTTTTTGAAGTTTTGTTGGCTAAAGTGAAATAAAATTGGATTTATTTAGAAGTCAAATAATCTAACACAACTGCACCTACAGCTTCTGCTGCGACTAACATACTTTTCTCATCAATATTAAATTTAGGGTGATGATGAGGGTACACTTTACCATCTTGTGGCGCAGCACCTGAGTAAATAAATGTACTTGGTAAGGTTTTAGCATAAAATGCAAAATCTTCTGATGGGGGTTGTGCTTCACATTCTTCTACCCCTTTTACGTCATCTAAATCAGCATTTTTAATTGTTTCTGCTACATAATTCGTAAATTCAGGGTCATTATAGAGTGCAGGGTAATCTTTACTGAACTCAAAGTCACATTTAACACCGAATGTGGCTTCAAGACCTTCAACCATGCGTTGTAATTCTTCAGCAATGCGATCACGTGTAGCATCTGTTAGCGCACGAACGTCACCTTCAAGTTCAATTTTATCTTTAATCACATTAAATTGACCTTTACCATCAAATGAACCAATCGTTACAACGCCTGTTTCAAATGGGTTGAGTCGACGTGAAACAATCGTTTGCGCAGTTGTAACAAAGTTTGCACCAGCAACAATCGCATCATTGGCAGTGTGTGGTGATGAGCCATGACCTCCTTCACCTTGAATCGTTAATTTAAAGTATGAACGACCTGTTTGCACATTTTCAGGGCGGTAGAACACTTTACCAGGTTCCATATTAGTCATCACATGTGTACCAAGTACATGATCGACACCATCTAACACGCCATCTTCAATCATACCTTTGGCGCCACCTGGAGGCATTTCTTCAGCAGGTTGATGGATCACAATCACTTTACCATTTAATTGATCTTTCATTTCAATTAATGTTTCGGCCAAGATTAACATGTACGCTGTATGCGCATCATGTCCACATGCATGCATGACACCGTCATTTTTAGACGCAAATGATAAGCCTGTATCTTCTTGAATTGGTAAAGCATCAAAATCTGCTCGAATCGCAATCGTTTTTCCTGGTTTGCCGCTATCGATTGTCACTTTTACACCATTCTGGCCAACATTCGTTTCTACTTCACAATCTTTATCTTTATAAAATTCTGCGATATATTTCGGTGTTTCTGATTCTTGGAATGATAATTCTGGATGCTCATGTAAGTGTCTACGTATTTCAATCATCTTTTCCTCTTTATCTTGTAGACGTTTTACTAAATCTTTCGTCATTCTATCCACTCCTTTTTTCTCATTATATGCTTTTCTCTATTTTCAATGTTGCGCTACGGTTTCTTATAACTTAAATCATTTTTGATTTCACATCTCTGTATGGTCTTCTCTTCCCGAAAAAAAGAAGCATATGCAAATTCCAAAGAATTCTTGCATACGCTTCTATTTCATTAAATATCACTCTATGATTTAGATTGTTGTTTAGGAACACCTATGAGTATGACAATAAATGAAATGATTGCCATTAAAATGTTCAACCACAATCCTAACATGGCACCAAAATTAATATTAACCATGGTTGCACCTATACCATATATCGTACCTGATAATGCGATACCAAACGCACCACCAAGTGAAGATGCCATTTTATAAATACCTGATGCTACACCCACTTTATCTTCAGGAGAATTTGAAATGGCAGTGTCTGTTGAAGGTGTCGCATAGAAACCAAGGCCTAAACCGTATAATAAATAACCAATAACACAAACGACTACATACATTTGTGAAGATAGGAATGTAAATGAGATTAACAATATACCTACCATATTGAGTGCAGTACCTAGTAACATAGGTTTTCTTGCACCAACTTTTTGAAGGATTTTTTCACCAACACGAATCATCAATAATACTGTAATAAGATACGTAATTGAAAGTAATCCTGTATGGAATGTTGAAAAACCTAAACCTTGTTGTACAAATGTGTTCGCAACGATTAACGTACCAGCAACACCATTAAGCATAAAGTTAGAAATTGTAGCACTTGTATACGCTTTATTATTAAATAATTTAAAATCAATTAATGGATGATGCATTTTCATTTCTACACGTACAAAGATAATCGTTGAAATAATAAATACTGCAATTAACGCTAAAATGATTGGCGAGAATAACCCTAATTTAGCACTTTGTGTAATCACCACATTAATACTTAACATCATAATGACAAACAATGTTAAACCTAAAAAGTCGAATCTTGTATTTGTTGTTTGATTCGATTTTGTTTCAGGTGTTCCTTTAATTAGAAGAATCGCTACAATCGCTACAATGATAGAAATAATATAAATCCAACGCCAACCAATTGCCGTTTCAATCATACCGCCAAATAGAGAAGCGAACCCTGAACCACCCCATGAACCAATCGACCAGAAACTTAACGCACGTTGTCGATCTGAACCTTGATAATACGTTTTAATAATCGCTAAAGTAGAAGGCATAATCGCCGCCGCTGATAACCCTTGAATGATACGTCCAAGAATTAACATTGAAGTAAATGGTGTCGCTATAATTAATAATGACCCAATAATACTCAATACTAAGCCAATATATGTCATTTTTACTCGGCCTAATTTATCAGCGAAACTACCCGCACCAACGACAAACATCCCGCTAAATAATGCCGTAATACTTATCGCAATACTCGTTGTACCAATACTGCTTGAAAATGAATGTTGTATGGTTGGTACTAAGTTAAGTAGTGATTGCGCAAATAACCAAAATGTAATTACTCCAAGTACAATACCTAATAAAAGTTTATTATTTCCAGTGAATTGTTGTTGTCTCATTTCCATAATGCTCTCTCCTTAACTTAAGTAGTCTAACACGACTGTCCCTACTGCCTCTGCAGCTACTAACATTGATGACTCATCAATTGTAAATTTTGGGTGGTGATGTGGATAAATTTTACCATCTTTTGGTGCAGCACCTGAATAAATAAATGTACTTGGTAATGTTGCTGCATAGAAAGCGAAGTCTTCTGATGGTGGTTGAGGTTCACAAACTTCAATACCATTGATATCATCTGCATCCGCGTCTTGAATTGTTCGTGCAACATATTGTGTAAATTCAGGGTCGTTATATAATGCTGGATAATCTTTTTTAAATTCGAAATCACACGTTACGCCAAATGTTGCTTCAAGACCTTCAACTAAGCGTCTTAATTCTTTTTCAATTGTGTCACGTGTGTCATCAGTTAACGCTCTAACATCACCTTCAAGTTCTACTGCATCTTTAATCACGTTAAATTGACCTTTGCCGTCAAATGAACCGATTGTAATCACGCCTGTTTCAAATGGGCTTAATCGTCGAGATACAATAGTTTGTACTTCCGTAACAAATTGAGCACCTGCTACAATCGCATCATTAGCCATATGTGGTGAAGAGCCATGACCACCTGAACCTTGTACGTTTAATTTGAAGTAGGCACGTCCAGTTTGAACAAATCCTTCTCTATAGAAGACTTTACCGGCTTCCATCGTACTCATCACATGCGCACCTAACACGTGATCCACACCATCAAGTACGCCATCTTTAATCATGCCTTGTGCGCCACCTGGAGGCATTTCTTCTGCTGGTTGATGAATAATAATAACTTTACCTTTAAATTGATCTTTCATTTCTATTAACGTTTCACCTAGAATTAGCATGTAAGCTGTGTGCGCATCATGACCACAAGCGTGCATCACGCCTTCATTTTTTGATGCGAATGGTAAACCTGTAGCTTCTTTAATTGGTAAAGCATCAAAATCTGCTCGAATCGCAATCGTTTTACCAGGTTTGCCACTATCTATCGTCACTTTAACACCATTAGGCCCTACATTCGTTTCTACTTCACAATCTTTATCTTTGTAGAAATCCGCTATATATTTTGGTGTTTCTTCTTCTTTGAATGATAACTCAGGATGTTCATGTAAATATCTTCTTATTTCAATCATACGTGCTTCTTTTTCTTGTAAAGTGTTAATTAATTGTTTATTCATAATTCATCTCTCCTCACCTATAATTGTATCATTTATCTCTCAATTTAATAGTTAATTTATGTCCTCTTAGACACCAAATTGTTTGATTTTTTAATTTAAAAAGGAGAATGACAAAAATTAATGATACATTTTTGTCATTCTCCTAATTATACGTATTTATTTATTTCTATGATATGGATGGAGTTCGTCATTACTTTTAAATGATACGTTAGTGTTTGCGCTACTTCTACTTCTGAAATATCTAATCTAGGGTATGAAATACGGTTCACGTAATCAATCGTTTCTTGGTCCATACCATACGTTGTATTATGTTGTTGCCATACACGATATAACGCGCCATTCTCTTTATCTAACGTATAGTGTTTAACTTTATATAGACCACTTTGAAGGTCTTTAATTTCAAGTTTAAAGTTCCGTTTCTCCATTACATTAGGCTGTTCTGAAATTGTGTAATATGGATTATAATGATCTGCATCCCACACAACGATTTGAAGATGCGTATCATCCCCCACAACCATACATTCCTCATTGCGGAATCTCACATGAGATTGCAACATTCTAAAGAAATTACTTGTAAAGAATGCAGGTCGCTTGCCATCAAATTGATGATATAAATCAATTCCCATTAGACGATGTTCATTCATGACACCGTACTTTTGATGTAATTCGTAGTTTAACCAATAGCCTACTGTACACACTTTCTCATTGATATCTAATAACTGTTTAAATATAATACCTGCTCTAAAATACTCGCCATTTGTCAAATTAGAATTGCCGGTTAAAGTATTCCAATTCAGCAACATAAGTGGAATGGCTTTATGATTGGCTGGAAGCCATTCGAGTAAGGCTTCTACTGTCTCGTTAATATGATTTTTCGCATATTGATACTGTATATCTTCAGACACTTCTAAATTAACGACGTCATTCTGATTGGCTTCAATCGCTAACATATGCACCTTTTCAGCGTGATCTTTAAATAATTGTTTCAAATTATTCTTATTATCACTAACGTCTTGGTCATGCACAATAAATTTCACGTTAGAAATATAATGTTTAAATACATCATATAATTGTACATATTGTTTCAACGCAATGGCATCTATAATCACTGATAGTTGCATGCTACTACTGCGTGTGGTCATATTTATAAAATGTTTAAGAATCTCTATCCAATGTGCACAATACGATTGAAATGCTGAAGCGCTACGTGGCGGTCTCAGACGAATACTCAAATGTATTTGATGATTCATTAGGAATAATAAACATTCATCTAACGTCATATATTGATGGCTATGCGGAATAATTTCATCTGATGCGACAACATGCTCTCTCCAAGCGTTATCGTTAACTAAATCTTGTACAAGAACCGTATCTAATCCAATTCTATCTTTCACTTCTAATAACTGTTCTCTATAGCGATGTACCCGCAAATTAACAATACTCCCTATTTGAACGATATGGTTATATTTATTTAAGTGCCCAAGACTGTCATCTAACTGGATGTCAATATCCTTTTGAGGTTCTGCTGATTGAATGACGACATCCATTTGATTATTCACAAACGACGATAAATATTGAATATACCGTCTGATACTTTGCTTATTCATTGGTTTGTTATCCGATTGGTGGCTATCTTCAACATGATATTGCTTACGATAGTCACTTGGTGTCATGTGATACCATAATTTAAAGTTTTTAGCTAAAGATGTCGAATTGGAGAATCCATTTCCCAAAGCAACATCGGTAATTGAAATATCAGTGTATTTTAAATCATGTTCAGCATTTCTCGTTCTAACTTTATTAAGATAACTATTAAACGACGTTCCTAATTTCTTTGTAAATAAACGTGACGTATATGAACTAGATAAATTGATATAGTCTGCTAAATCATTTAAACCGATATGTTCCATGTAATGTTGATTAATAAATTCTGAGGCAAGACTAGCAAAAACGTCATCTTTATTTTGCTCATGTATCATTTCTTGTCTTGACTGATACGGAATAAATTTCACTAGCATCTCGATTAATTGAATCATCATTTGATCCATATGCAGTTGATGAAACTTTCCTTTTCTTAAATAGGTAATGCCTATTTTAGCCAATAACGTTTTAATGTCATTATGTATTTTCTGAGATACCTCTTCAAAGTGAAAATAAATATTCTTATCTTCAATATAATGAGAGAAATACTTATTTGACAGTCGGAGTGACATATAGCTAACATCTGTATCATCTAGAATCAAAAAATTTTGATAGCTATTAATTAAAATTAAATCGCCAACGTGATATTGTCTATTTTGATTCTCACTTTGACAAGTAACATTGCCTTTTAATATTAAGTTCAATGATAAGTAATCAGAAGCGACATCTTCTTTTTTCGTGTCGAACGTGATTTCATAATTTGTATTCAAGAGGTCTTCATCCACCCTTCTAAACCACTTCTTCTTAACTATCATATCAAAATTCAATAGCTATGAAGATTGAAAACATGAGATGCGATACCGAACGGATTAAATAAGGTATTAAAAAGCAAATTGGGAGCGGAACAGAATTCATTTTGAATTCATCGTCCCGCTCCCTAAGTTATCTTCTTTTTCTCGTTTTTTTAGTATTAATTTACTGTTTTACAATTAATGTTGATAATATGGATCAAATTCCATTGCACCAGCGTTCTCATCACTCACACCATGTTTGTAATAATCAACATATTGTGGTTCTAATGGTTTTCTACCACGGATGATATCTGCTGCTTTTTCAGCAAGCATTAATACAGGTGCATGAATATTACCATTTGTTGTACGAGGCATTGCTGATGCATCAACAACACGTAAATTTTCCATACCATGAACTTTCATAGTTAATGGGTCTACAACTGACATTGGATCTGATGCAGGTCCCATTTTAGCACTACATGATGGATGCAATGCTGTTTCACCATCTTTACGTACCCAATCTAAGATTTCTTCATCTGTTTGTACGGATGGTCCTGGTGAAATTTCACCGCCATTGAATGGATCCATTGCTTTTTGCGCTAAGATATTTCTAGCTACTCGAATTGCTTCAACCCACTCTTGTTCGTCTTCTTTTGTTGAAAGGTAATTAAAGACAATACTTGGTTTTTCAAATGGGTCTTTTGATTTAATTTTTAAGCTACCACGTGAGTTTGAATACATTGGTCCTACGTGCACTTGATAACCATGTGCTACAGGTGCTTTTTGTCCATCATATCTTACAGCAATCGGTAAGAAGTGGAACATTAAGTTTGGATAAGCAACTTGGTTGTTAGATCTTACGAAAGCACCACCTTCAAAGTGGTTTGATGCTGCAGCACCTTTACGTGCAAATATCCATTGTAAACCAATCCATGGCATACGTTTAACATCTAAGCTTGGTTGTAATGATACTGGTTCTTTACATTCATGTTGAATATATACTTCTAAGTGGTCTTCGAAGTTTTCTCCGACACCTGGTAAATGCATACGTGGTTCGATTCCTTTAGATTTCAAGAATTCTGCGTCACCAATACCTGATAATTGTAATAATTGAGGTGTGTTGAACGCACCACCAGATAATATAACTTCACCTGCATCAACCGTATGGTATCTACCATTACGTTTAAATGTTACACCTGTTGCTTTGTTACCATCGAAATGGATTTTAGTGACAAATGCACGTGTTTTAACAGTTAAATTTTTACGTTTCATTGCTGGGTGTAAGTAGGCTCTTGATGCTGATACACGACGTCCGTTATGCACTTGGCTATCGAAAGGTCCAAATCCTTCTTGTCTATAACCGTTAACGTCTTTTGTTTTGTGGTATCCTGCTTCTACCCCTGCATCAAAGAATGATTTAAATAATGGATTAGTTGCTGGACCACGTTTCAATTTAATTGGACCGTGATGACCTCTAAATTGGTCAAATGGTGTAGCACCGTATGTTTTCTCTAGACGTTTAAAGTATGGTAAGCAATGTGCATAGTCCCATGATTCCATACCTTCTGGTTCAGCCCAACCTTCATAGTCCATTGGGTTACCTCTTTGGTAAATCATACCGTTTATTGAACTAGAGCCACCAAGAACTTTACCACGTGCATGGTCTACTTTACGTCCCATATGTGGTTCTTCTTCTGTTTGATAAATCCAATCGTAGAAACGATTACCTGATGGGAACATTAACGCTGCTGGCATTTGAATGAATAAATCCCAAGGATAGTCACTACGTCCTGCCTCTAATACTAATACATCTTTATCTTTATCTTCTGTTAAACGATTACCTAATACTGAACCGGCACTACCGCCACCAATAATGACGTAATCATATGATTTCTTTTTACTCATTATAAATTCGTCCTCCCTTAAATTGATTATGATGTCTTTATATTTCATGCTTTTAAGTTCGATACGTACAACTTTATAACTCAAATAAATAGAGTCGTATAGTTGATTTATATTACGACTCTATCGCTCTTGCATGGATTTGTTATTTGCTAAAGAAGTTAACTGGCTCAGGATTTGTATTCGTTAAAATGTGTTTACTAGTTAAATATTCTTCTAATCCTTCTTTACCTAGTTCACGTCCAATACCTGATTGTTTGTAACCACCCCATGGTGCTTGTGCGAAGTATGGATGGAAATCATTGATCCAAACTGTACCAAGTTTTAATTTATTGGCTACACGTTGTGCTTTACCGATATCTTTAGTGAAGACTGCACCTGCTAAACCATAAATAGAGTCATTAGCTAATTTAATTGCTTCTTCTTCACTATCAAAGCCTTCAACAGTCACAACTGGACCAAATACTTCTTCTTGAACGATACGCATTGACGTATCACAATCAGTGATTACTGTTGGTTCAAAGAACAAGCCAGCTTGTAAATCTTCTCGTTCTGGGCGTTTACCGCCAATTGCGATTGTAGCGCCGTCTTCTTTTGCAATTTCCATGTAGTTTTCAATCTTACTGCGGTGTTCTGTAGAAATTACAGGTCCCATTTCAGTATCATCATCAAAACCATTACCAAGTTTGATTTTACCTACACGATCAATTAACGCCTTCTCAAAGTCGTCTTTAATATTGTTGTGTACTAAAATACGTGACCCTGCTGAACATACTTGACCTGCGTGGAAGTAACCACCATTCAAGGCTTGATCCACTGCAACTTCAAAGTCAGCATCATCAAAAATAATATTAGGATTCTTACCACCAAGTTCTAATGCAATGTTAGTAACATGATTAGCAGCATTCTTCATGATATGTTTACCTGTTTCAATGCCGCCTGTGAATGAAACTAAATCTACTTCTTCATGACCTGATAGTGTATCTCCGATTTCTTCACCACTACTTAATACTAAGTTGATAACACCTTTAGGGAAGCCAACTTCTTCCATCAATTCGAATACACGAATTGTAGTTAACGGTGTGATTTCACTTGGCTTCATAACAAGTGAGCATCCTGTTGCTAATGCTGGCGCAATCTTCCATGAAGCTTGAAGTAATGGATAATTCCAAGGTGTGATTTGTGTTACGACACCAACAGGTTCCTTAACGACCTTACTTTCAGTATTTGGAATTGGTGAATTGATGATTTCGCCACCATCTTTATCTGCTAATCCAGCGAAATAAGTAAATACATTGGCGATGTCATCCATATCTGCATATGATTCTCCTAATGTTTTACCAGTATCTAATGTTTCTAATTTAGCTAATTCATCACGATGCTCTGTAATTTTATCTGCAATCGCTCTTACTTTTTTACCTCTGACTTCACTTGTTTCTAATGACCACTCGGCATCTTCAAATGCGCGACGTGCTGCAAGTATTGCTCTTTCTGCATCTTCAGTAGTACCTTCTGCAACCGTAAAGATAACTTCTTGGTTATAAGGATTAATAATATCTCTTGTATTTTTATTTGAACTTTCTACCCATTCACCATCGATATACTGACGGTTAGACAATTTCTCTACAAGTTCCATCAAACGACCTCCGTTAAGTTTGTTAAATTTTTATTTAACGAATTTTACAGAACTAGATTATCATACTTTTCATAGCCTTGCAAACGATATAAAACGACACAACTTTTGAGATAGACTTGAAAATACAGTGTCAAAAGTGCTAATAATAAATATGCGATTTTGAAACTTTTCACCAAACACTTTATAATGATTTAGAATTGAAAAATGAACGTCTTCGTTTATTTCTCTTTAAAAAACTAATAAGTAACAATGGAGGTGCACCATGGCACGTTCAACGAATTATGACCAAAAAATTGAAGAAGCAAAAGATCTTGTTATCAATTCAATCGGTGAAACAATGGATTTGTATGGTACAAACCGTAGCGTCGGTAATCTATATGGCACAATGGTCTTTGAAGGCAGTATGACGCTTGATGAGATGCGTGAACATTTGCAAATGAGCAAGCCGAGCATGAGTGCTGGTGTCAAGAAACTACAAGAATTTGATATTGTGAAACAGCAATTCACTCGTGGCAGCAGAAAGCAACACTTCATTGCAGAGAAGAACTTCTTCCATTTTTTCCGAAACTTCTTTACACAAAAATGGGAACGTGAAGTTGACACGAACTTAGAAGCCGTTGAAAAAGCGCAATTATTGTTAGATGAAACATTAAAAAACGCTGACTTAGACGAAGCATCTAAAGCAGAAGTTGATAAAATCCAAGCACAATTGGATCATACAAAGCAATATTGTAAATGGCTTGAAAACTTAAGTAACGCGATTGAAAGTGGCCAAATCTTCGAACATTACCCAATTCCAGAAAAAGAAGATATTTAAAAAAGCTAGAAGATTTTCGAAAGTCGAAAATCTTCTAGCTTTTTATTATTTATAAGTTATCATCATGTGGTTCTTCTTTAACTTGAACAATACGTAATGAACGTCGTTCAATTTCTTTATGCTTATCTGCCCTTGTTTCCAGTTTAATCCGGTCTCTATTGAGCGTAATAATAAATGAAATCATCATAAAGATAAATATCACAATTAATGGCACACTCGCTAAGATAGATGCAGTTTTTAATACCTCAAGTGCACGTTCTCCCCCAACTAACATCAGTGAGAAAGGTAATAAACATAACGCAAATGCCCAAAATAGACGATTGGCTTTTAATGGTTCGCCAACAACTTTTTTCTGTGATGCAGCAGCTAAAATATATGAACCTGAATCAAATGTTGTTGCTAAGAATAAGAAGGCAGAAATCAAGAATAATACAACAATCAATGTTGAGAATGGCAATTGATGCATTACTTGAATAATCGTCGCTTCAGTACCATGCGTATTTAAAAAGTTAATCACATTAAATTCGCCTGTAATCTGTAAGTACACTGCATAGTTACCAAAGATACCAAAGAACAATAGGCAACCTAATGTACCATAAATAATTGTACCTAAAATAACTTCTTTAAGACGTCGTCCTTTTGAAATACGCGCTATAAACAGACCGATAAATGGTGCATATACTAACCACCATGACCAATAGAATATCGTCCAATCTTGTGGGAAGTTAGTTTCTTTGCGTCCTTCAATTCCACCGAAAGGTTCCATCCAAGTAGCCATATGGAAGAAGTCTCTTAGCATATTACCAAAACTTGTAATTGTCGTTTCCATTATGAAAATGGTAGGACCCACGACAAACACAAATCCTAGTAATAAGAATGATAACCATACGTTAACATCGCTTAATTTTTGAATTCCCTTTTTCAGACCAGAATAAGAACTTACTGCAAACACAACTGTGATTGTCAATAAGATAATTGAACGTACAACCATATTTTCGCCATCGATACCTGTCAATTTCTCAATACCTGCAGAAATCATAGGAACACCGAGGGCAAGTGATGTTGCAGCCCCGCCAAGTAGTCCGAAAATGAATAATATATCTACTAATTTACCTAAAAATTTATCTGTTTGTCCTTTAAGAACTGGACGACATGCTTGACTAATTTTGTAAATAGGTTGTTTCTTAACGAATACTAAATAACCAATAGGTAGTGCTGGTAAGACATAAATCGCCCATGCGATTGGTCCCCAATGGAACATACCATATTGCGTGGCATATGTAAGTGCTTCATCTGACATCGCTTTTGCACCATTTGGTGGTACTTGATAATAGAACGCCCACTCAATGACACCCCAATATAATATGTCTGATCCAATACCTGCACAGAATAACATAGACGCCCAACTGAAGTTATTAAATTCAGGTCTATCCGTTGCTTTTCCAAGCGTCACATTGCCGTAGCGTCCGAACGCAATATATAATACAAAGAATAAAATGGCTAATCCCATAAATAAATACACTGATCCAATTGAATTGGATATCGCACTGTTGATATCAGTAATTACTTTTTCACTGGCTTCCGGAAAAATCATCATCGGTGTAACAGCCACAAGTAATACGACTACCGTCCCTATAAAAGTCGGCCAATCCATAATTTTTTCTCGTTTCAATTATGTTCCTCCTCAAAATAGTTGTTTCGATAAAAATTAAAAACCACTTTCTTGTCACGGTTTATTCACATATTGACGATATCTAAAATTAAATAAAAATGCAAATTACATTCAAATTATACTTTTCAGTTTATTGAATAAATATATATTTCAGACATATTTTAAAGCTTTAGAAATTGCTATAACAACAGTGTTAAATTTAAACTTAACGTATTTAACAAATTTTATTTTGTATTATTTTTGCATAATCATACCCTCATAATGAATTTATATTTATTTAGCATTTTTTTAAATTTCTCATTTTACTCCTAAAAAAGACTACAAATCATCGAGCATGTCGCCCTAAAATTTGTAGTCTCTATATCTAAAATCCTAATATCGATTTTATTAAGAATCCAACTATAATTGATACGCCAATCGCAAAGAAGCCTGGAATAATGAAACTTGTCGCTCGTGTACGTCCAGTCTCATCTAAATTAACCGCAAATAATAACGTTGGTTGTGCCGGAATAACGAAGTTGACGTTAAGCGTTTGTACCATTGCAATAAAGTACATTGGTGGAACGCCCATACTCATAACAATTGGCACCATAATCGATGCGGTTGCAGTTTGAGAGATGACGATCATCGCCACTACAGCAACTAAGACAATGACTAACCAAGGTATAGATTGGATGGTTTGTCCGATATCGTCTTGAATGATTTTTAAGTTTTGAGGTGCGTTAAATACAGTTGCACCTAACCAGCCAGGTCCGAGTACTGCAAAGAGTGCACCAATAGCGGATTGTGCAATATGGGAAGACAAGATATCACTCGTATTAATCTTCATCATTAATAGATTAATAGCAACACTCAAATACATAAAGAACTGTACAATTTCTGTCATTGTTACGTTAACTTGTTCGCCATCGACGTTAAAGGCTGGCATTAAATTTGGAAAGATACCAAATGTTAATATTGCTGCCACACACAGTAAGAAGCTAACTACACCTAATTTAGTTTTAGTTGAAAATGATTGTTTAACAGATACTTCAGGTGTATGCGCCATTTCACTCGGCGTAACTGATGTCTTTCGACCGACAAACGTACAAAAGACACTTAACATTAGCATTGTAATAATCGCTGTAGGTAATACAATACTTAAATATTGTCCCATCGATATATGATAACCTGCCATTACCGAAATAATGTAGGCTGTTGCTGATGCTGCTGGACTACATAATAAAGCTAAATTAGCAGTCAATACAGAAGCAGTAAGCGGTCGCTTAGGTTGTATATTAGCCTTAACCGCAGTTTTGGCAATAATAGGTTCTAAGGATAACGCAATATTTGCTGTACCTACGCCAAACACAAATAAAAAGACAATCATTGGCGCTATAAAAATTATTGATCTTGGAAAGCGTTCGATCACTTTGGAAGCGAGAAAGACTAAATAGTCAATGCCTCCTGTAGCTTGCAAGGTACCACCAGCGATACCAATGGATAAAATAATTAATACTGCAGTAACAGGCGCTGAACCTGGGGGCAATTGAAAGCCAAAGATCATTATGAGTTGTGCCACAATGGCGAAGATACCACACCCTAATGCACCAGCCGCACGAAGCCCTAATAATATAGCTAGTATCATTATGATGATTTCTACTACAAACAGTAGCATGATGAAAGCTCCTAACTTTTCTGAAAATTATTGTGATTTTTTTAACATAAATAGTTTATCACTTGAAGATGTCAAAAGTATAGAATTGTAGATAATTTAAAATATTAAATGTAAATAAAATGTGAACTTACATTCTGACATACCCATTCCAATTAAATATTATCCCACTCTAAAAAACCTTGAAAGTATGCTTCTTCTAGCATCTTTCAAGGTCGATATTATCCATTATTTTGGATGGTCATCTTTGAGTGTTCCTTTTTTAATTGGGGCCGCTTCGTAATCACCCTCGATTTCTTTATCTTCAGTATGACCTTTAGCCATTTCTACATTTTTCTCAGTTTCTTTACGCTTTTCTTTTTTTGAACGCTTATCATACGCACGTTCTTCTAGTAATGATCCCCAAATAAGGCCACATATCACCGCAATCGTTACGATGATAATTAATGCTAATATAATCCATTTTATTACATCAAACGTCATCTTTAGTCACCCTCCTTTACGATTTACATATACAATCTAATATTAATTCCACTTATTATTATGTTTCCCGTTATACCTCCGCTTCAATCACACGATGCGCTATCTTGACATGCCTTTTTCCAAAAAGAAAAAAACCACGACGCCGTTAGATTAGGCATCGTGGTTAAAATGATTTCAAATTATGAAATGTAGTTATATGAACCAGCTTGGCTAGCTGAGATTGTACGTGATGATACTACACCAGGTCCACCGTTATAGTTCATTTCTGAAACTTTAACTGAACCGTCAGCATTAACACTTTCAACATATGCAACGTGACCGTATGCACCTTGAGATGTTTGCATTACTGCACCTGCTTTAGGTGTGTTGTTAACTGTATAGCCATCTGCAGCAGCTGCAGTTGCCCAGTTATTTGCGTTACCCCAAGTGCTACCAATTTTACCGCCTACTTTGTCATATACATAATACGTACATTGACCAGCAGTGTATAAGTTTGCACCGCCACTTGATTTACCTGATAATGCTGCACTACTTGAGCTTGTTGATTGAGTAGTTGGTGCGTTTTGAGTTGTTACTTTAACGTTGCGATCTGAAGTTGAATAGTTAGCACCTAAACCGCCACCAGCATTATTGTTTGCTGTGTAAGATTGTGTATTTTGGCTAGATTGATTGTTATTGTAGTTGTAATTGTAGTTATTGTATGATTGTGTATTGTTTACTGCTTGGTTGCCAGTGTATTGTTGACCACTTTGTTGCGCTTGAGCTGGGCTCCAGTTACCTTGCCATTGATAATGATAATTACCTTGTTGGTCAATTGTGTATGTGTAACTGTATGAATATGGGTCATTAGGGTTATATCCATTATTATTTTCCGCTGCGTCTGCATCCTGATGTGCTAATCCAAATGTTGCAATACCTGCTGTTGCGATTGTAGCTGTAGCGATCTTTTTCATAATTAAATATCCTCCTAGAATGTTTAAAGCTTTTTATCTCGTGGCTACCTGCAATTGACATATTAGAAATTTTAAATCATTCAATTCAAAATGTTTTTAAGTAATTTTTTCTTCGTTAATTAACGACAAGACATACTCTAACAGACACACAAGGGTTTGTGTGGAATGTTAAGGCTTTGTAAATGAATCATAATAATTTTACTTCGTATGTAATAAACATAGACTTATATTACAACTTGTAAAACGCGCCTATACCAAGACTTATAGCACGTTAATCAACAGTGTATTCACACGCTTTGTAATTTATCTGATTATTTTAGACATGTTTTATTTCATGAAAAGTGGGAAGTATAAAGCGTTTTCTCATAATAGCGGGAAGCCATTTTAGAGTGGATGATATGTAATCATAAGCATTAGAACAGGGAGTGGGACAGAATTCTTTTAAATTCGTCGTCCCACCCTTGCAAAGGTGACTAGAACTGAGAAAAGATTGATTTAAGCGCCTTCTCAGTTCAGTCAACTACTGCTAATTTGCTAAATAGCATTATTATATTATTTATGTCCCAGACTCACTGTAAAAGAGAGCCATACCGCGATATATTTTTAAAATTTGTAATGCTTCCAAATACTAACGTTTATAACAATCCCCTTATAAGATGTTCATTAGTCAACTTACAAGGGGATGCGTATTTTAATTATCCATTTTCAAAATTTCTATTTATATCTCAACAATACCATTTTGCACATACCTAGCATTAAATGGTAACTGTACCGATTAAAACTGCTATAGCCAATAACACAATCGCAAAGCCCCAAATCCAGAAGAAGGCATATTTGATGTATGTGCCCATATTGGCTTCAGCCAAACCAATCGCTAACCACAGGGCTGGAGAGAATGGACTTACAAACGTTCCGACAATATTACCAATAACCATTGAATACGCAGTCGAAACTGGATTAATACCAAATTGACTTGCTGTTTGTTCTACTATAGGAAGTAATGCAAAATAATAAGCGTCTGTACTTGTAAGTAAATCAAGTGGCACACCAAAGAAACCAACAATAATATGTAAGTAAGGTCCTACAGCATCAGGAATAATCTTAATGAAACTTAATGCAATGGCTTTTAACATCCCTGTTTCTTCCAAAACACCTAAAAACATACCAGCTGCAATGATTACTGCAGCCATCATCAATGCATTTGGTGCATGCGCCTTTAACCGATTCATTTGTTCATCGACATTAGGGAAGTTAATCACTAACGCAAGTGCAACGCCAATCATAAATGCAAATTCAGGTGGCGCAATATTAGCTAACATCATGACAAGAACGATAACCGTTAAAAGCACGTTGGCCCAAATAACCCAACCATGTTTCAATGCTCGACCTCTTACCGGAAACTTAATGTCTTGATCACGTTCATAGTTTTTTACTAAACGATGAATGTCTATGTCTAATGTAGGTTGTAAGTCACCTTTTTCAATTGCTTTTTTAATTCGCTTCTTTTCTCTAAATCCTAAGTATGTTGCAAAGATAAGAACTAACACGAAACCAATTAATTGTACCGGAATGATGCCGTACCATAATTCGTTGACACTTTTCACTTTGAGTACAGAAGCAACACGCGCCATTGGACCACCCCAAGGCACCATATTCATAATTGCAGCACTAATTGCAAGCAATAGAATTAATAAGTATTTATTCATATTTAACGCTTTATATAATGGTAATAATGCAGGTATTGATAATAAGAACGTCACAGCACCTGCACCATCTAATTGTGCAAACATACCAATCAACGCTGTTACAATGCAGACAATAACGACATTACCACGTGTCATAAGTATCAGTCTTTTAACAATAGGCTTAAAGAGCCCACTGTCTGTCATAATACCAAAGAATATAATTGCGAAAATAAACATGATGACGACGCTCATTACAGATTCTAAACCACTATTAAAGAATTTAACCAAATCTTTAACACCGTAGCCTAATAGTAAAGCGCCAATACTAGGAATTAATATCATACCAACAACTGGACTAATCTTTTTAGCGATTAACAGTCCAACTATTGAGCCAATAATCAATATTCCCATTATTGTTAACCACACACTATCCCCTTGCATGTGAAATCCCCCTTATTTTTATAATACGTTTCCCACTTTAAAGAAAACGTTTTCATAATTTTACCAAAAATCAGTCTTTTATTTAAAGAGATAGGTCAAAAAACGGGAGTGGAACAGAATTTTTTAAATTCGTCGTCCACTCCCAGTTTGATTTGCTTGTATCATGTCTTTGTGAAATTCTCTTTGCTAAGGCTCGCCCACAAGGATGACTAGAACTGAGAAAGGCATGATTTAAGCGTATTCTCAGTTCAGTCAACTACTGCAAATTTCCAAAATATCATCATTATATTCCAGACTCATACGCTTGCTTTCATTAAATATATTGCTTTTCTTTCAAGTATTCAATAATCGTATTAACTGATGCGTCTACACTTTGATGTTCAGTATCAATTGTAATTTCTGGTTGATGTGGTGCTTCATATGGTGCACTAATACCTGTAAATTCTTTGATTTCGCCAGCGCGCGCCTTTTTATAAAGGCCTTTAGGGTCACGTTGCTCACATGCTTCAACGCTGCACGCTGTATATACTTCAATGAATTCGCCATCCTCTAAAATCGCACGAACGTCATCACGGTCGGCTCTATACGGCGAGATAAAAGCTGTAATAGCAATTGTACCTGCATCTACAAGCAATTTACTCACTTCACCGATACGTCGAATATTTTCCTTTCGATCTTCTGGACTAAAGCCTAAATTGTTATTTAAACCGTGACGGACGTTATCTCCGTCTAAGCGATAGGAATGCTTCCCTAATTGGAACAATGCTTTTTCAAGTGCAACGGATACGGTTGATTTCCCAGAGCCTGATAATCCTGTAAACCATATCACTACACTTTTATGACCATTTTGTTGTTGTCTATCTGACTTGGTAACTTCAGAATCGTGCCATGTAATATTCGTTGATTGACTCATGTTAACCCCTCCGAATTAATTTTGTTTTAAACCTTTAATTAAGACTTCCGCTACTTCAGGTCTAGAGAATTTAGTAGGTAATGATTCACCGTTTCTTAATTTTTCTCTTACTTTCGTACCACTTAAGTGAACATGTTCTGATGCGTCGTGTGGGCAAGTTTTAGCTGTAGCCATGTTGCCGCATTTTTCACAATAAAAGGCATGCTCAAATTTCAATATTTGAATATCTAATTCATCTTCAAACTGAGAAATTAATTCTTGCGCTTCATATGTGCCGTAATAATCGCCTACACCTGCATGGTCACGCCCTACAATGAAGTGTGTGCAACCATAGTTCTTACGTACGGTCGCATGTAGAATCGCTTCACGTGGTCCAGCGTAACGCATTGCTGCTGGATAAATGACTAAACGCGCTCTATCTTGAGGGAAATAGTTCTTTAAGATAGCTTGATAACTTTCCATACGAACATCTGCTGGAATATCGTCTGCTTTCGTTTCTCCCACTAATGGGTTAAGTAACAGACCATCTACAATTTCTAATGCAGATTTTTGGATATATTCATGTGCACGATGAACAGGATTTCTTGTTTGGAAACCTACGACAGTCTTCCATCCTAAATCATGGAATAATTGACGCGTTTCTGCTGGATCTAAATGGAAATCAGAGAATTCATCATGTTTAGGTCGATTGATTAATTGAATTGGACCTGCTAGATACACATTGCCTTTGTCATACACTTTTTTAACACCTGGATGGGCGTCATCTGTTGTACCGTAGACATTTTGCGCTTCTTTAGTCTTATCATACGTATATTTTTCTTCTAATTTCAATGTGCCATATAATTCGCCATCTTCGCCATATAAAGCGATGTCATCGCCAATAGCTAATTTATCCGCTTCTTCTTCAGTAACAGGTAATGTAATCGGAATACTCCACACTAATCCATTTTCAAGATGTGTCGTTTCAACTACTTTAGTATAATCCGCTTCGCCCATAAATCCTGTTAATGGACTAAAACCACCAATGCCGATTAATTCTAAGTCAGAAATTGACCAAGGATTCAACGTAATCACTTTATAAGATTGTGCTGCTTCAAGAAGATGAGCTCTTTCTTCGCCTTCTACTACACGGTTAATTAACTCGCCACCATGTGGTTTAATCGTATAATTAATAATCTGTTCATGTGTTGCCATTATTGATAACCCCTTTTCCAATTAATTAGATTAGTTTACTCGGTTTTATTTATAAGAAAAAGACAATTTTTTGTTGCGAATGACAGTGATAATAACAAGTATCACAATCGCACAAATAATTGCGAATCTTACAACATTTGTAATTGTGTCATCATGTACAAAATACGTCATTAATGCGTTGCTATTGGTGAAGATGATTAATCCACCCACACAAATGGCTAAAATATTAATAGGTAATATCTTAGTTAAGTAAGCTGAAATAGGTGCTGCCACCATGCCACCAACACTTAATGCAACCACAAACCACCAATTAATTTGTGTAATACCTAAGAAGATGATGAAACTTAATGACGTTGATAATGTTACAAAAAACTCACTCGCGGATACTGTACCAATCGCATACCGTGGTTGTATCTTGTGACTCGCTAATAACAAAGGTGTATTAACAGGTCCCCAACCGCCGCCACCAATTGCATCTAAGAATCCAGCGATGGCACCTTGAGGTACTAGCTTAAAGCTACTTAACTTACCAACATGCGTATGGATTTCTTTGTTTCTTTTAAATAAAAATTGATACAAAATATATAACCCCATTGAAAGTAAGAACAATGCGATATATGGTTTAATATAATTTCCATGTATTTGAGTCAGTAGACCCGCACCAATAAAGCCACTGATGGCACCTGGAATTGCTAACTTTAACATCGTTGGCTTATGCACATTCTCAAATTTCCAATGTGATGTTCCAGATGCAGCAGTCGTCGCTATTTCTGAAAAGTGCACCGTCGCCGATACAATTGCTGGTGCAATACCATAAGTTAATAATATGGAAGATGATGAGGCACCGAATCCCATTCCTAGTGATCCATCAACAAGTTGGGCTAAAAAACCAGCTAATGCAAATATAAATAATTTCCTCATATATCACATGCCCCCTGACATTAAACTTGTGATTGAAGCCATCGCATGAATTCAATTTGTTTCTCCTCATCCAAATAGTCCTCAGACAATACATGTTGTAATAATGCTTGCTTTCTAGATGGCTCTATCGTTGACGCTTTAATACGTTGTCTACTTTCATATAAAAAATCGATATAGTTTTCATATCGTTCATCATAAGTATCTTGCAATGTCGATATAATTTGTCGTCCTAATTTAGGACTTGCACCATCAGTCGATACACTAATGGTTAACTTGCCACGTTTCAGCACACTAGGAAACGTCACATCACCAGCAGAAGCATCAGCCGCATGATTTAATAGCGTACCCTCTGGCAAACTATCTTTAACGTATTGATTTACTTCTGGTTGATCTGTCGCAATAATGACTAGATATGCATGACGTATATCTTGTGGTTCAAAACCTTTTTCAGACCACGTGACACGTTGTTGTTGCAGTAATGTATGTAATTCTGTGGTGATTGAAGGACTAACAATATGAACATGGGCACCGTATTCTACTAAAGATGTTGCTCGTCTCGTTGCTACTTTCCCACCACCAACAATGACAATCTTTTTATCTTGTAAATCAATCATAAGTGGCATACTGCTCATATTGCTTCCTCCTTGAACATTAATGATGTTTCATTTTTTATTTATTAAAATTAAGGTAATGTCATTTCTAAATCTGAAGTTTGTTCTTTAAACCAGCTGATTTTGTGTCGCATTTGGACAACATCTCCAATAATAATCATAGCTGGATTTTGAATTTCTGAAGCGCGTTCTACGATGTTCCCTAATGTACCAGCGATGGTCTTTTGAGACGATGTCGTACCTAAATGTACGAGCGCCACAGGTGTGTCTATGGATTTACCATGATTTATGAGTAATTGACAAATTTCAGGTAAGCGTTTGACGCCCATATACACACACAGTGTTTCTGGGCCATGTGCTAAATGTGCCCAATAATCATCTTTAGACATACCTGGTTTATTCACCGCCGTTACAAATGCTACTGACGAACTATAATCTCTATGCGTGACAGGAATACCTGCATAAGCCGGTGCAGCAATACCGGATGTAATACCTGGCACGATTTCAAATGGAATTTGATGATGTGCCAAGATTTCCGCTTCTTCACCACCACGCCCAAAGACGAATGGGTCACCACCTTTTAAACGAGTGATAACATGACCTTTTTTCGCTAAATTGACTAACATACGATTGGTTTCTTCCTGTGGCAAGGAATGTTTATTTGGATCTTTACCACAATAGAAGAACTTCGTCCCAGGTTTAGCTAATTCTAAAATATCTTTATTAACTAAGCGATCATATAAAATGACATCTGACGTTTGAATGGCTTTCATACCTTTAATCGTTAGTAACTCAGGATCGCCAGGTCCTGCACCTACTAAATAAACTTTCCCCATGTTGTCACCCCGTTTAAAACAACTTATCTCAAACTTTAACTATGGAAATCTTGTCCGCCATGAACTTTGGCTACAACACCTGAGCGAATAACAAAGTCACCGAAATGTTCACCTTCAAGACGTTCTTTACCATAGTCCATTAGAATTGGACGTAAACTTTCAAGAATTTCTTGTTCTCCAATATTCTCTTTATACAATTTATTTAAGCGTTCACCTTTGAAGCCACCGCCTAAATACATATTATATTTACCTGGTGCTTTACCAATAAATGCAATTTCTGCAAGTGCTGGTCTTGCACAACCATTTGGACAACCTGTCATACGGATTGTGATTTCCTCATCGTTCACACCCGCTTCATCTAATAAATCTTCAATCTTAGAAATTAATGATGGTAAATAACGTTCTGACTCAGCCATAGCTAAACCGCATGTTGGGAATGCAACGCATGCCATAGAGTTTCGTCTTAATCCTGTATAATTTTTACCATCTGTAAGACCATATTGATCGATGAGATTTTGAATTTCTTCTTTTTTCTCAGGAGTTACATTCGCAATAATTAAATTTTGATTTGGAGATAATCTGAAGTCGCCCGTATGTGTTTCTGCAATTTTTCGCAATGCCGTTTTTAATTGATAGTCTTCTGTATCTTTCACACGTCCATTTTGAATGAATAACGTATAATTCCAAACACCTTCGTCACCTTCTATCCAACCTAGACGGTCACCATTGTGCTCGAATTCAAAGTCGCGCGCATCTTCAATGTCCCAACCTAAACGCGTATTCAATTCTTCGACAACCTTATCTACGCCTAAGCGGTCAACTGTATATTTGAAACGTGCGTTCTTACGGTTTTCACGATTACCATAATCACGTTGAATGGTTAAAATCTTCTCACAAACATCAACGACTTTATCTTTAGGAACAAAGCCAGCTAAACGACCAACTTGTGGGTACGTATCGGTATTACCGTGCGTCATACCCATACCGCCACCAATTGTGACATTGAATCCGATAAGTGTTTCATCTTCAACAATACCGATAAGCCCGATATCTTGAGAATACACGTCAATATCATTAGATGGCGGAAGTGCGATACCGATTTTAAATTTACGTGGTAAATATTTCTTACCATACATTGGTTCGATTTCTTCTGAAGAATCTAATACTTTTTCGCCGTCTAACCAAATCTCATGATAGGCATTCGTCTTAGGTAATAGATGGTCACTGATTTGAGTTGCATAATCGTTAATTTCTTTATGAATATGTGATTGATATGGATTAGGATTACACATTGTATTACGATTCACGTCCCCGCATGCCGCAATCGTATCAAGTACTGATTCGTTAATTTTCTTCATAGATGTTTTTAAATTTCTTTTTAAAATGCCGTGAAATTGGAACGTCTGACGTGTCGTTAATTTCAATGTATGATTTGCGTAGTTGTTTGAAATATCATCCATGGCAATCCATTGTTCAGGTGTCGCAGTCCCACCAGGTAGACGTACACGAATCATAAAGCTATAGGCTGGTTCTAACTTCTGTTTACGACGTTCATCGCGTAAATCTCTATCATCTTGTTGATAACTACCATGGAATTTCAATAGTTTAGTGTCATCATCTGAAATGGCACCAGTAAGTGGGTCTGCTAAGCCTTGCTCAATTGTCCCACGCAAATAATTACTTTCGTCTTTTAAATATTCTAAAGCATCTAGCTTCTTATCCAGTTCATCTGACATTTGCTTATTTGTCTTAGCCATTAAGTACCACCCTTTCTATTAGTACACATCGCGTTGATAACGTTTGTCTTTCTTCATTTGTTTAAGATATGCTTCAGCATCCGCTTCAGATAAGTGTTGTTCTTTCACTAGAACGCTACGGATAGCTTCATGTACATCTTTCGCCATATGTTTTTCATCACCACAAATGTAAATTGAAGCACCATTTTGAAGCCATTCATTAAATTCTTTACTATGTTCAGCAATACGATGTTGGACATATACTTTTTCATCTGTATCACGTGAGAAGGCCACATCCATCTTACCTAGCACACCGTCTTTCAACCATTCTTGCCATTCTGTTTGGTATAAGAAATCTGTAGTGAAATGCTGGTCTCCGAAGAATAACCACGTATTACCTTTAAAGCCATGTTCTTCGCGTTCTTGCATGTAAGCTCTAAATGGTGCAACACCTGTACCAGGACCAATCATGATTACTGGTGTATCGCCCTCTTTAGGGAACTTAAAGTTTGGATTACGTTTTAAGTAAATGGGTACGGTGTCACCTGGTTGAATACGTTCAGCAAATTGAACAGAACATACACCTGAGCGGTCACGACCATGCGCGTTATATCTGACAGCACCAACTGTAATATGCACTTCATCTGGTAGCGCTTCGTAGCTACTTGAAATTGAATATTCTCTAGGTGGTAATTTTCTTAATAATTGATATAAATTTTCAGGTTGTAATTCTGTTGTCGCAAAGTCATTTAATAAATCAATTAAGTCACGACCTGCAATATAATTTTGAACCCATTCATTATCATTGACTTTTTCTTTAAGTTCGTCATTTTCGAAGAATGCTGCCGCATTGATTAGAAGCGGTTTCGTTAACTTCGTAATTTCAAAATGAGACGTTAGCGCTTCTTCCAAGCTTAGTGTGTCACCTTCATCCGAAATTTGAACTTGATCATTCGGGTCCCAACCTAATGTGCTTATTAGTAGATCAACTAATGCCGGATCGTTTTGAGGTAGCACGACTAAACAGTCACCGACTTCATAATCTTCACCGAAGTTATCTAATAGAAATTCAATATGACGCGTTTCTTTATTAGACCCTTGGCCGTTAAGATTAATGTTTTCTAAGACCTCTGCTTGATACGGATTAGCTTTAGAGAATTTCTTCTCTTTCGCTGATTTAATAGACTCACTCACAATTTGTTCATTTTGAGTGCCTTCCGGTGCGGTATCGATTGCATTGATAACGTTGGCCATCCACTTTTCAGCGTCTTCTTCATAATCTACGTCACAATCAACACGATCATAAATACGTTCTGCCCCTAATTCATCTAACTTTCTATCAAAGTCGCGACCTGTTTGACAGAAGTATTCATACGTTTGGTCACCTAAAGCAAGCACTGAGAAGCGCACGCCTTCAAGCTTAGGTGCCTTACGACCATGAATAAACTCGTGTAATTCTGCTGCGTTGTCAGGCGGATCTCCTTCACCTTGCGTAGACGTAATAATGAATAAATCTTCAACATTTTTAAGATGCTTAGGTTTGAAATCATCCATTGCCTTCAATGTCACGTTATGACCGATATTTGATAGTCGCTCTTCAAATATTTCAGCTAAACCTTGTGCATTACCTGTTTCTGAGCCATATAAGAGTGTGATTGCTCTTTTTTCTGGTGTAATCACAGGTTCATTTTGTTGGAGCATCGCCTCTGTACCTTCCGTCAACCCGTCTTGATTAGCTGACTGTGAAGCAGTTTGTGATGGTATCGCTCCATTTGATGTTAATTGTTGGTTAGCTACTAAATATCCACTTAACCATACTTTTTGTTCAGGCGTAAGTGTTTGTAATAGTTCATTAATTTGTGCCGCTTGCCCTTCTGTAAAAGGACTATTTGTAACACTTAAATTCAATTGCATCCACCTCTTATTCCGTAAAATAACAATTATTTGATAATAGCTTTATACTACTTTTATTATGTAAGAAATATGCCCATCTGTACACTATTACCAGGCATATTTTGTCACCTTAAACATAAAACATATCAGAATACTATGTTTTATGTTTAAAAAATTTTACCCATACGCATTATGGTTTATCAGCAACATGCAAGCCACATTCTGTTTTATCAAAATTAGACCATCGTCCGGCCCTAGAATCATCCGAATCAAATACAGGCGACGTACATGGAATACAACCAATACTAGGATAGTGTTGATCATGTAATGCATTGTAAGGTAACTCATGCTGCTTGATATAATCCCAAACTTCATCTTCTGTCCAATAAATTAATGGACACACTTTAACTGATTTGAAACGCTCATCTTTATTAATGAAATTGGTATGCGCACGTGTTGGCGATTGTTCGCGTCTCAAACCTGAAACCCAAGCCACAGCTCCACCTAACACTTCTTCTAAAGGTTTAATCTTTCTAATGTAACAACATTGATTAGGATTATTCTTCCACAATGCAGGATTATACTTATCAGCTTGCTCCTCAAGGGTTAAATCAGGCTTCTTCATTTCAATTCGAAGCTTTGGAAAACGTGCTTTCACATTATCGATTAAGTCATACGTTTCTTGAAAATGTAAATCCGTATCTAGAAAAACAATTTGTGCATCAGGCTTAATCTGATAGATTAAATCAATTAACACCATACTTTCCGCTCCAAAACTACATGAATAAACAATGGAATCACCATATGTGCGATACGCCCATTCTAATATTTGATACGCGCCTTTCGTAGCGTCATCAGTAGACATCGTATCAATGAAAGGGTCACCCTCAAAATGTTCATATGTAATTGCCGGTACTGACATAAACTTATGGTCCCCCCTAAAATTTCACAAATTTATTAATCTAATACCTATCAGAATTGTCAGAATAATATGTTACTACTTTAACGAGTTTCGGCTATAAAGTCAAGGTACTGGAGAGAAATTAAAATGTGTTAAATAAAATTTAAACACTTTATGACAACCGGTTGACATAAAAGGATATTGAATATAAACTTTAATTAAATTTAAGAAAGCGTTTTCAAATATTGAGGAGAGATATTATGAATATGTCACATTTAATTAGTCCTTTTAAAAACAAATCTTATTTACAAACGTCATTAATCTTTATGTTATTCTTCGCATCTTGGAGTATATGGTGGTCATTTTTCCAGATATGGTTAACTTCTAAAGATAATGGTTTAGGCTTAACTGGTGGCCAAGTAGGTACCATTTACTCAGCAAATTCATTTGTAACTTTGCTTTTAATGTTTGTATATGGCGTTACCCAAGATAAACTTGCAATCAAGAGAACACTATTAATTTTTTGTTCTTTATTCTCAACGTTTGTTGGACCATTTTTCATTTGGATTTATGCGCCTCTTATTCAATCAAATTTTTGGTTAGGTGCGATTATTGGTGCCATTTTCTTATCATGTGGATTTTTGGCTGCCGTTGGTGCTTATGAAGCAGTTGGAGAAAGATTTAGCCGATTTTTTAATTTTAATTATGGTCAATCGAGAGCATGGGGTTCATTTGGTTATGCTGTTATGGCATTAGTTGCTGGATTTACTTTTGTCATTGACCCTCACTTAAACTTTTGGCTAGGTTCAATATTAGGTGCCATTTTACTACTTGTCTTAATTTTTTGGAAGACTGATGCAGAGCAACGTGCCAAGCATAATATTGAACAAAATGAAGAAGAATCTGTTCCGTCTATCAAAAGTATGTTGGCATTATTAAAAGTGAAAGACATTTGGATTATTGTTATTTTCATTACTTTTTCATGGTCATTTTATACAATTTTCGACCAACAAATGTTTCCAGAATTTTACACTAAACTATTTGAGAATCCTAGTGTAGGACAACAAACGTACGGTGTATTAAATTCTGTACAAGTTTTCTTTGAAGCACTGATGATGGGTATTGTTCCAATCATTATGTCAAAAATTGGCGTCAGAAAAACCTTATTACTAGGTGCATCCGTAATGTTTTTAAGAATAGGTTTATGTGGAATTGCTCAAGGTCCAATAAGCATCTCATTTATTAAGATGTTTCATGCCCTAGAAGTACCATTATTTGTCTTACCAATATTTCGTTACATAACACTACATTTTGACACTAAAGTCTCAGCTACTATCTACATGGTTGGATATCAAGTATCTGCTCAAATTGGGCAAGTTATTTTGTCAAGTCCACTTGGAATATTAAGAGATAATATCGGTTATCAACCGACATTCTTTGTTATCTCATTCATTGTATTACTGGCTGGTATTTTTGCTTTCATCACTTTAAGAAAAGATGACGAATATGTATATGGTGATCCCTTTATAAAAAATCAAATATAATTGAAAGGAAGAAAAGAATGAATAAAGAACCAATTACAGTAACTAACGCACGTTATCGTTTAGGCTATCACATAATGCCAAAATCAGGTTGGATTAATGACCCTAATGGTTTTACTTATTATAATGGCTACTATCATATTTTTTATCAACATTATCCATATGCGCCAGAGTGGGGCCCTATGCATTGGGGACATGCAAGAAGTAAAGATTTAGTCCATTGGGAAACACTTCCAATAGCACTAACTCCTGGTGACGAAGAAGATAAGAACGGTTGCTTTTCAGGTACAGCTATCGAGAAAAATGATAGATTATACCTCTTTTATACAGGACATCATTATTATGGAGATAATGATCCAGAGCACTTCTGGCAAAATCAAAATCTTGCTTATAGTGATGATGGGGTTCATTTTATTAAATATGAAAAAAACGCTATTATTCCTCAAGCACCTGAAGATAATACACATCATTTCCGAGATCCTAAAGTATGGCAACACGGTGATAGCTATTATATGATTGTTGGTAGTCAAAACAAAGATGAACTCGGTCGAATTATCATGTATCGTTCAGAGGATTTACTAAAATGGGAATATTTAGGCCCTGTCAATGAATCAAAAGGGAAACAAACTGAAGGATATATGTGGGAATGTCCTGATTTGTTTGAAGTTGATGGTAAATATGTATTCTTATTTTCTCCTCAAGGTATGGATGCTGAAGAAGAGCAATATTTAAATTTATTCCAAAATGGTTATTTTGTTGGTGAACTTGATTATGAAAGCCATAAATTCACAAGAGGTGAATTTAAAGAACTAGACCACGGCCATGACTTCTATGCACCTCAAACAATGCAAGCACCTGATGGTCGACGCATTCTTATTGGTTGGATGGCTATGTGGGAAAGTGAAATGCCTGAAAAACATGACGGTTGGTCTGGAGCATTAACATTACCTAGAGAGTTATATCTTAAGAATAATCATTTATATATGCGCCCAGTTAGCGAATTAACAATGTTACGTATAAATGATGGTACTCACAATTCACTTAATCTTAATCAACCAAGATTATTATTAAATGATAAGTACCATGCTGAAATCAATTTAAAAGGTCCAAATAAAAATTTTAATATTGAATTCAAAAACGCTAATAATCAACTCATATCTTTAACTTATGATGCCCTATCTCATAAATTTAGTCTTTATCGCTTTGATAAAGGTGATTATCGATATTCTATTATCAAAGACAGTGACATCATAAATCTTCAATTATATTTAGATACAAGTTCAGTTGAAATTTTCATTAATGATGGCGAATCTGTTTTTACTGAGCGCTATTATAGTGAAGAACCTCCACAAGTATGGGTCTCTAGTAATGACAATATTCTAATAGAATCAAGCATTTATGAGTTAAAAAATAATACCATTTCATTTTAATAATTAAAAACAAAATACTTTGAATTGCAATTAATTTATTTAATAGGAACAAGAAAAAATTCATTTTTTACTTTGAATCTTAATCTTGTTCCTTTTTAGTTAGCATTATTATTTTAATTAAGAGATAATAACTAATGATATTATTGGAAATTGGAGTGAAAGATATGAAGCCAAAATTAGAGGATGTTGCCAAGTTAGCTAATGTATCTAAAACGACTGTTTCCCGAGTTCTAAACAATCGGGGTTATATCAGTCAAAAAACTAAAGATAATGTCTATAAGGCAATGAAAGATTTAAATTATCAACCTAATTCAGCGGCTCGTCAACTATTTAAACAAAAAACCAACATTATTGGATTGCTTTTCCCTACTGTATCGAATCCTTTTTTTGGTGAACTTATCAATGAACTAGAAACTAAATTATATAATCGAGGTTATAATGTTATTATTGGCAATTCCATGAATAATCCCGAAAAAGAGACCCATTATATGAATCAGTTACTTTCTAATCAAATTGATGCATTAGTCGTTGGTACACATAATATAGGCATTGATCAATATAAAAATGTTAATTTACCAATTGTTGCAATTGATAGAATTGTTAACGAAGATATTCCTGATATTCGTTCAGATAATTACTACGGTGGTTTGCTAGCAACTAAACGTTTAATTAAAAATGGAGCATCTAAAATAATTCATACGAATGGTCCCATTGATGTAAATACACCTGCAAATTTAAGACAAAGTGCTTACGAAGATACCATGCAATCACATCAACTTACTCCAATAACTTATACAATAGACTTCAGCTTAGACTATTCTAGCAAGCTTAATATCTTTAAATCCATTTTCCAAGAACATCCTGATGTAGAAGCAATATTTGCTTCAAATGATACGGATGCTTTACAAATTTATCAACTTGCACTATCAATGGGTAAACGTGTTCCTGAGGACTTAAAAATTATTGGCTATGATGGCACGCAATTAATTAGAACATTAATGCCTCAACTTACATCTATTATCCAACCCATCGATGCGATTACTGACAAAGCAATTGAAATTTTAGAAAAAAGACTAAATTCGGAACCTACAGAACAAGAATATATATTGCCAGTTACCTTATGGGAGGGTTCAACTGGATAAATAAAAACCATTAATCCAACATATTAAATCGGATTAATGGTTTTATTTCAAAAATTTTAATACGCTTTACTCACCTGGTGCACATTCAATTAAGACAACTTTGCCATTTACTGCAGTGGCTATAATTTGAAAACCATTATTTTTCACACTATCGTATACGTATTGCCCAGCTAAATTATGATCTTCATAAGAGTTATATCTTGTTATAAATGCTTGCTCACTAATGTTATCGGGCGCAACTGCAATCCTTGCTACAGTATTATATTGCGTATGAAAACTATATACCACGGCTATATTGCCATACTTTACAAAATCTTCATGAAACCCCTCAATATGAGGCATTAAAGTACCTTTTCCATATCGTTTCTCTACTTCTGCTCTAGTCATGCCTGGTTTAATTCCCATATAACCATCCCTTGTATCCTTTTGCATAAATGACCTATGGAAATCTTCACTCATGACATCAATTTGAGGGCCTTGTAATTGCGTCGTATCTGTCACTTTGTGCTTTTCATCTTCTCTTTGTTTGGCTTTTTGCTTTTCAGCTTTAACAGGATCGTTAGACACTTTATCTTCATCCGTTGTCGCTTTCTCTTTCTTCACATGCGTCGTCGTAGTCGCAGTCTGTTTTGGCTGTTCTGTTTCCTTTAAAAAGAAATGATAATACGCAAAACAACAACTGACGATAATGCCAATAACGACCAACCCAATTAATACAAATGGCCAAATCCTTGTTTTATGAGTAGGCGGTTCATATTGCACGCTTTCTGAAATATCTTCAAATAGATGTAAATCATAGCCACATCTATTACAAAAATGTTGCTCGTTTATCAGCTTGTTACCACACTTAGGACAAAATCTCATGATATTACCTTCTTTCACTTCATGCTGTTAAATCTAGATGTTGGGTGTGAGATTAGGTCTTTTATCTATGTCGACATCCACGTTATAGTTCATTTTAAAGTAAGCAACAGTGATTTTCTATCATTTTTTTATCGTGTCTAAAAAATAAAGCCGATAAACGCATTGCGCTTCTCGACTTCAATTTAATCATTCTCGTTCTGATTTCTGTCATCATATCGCATTTGTTGTCGGTAACCATACGTACTTTCTTTAATTAATTGGTCATTCAATAGTCCAGCACCAATAGCACCTGCAACAGTCGAAATAGATGCTGCGAACCATGGAATGCTAAGATATAAATCGATTCCAGCCGGCCCTTTCAAACCAACCTGTTGTCCTAGAAAATCAGCTGGTAATAATACCAGTTCAGCAATTAAAAATAACATGTAGAGAATAAAATAATAAATAATAATCGCTACAAATAGTGTCATCACAGTAGTTAAATTATATAACCATGTAATGCGTTGATTACGACTTTGTTTTACTGACTCCCACAAATCATGGGACATCATAATCCAAAGTAACATACCTAACACTGCAATCACTGAGATACCAAAGAGGCGCCACATTGAGAATTCCATGCTCATCTGCCACATAGTAGTAAATATTAAACCAAATGCGCCTGTAGTGAAGGCAATGGCCACAATATTACTTAAACTGGCCATCATGTTAAGTGGGTTATTCGCAAAGGTCATACCACTAACTAGACGAATCATTCCCATTGACCGTGTGTTAGATAAATAGCGTAAATGATCATTGCCTGTTTCATCTAGACGCACTTCAGTTTTTTCAATTTTGGAAAATGGGAATTGTTTGTTAACAGCGTATGCGACCTCATTATGGCTATCATAGTCACTGTTTTCCGCTTCAGAATGATGCACTTCATTAATAATTGCTATAATCGCATTCTTGAAACGTTGCTTAACCGGACGCCAACCAAATGCAGGATACGAGAATACAGCCGCGCCGTTCTTCTTGTTGATATCCAATGCTAACACACGCTCGTTGTGAAACATGGGTAAATCTGTGATAGCTACAACATAATCCCATTGGCGCTGATCATGATAGTCTTGTATTTTTTTGAAAATTTTCCCTACCGATTCAGCGTAACCAGTCAGAGGATCAACCACAAGGTCCACTTTCCATTCGTGTTGGTTGTTATTCTGATGAGACAGGATATTCGGAATATCGTCCATTAAACTTTCAGCAAGTTTCTCTGTCACACCCGGTGCGACAACTAAACCGATTGTTTTCGCTTCGTTCATGCGTCATCCTCCTCTCTATGGTCTTGTTTCTTACCTTCATAGGATTCATCATCATTGCTTTCATTGTTTGATGAAGACTGTTCAACTTCACGATGTGATACGTCTTGTGATTGTTGTGCTTCTTTCTCTTTTTCTTCTTGTTGCGCTTCTTTATAACGATGATACTGACGATACGAATACGTAATGCGACGAATCTTCTCTTCATTCTCTACAGTGGAACCCATTGCCCCGGCTAATAACCCAAGTGAGGATACAAACCATAATAATTTTAAATAATTCACAAATGTAAAGTCAGGGTTCGCACTTGTCCAATTATTAAATAAACTCACAGGTACGAATAATGAGACACTGATGGAAAGTAATACATATAAAACAATATAATTCATCAATGTAATCATGACTAAAGTCAGTAATGTCGTTGCATTATAGGTGTAACGATATACACGTTGTGATTTCGCCGTCTTTTCTTCAAATAGTTGATGCGCATATAATAGCCATCCAGCCATCCCTAATATAGAAATAATCATGAGGACAATAAATCTGATGGTTAAATATTGAACACTTAATTCCCATGGCATCGAGAAGATGGATACGTAAGTCCCAGTGGCAAACGCAACCGAAATAATCTTCTTGAAATTAAATAAGTTCTTCCATGGCTCATTTGCGCGTGTCAAACCTAAGATAAGTTGAATCCAACCTAATATTAAGAACCGATTAATATACCGTCTCTTAGGACTATCATCTTCTCTAGGGTCAACCGCTTTAGGCTGAATAAGCGGATGCACTTTCGGACGTTCTTTCGTGTTATTGCGATATAACTGTTCGACGAGCGTTGTCATACTTTTCACTAGCTTGCGTTCTAAATCGATCCAACCTAGCGCAGGTAATGAGAGCATTGACACACGTTTCTCACTATTAAAGTCACTAATCACGACTTTATTACCGGAGATACTTGGTAAATCCGTAATACAGATGACGACATCCCATTGATATGTTTCCTTCAACTCAGCAGCTTTATCAATACTTTCATGCACATCTTCAGCAGATCCTATTAGCAAATCTACTTTGCGCTCAAAGTGCCAGTCATCCACTTCATCGATACGTTCATGCAACTGCTGTTTAATTTTAGGTATCGCATGTTCCACTAGCTTATGTGCCACACCAGGCGATGGCACTAACCCAATCGTATAGGTCATGTTGAACCTCCTTCCATTTACGATGTATTCGTTTAACGATGTCTTATTTTGGAAAGTGATTATTTCACGATGATCAAAATGATGCAATGTTCATTTTATGATAATAACAATACTTTTTACAATAAAATTAGGAGACTGGGACATAAATAATATAATAATGCTATTTAGCAAATTCGCAGTAGCTGACTGAACTGAGAAGGCACTTAAATCAAGCTTTTCTCAGTTCTAGTCATCCTTGCGGGCGGGGCCCCAACAAAGAGAATTTCCTAAAGAAATTCTACAAGCAAAGCAAGTTGGGAGAGGGAAGATGAATTTAAAAGAATTCTATCCCACTCCCTTTATCACGCTATAATCACAACGCATCATTGTATAGCCTTGACTTCTAGATTTAAAACTACTAAATTAGATATATAGTATAAATATATGCACTAGGGGTGTTTTAAACTGAGATGGAGTATGACTCCAAACCCTTTGAACCTGAACTAGGTCGTACTAGCGTAGGAAAGTGTGGACGGAATTGTAGATCATATTTAAGGTTTAGATAACTATGCCTTATTTCATATAAGCTGACATCTATTATTTACGTGACTTTCCTATGTGTGAAGGTTGCGTATTTTTTACTTTAAACAGCGTAATAGAGGTGACTGCCAGACAACTTGATTATTGTAGCGTGTGTACCATAGTGATGTAGGTCGTGTCTGAGAGAAACTCAGACTAGTAGCATTGTAGAAAATTCATTTTATTTATCCAATTCATTTATCCATATAATAGAAATTAACGTAACGTCGGTGATGCTAACTTAGGAGCGTCGCCGACTTATTTTTTTCATAAAAAAGCTGAGACACTCTATGGTGTCTCAGCTTAATTTATAACTGACTGATTTGAAAATGCGCTCAAAACAGTTTTTTCAAACCTAGTCATTCATCAACGTATTCAATATTAATATTTGTAAGGATCGTTATCTTTTTTATCTTTCAATTTGTCCGCTTCTTCACGTACAAAATCTTGATCTTTCTGATTGTGTTGTGATTGTTCAAAATCACTTACATCCTTTTGCGCTTCATCTTGATATCTATCGCTACGAGAACCATATTGCGTATGGTTGTTATGTTGATCTCGGTCATGGTCCACATTGTGTTCAGAATCATGACGCGTATTGACGTAACGATTGTTATCATCACTATGATTTAAATGTTGATGGCTACCATTGTGCACATCCTCATTAGAATGTTGCTGACTATCATGATGCACATCATCATTTGAATAGTGTTCTTTAATTGCGCTTTGTTCTTTAGCTTTATCTTCTTCATCTAAGATAAAGGCATTATTTTTAGCGTTAACTGCTTTATCGTCATGACGGTTATCATAGTCATGGTTACGGTTGTTGTTGTCGTAGTAACCATTGTCATAAGTGTCATTCTTCTTACCTTTTCTTACTAATAACATGATACCTGCTACAATCCAAAGGATAGCACTAATCCAGTTAGACATAATGGCAACTAGCGCTGCAATAATTAATAAGATACCTGCGATTTTAGGTTTCTTACTAATAAGAATACCACCGATGATTGCTAATACTAATGTAATCACGGCACCCCAAGTTAAGAAACTGAAGAAACTACCTAAGGCATCGAAACCTTGGTTCATTTCAGATGCAGAGAGTGTATTACCTTGATTTTGAGAGTCTCTAATCATTTGATCTTTGAAACTATCATTGCTCATTAATGGTTTAAGAACTAAGAACATGATTGCAATTAACGCTTGTAATGCAACCCCTATCCAAGTAAGAATATGTTCTACTGTGCGTTTAATTTTGTTGTTTTGCGTTTGATGCGATGTATAATCGTTTGTTTGATTAGCCATTTTTACGCCTCCTTTTTTTGTTCTATACCCTTGCGTGAACTAGGTTACACTTATTTTCCAAAAAGTATAACAAATTTCTAACGCAAATATTTAATGGTATCGATTAACAATCATGTAGTAAATGCGTGAGGTAATCCAATACATTAAGGCGTAAATCACAACAATCGATATGATGACGCCGACATAACTGGTCACAAACACACCAATGCGGTTCACATTGAGAATGCCTAAAACATTAAATATGATCTTGGAGGCAAAGATCACATGCATCGTTGCCACAATAATCGGTAATGCAAATATCCAGATAATTTGTTTATTAATGGTAGCTTTAATACGCGCTTTATCAATACCCACTTGCTGCATAATTTGATAATTTTTACGATCCTCATAACCTTCTGCAACATTTTTATAATACATCATTAAGAATGTGCCTATGAATAGAATGATAGACACTACCGTTCCAATAAAGATAAGCCCACCATTGATTTCATACAAAGTAGCCGCTACATCTTTTTTATTATCAATATACACATCATAACGTTTCATGAGCGTATGCTTTATGCGATCAAAGTCTGCAGTCTGTTTCGTCATAATATTAAAATGCAGAAACGTATTCTGGACACTATTCGTGCCATGATGATCGTTCTTATCAGCATTAACATAATAATTAGTTAATTGTTGGTATGTCTTATTGTCTGGCGTAATCACTGTTAATGCACCAGGAACTGGATATGAATAATTATGACCATTGATGTGTTTAATCTTGAAGCGATCACCCATCATTGTTGCCGTGCTTAATTTTTTAAAAGGCTGATTTAAACTTTCAAATCCTAACTCGTCTTGTTTCAACTTCACTTTCTGCGTGTTTAGCGTATTATAATCATGCTGCGTCATAATCACGAGATAGGTACCATTAATCGTCAAACTATAATCTTTATTATTACGGTGTTTAAATAGGCCTGGTTGCTGATAATCCACTGCAATGAGTGAGACTGCATTCTTTTTAAAGAAATCAACTTTAGCATGTGCTTTAATATCACGTTCTAAATGACGCACCTTCTCCTGCGTCTTCGGATTATTATGAATATTACCATTGATTGAAACTCTATATTGATCTGAGATAATGACATCCACTTGATTCGATATGCCACGATACGTTGAAATCGTCATACCAACAGTGACAATTAAAAAGGTACATAACATCGTAATGCTCGCGAGTCCAATGGCATTCGAATTCATCCTAGACTGTAAACCTGAAATCGTAAAGAAATATTTCGGATTATAATACAAACTTGGAATGCGCTTTAACCAATCCAACAGTAAAATACCCAACGACAAATATAAACAGTACGTCCCAATCATGACCAATCCAATGGCACCGAACAAATTATATAGCGAGCGCAAGACCATTTGATTAGAAAGGGCAATATGATAACTGTTAAATAACGTAATGATGCCAATAACGAGCAAGCTATACAACACAAATTGTGGTAGTTTTCTTTCAGACCTCTGACGTTGAGAAATTAATTTGATAGGACTTTGGAACATGATTTTCACGTTATTAATGAAGAATAGCAATAACATCACTGCAGCTAGTAAGGCTAATGTAATAAGCATCGCTTTCACATTAAACGGATAATCCATGACTGACATACCCGTTTGATGCATCAGTTTATTCATCAGCATAAAGATTAACACACCAAAGAGATAGCCTCCGATAATACTGATAAGTGCAATGAAGATATATTGATATAACATTTCAATCAGCATAATCAATCGGAAATGTTTCTTCTCCATGCCCAGTATCATATTCATCGCAAGTTCTTGCTGACGACGTTTCATTATGAAGCGGTTCGCATATAAGATAAATATGAACCCCAAGACACTCATAAAGAAATTGCCAATGCCAATAAATATCGGCAATAGCTGACTACGTTGTTGCACATATGTATTCATATTAAGTGACAGTAGAATAAATTCAGCTGCGAACATGATACCCAGTGCGAGTATGAAGGGCATAATGACATGTCGCTGCATTTTGAAATTCTGAGCAATCATCTTCCATAACAAGTGTATGGTCATATTAGTCCCCTCTTTCATTTAAAATGGCCAAACTATCAGCGATACGTTTCTGAAATGCTTGTTGCGATTCCTCTCCTCGATAGATTTCATGATACAAACGGCCATCTTTAATAAACAATACGCGTTGCGCATAAGCGGCATCAATGGTTGAATGAGTGACCATGAGTATCGTTTGTGCATGATCATTAATATCTCGAAACAACGTCATAATTTGTTTAGATGTCTTTGAATCGAGCGCACCCGTTGGCTCATCTGCAAGTAATAAATCCGGTTCATTGATTAAGGCACGACCAATCGCAATACGTTGTTGTTCACCACCCGAAATTTGATACGGATATTTATTAAGCAATGTCTCAACACCTAGCTTTGCGCTCAACGATTTAATCCGCTCCGCCATCACTTTATGCGAACGATTCGCAAGAACGAGGGGCATTAACATATTATCTTGATTGGTCATCGTTGGCAGCACGTTGAAATCTTGAAAGACGAAACCAAGGTTATCACGACGGAAATGTGCAATTTGTTTATTACGTAACTTGCGAATATCTTGATTATTAATTGTGATCTGACCCTCAGACACTTTATCAAACGTGGCAATTAAGTTTAGTAACGTAGATTTACCTGAACCCGATTCACCCATAATCGCTACAAACTCACCCTTATTAACGGTGAACGAAATGCCATTGAGCGCTGTCGTCGCATTCAGTCCTCTACCAAACGTTTTCTTTACATTCTTAACGTCTAATAACATCGTCGTACCCTCACTTTCTTAAAAGTTCTGTTATCTAAAGTAGTCTTATTCAAGATGGCATCCTATACATTGTGCTAAGACTACTTCAAGTGCTTGATTGTTATCTCTATCATAAAACAAAAAAAGACCAACAACATTGATAATTTCTTACAAATGTTGTTGGCTAGCTTACAATATTGAAAGTTTAATTATTTTTCGGGAAATAAATACTAAATGCGGTACCTTGATTAAGTTCAGACTGAACATCTACGTGATGATGTAAATGTCGCGCTATATGTTTAACGATAAACAAGCCGATACCAGATGATTTGTCATTCAACCGACCGTTATAACCTGAATAGCCCTTATCAAAGATCTTCGGTAAGTCCGCTCGACTAATGCCGATACCATTATCACGAATGGTCAAGACGCGCTGTTGTTGATCAAACGTAATCCAAATATCCTTACCTCGAGCATACTTCAACGCATTATTTAATAGTTGTTCAATCATGATTGAACACCATTGTGCATCCGTAAGCACCTCATCTTCGCACCGTTCATAATGAATCTTAGTCTTCTGGTCAATAAATTGAATCGAATATTTCATAATTAATGGCCGCACTAAATCATTAATGGATACCTTTGAAAAGGACATGTCCGTTTCCTGGTTCATTAGTTTCAAATAACTTAAGGCTAAGCTTGTATAATTATCAATTTGAATAATTTCTTGGCGTACACGATTGACCACATTCTCTTCGTTGCGTTCTAATAATAATTTAGATGCTGTAATAGGCGTCTTCATCTGATGCACCCAAGTTAAGAAGTAGTTCTCCACACTCTCTTGATACGCAGTTTGATTACTCTTAACGTGTTGCAGTTCATATTCAAGATCATGAATCAAATCTTCCTTCTTAATTTCCGCTTTAAAGCCACTTAACTGTACTAACCAGTAGATAACCATGATAAACAGTATAATTCCTGCACCCAATACATAGGCACTCAGTGGCAAATTAAAGAGAAAGAAGATAAGTAAAAACAATAGCAGAAACATCACGACAATAATGATTTCATTTAAAATCGATTTTAAAAATGCTTTCACCATCATTACGACACCTTATATCCAACATTCTTCTTCGTTTCAATTAAATCTACAATACCGATTGATTGTAATTTCTTACGTAAACGCGTCATATTCACTGCTAACGTATTGTCATCGATAAAATTCTCAGATTCCCAACACTTTTCAATTAAAGCTGTACGACTGACATACTTACCTTCATTACGAAACAGCATATTCAAAATTTGTAATTCGGTAAAGGATAATTGAACGGATTCATCATTATGGTAAAGCGTTGCTTCGTCCACAACAAGCTTGCAATCTTTAACCGTAACTTCATTATTAGAGACTGCTAAATCATACGTTCTACGTAGTAATGCTTGAATCTTAGTCACAGTCAATGATAGATTAAATGGTTTCTCGATAAAATCATCGCCACCCATTTGGATTGCCATAATTTGATCCATATTATCCGTTCTTGAACTAATAAACATGATTGGCACATTAGATGTCTTACGAATTTCTTGACACCAATGATAACCATTATATGTTGGTAAATTGATATCGAGCAACACAAGTTGTGGTTGATGTGTTTGAAACTCGTCAAGAATATTATCAAATTGTTTGGCCACAATGACATCGTAATGCCACTGCGCTAACGCTTGCTCTAAACTTTCCGCAATGACAAAGTCATCTTCCACGATTAATACTTTCATATTGCTCACCTTTCATTACACGTTTAATTTTATGCTTTATCATTATCATCATAGTCAGGATTTGAAATTTTGTTCTTTTCCTTTTCTAATTCTACATCTTTATGTTCAGTTCGCTTTTTACGCTTACGTTCTTCCATGATTGATAATGCGATAAATCCAATGATAAGTAGTGGTGATAACATAATTAATATCATCGATTGAACACCTCTATTTCTTATATTCGATAGCTACATCGTCTTCGTCTTCATTTTACAACTTTACTTATAAAATGAACATCATAAAACAGAAGCGATACCAAAATCATGACGATTTCAACGTACCGCTTCTTATACTATAACGTCTAATTATTTATGCCGATGAACATCCATTATTACTTTTTATTTAAGATGTACGTTCTAATATCCTCAATAGAAACACTATTGTATATTTGCGTTTTAGTTTCTCCTATCTTAGCCACTTTCATCATACTTCCACCATAACGCTTTGGTGAATACTGCTTCCAATAATCTAATTGTTCAAATAGTTCTTGCAATGTTGCCATATGTTTTACCACCTTTTCATAAATTTGGGTAAATAAAATAGCCCTCCTTAAATAAGAAGCGCTCACGGACATCTTCTTATCTTTCAGGAATCCCTGTTGGATTTAGCACCTCACGTCAAACGCAGTTGCTGGAGCTTCATAGGGCCAATTCCCTCCACTCACTCTTAATAAGACAAACTATTTTATTTATATGTATTATAGCTTATTAATGAACAATGTAAAAGTATAAAGCTTGCAATATTTGATAAAACTAAATATAAAATAAATTCTATACATTAATAATTGTTTACAATTACTTAACTTAAAAATAACTTTATACTAACTGAAAATCAAATAAAATTTCTTAATATAAAGAGTGTAACAACTACACACTATACATATTAGGGGGCTTTTTTTAAAATGAGTTTCATCAACAAATTTGGTAAGACAACGCTAGCGAGTTCAATCTTAGCTGCATCCGTGTTAGGGACGACACACGTGTCATTTGCATCAGGTTCTGGTGAAGGTAATCAAGGCCAACAAGGACAAGATGAAGATTACATGGCAATAGGTAATACGAAGAATCCTAAAAACGTTATCTTCATGGTCGGCGATGGTATGGGTAAATCACACACTTCTGCATACCGTCACTTTGCAGATAATCCTGATACTAAAGAAGTTGAAAAAACATCATTCGACAAATACTTAACAGGTGCACACCAAACACATAACGATGATGAAAAAGAAAACATCACAGACTCAGCAGCTGCCGGTACAGCATTAAGTACTGGACATAAATCATATAACGGTGCAATCGGTGTAGACACAAACAAAAACAAATTAAAAACCGTGTTAGAACAAGCTAAAGAAAACGGCAAAGCAACTGGCTTAGTGTCAACAGCTGAAATTACTGATGCAACACCTGCCGTTTATGCCGCACACGTTGACGATCGCGGTAAGAAAGATGAAATCGCACAACAATTCTATAATGATAAAATCAATGGTCAACATAAAGTCGACGTCTTATTAGGTGGCGGCGCTAAATACTTCGGTAAAGACAATGGTAACCTAACAGATAAATTCCAAAAAGACGGTTATGATTACGTTACAAACAAAGATGAACTTGCAAATTCACAAAGTGATCAAGTCTTAGGTTTATTCTCTGAAAAAGATATGCCATTACAAATTGACGCATCAGCTGATGAACCAAAATTAGCTGATATGCAAGACGCAGCATTAGACAAATTAGAGAAAAATGAAAATGGATTCTTCTTAATGGTTGAAGGTGCATCAATCGATAAAGCCGCACATCCAAACGATATCACAGGCGTTATGTCTGAAATGTCGAGCTTCGATCAATCATTCCAAAAAGCAATGGAATACGCTGAAAACCATAAAGATACATTAGTCGTTGCAACAGCCGACCATGCTACTGGTGGTTTATCAATGGGCTCAGGCGATGAATATGTATGGAAACCTGAAGCCATTCGTAATATGAAACATTCTGGTTCATACATGACGAAGCAAATTGTAGACGGTAAAGACCCTGAAAAAGTAATCAACGAAGGCTACGGCATTGAATTCCCTTCTAAACAAATGGATAAAGTGAAAGATGCGACTAAAGCACTTAAAGACGCACAAGACAAAGCGAAAAGCGACGACGATGAAAACGTAGCAAAAGCAACAACGACATTACAAGACGCGATTCAAAAACCAATCAACGAAGCATCACATACAGGTTGGACAACTTACGGCCATACCGGTGAAGATGTAGACATTTATGCACAAGGTCCAGGTTCAGAAAAATTCCGTGGCAATATCGATAATACAGACAACGCTAAAAACATCTTTGATTTCTTTAGCGATGATGTCACTTCAAATCAAAATTAATAAGAAATAAACATGATCACTTAGTTGAAAAGTAGTTATTTGTCTTTTGTATGATATGTATCTGAAAATATATGAAGTGATCATAGTGATTAAAAAAGCACTTTGCCAATGATTAAAGTCATCGACAAAGTGCTTTCATTTAATTAAGATTTAAGTTTTCTTTTAATTTCTGTTTTACTTCATTTAAGCTATTTTTATCAGGATAGAAGTAATACAAATTGTCATCGCCAAGCGCATTTTGACCATTGATTGTTAAACGTTCAACATTGTCTTGTGCTTTGTCATAATCAGATTTGAAGCGATTTAACTGCACGAAACTTAAGTCCGTTTTCAAGTTATCTTGAGCAGCTTTAAAAATACCATTCAATTTTGTTACTGAATTAACAGAGAATGCTTCTCTTGCAACTGCAGTAATCACTTGTTGTTGACGTAATTGACGACCTTCATCTCCGCCAGCACCTTCTTCCTTACGACTACGCATGTATGCTAAGGCTTCTTTACCGTCCATTTTGTACGATTGTCCCTGTTTAAAACTATAAGTTCCATTTGTTGTATTAGTAGTAAAGCTAGCATTACTAGTTACAGTAACACCACCAAGTTCATCTACAACTGTTGTTACACCATCCATATCAATAGAAATATAATGATCAACTGGTACATCCATCAAGTTTTCTAATGAATTAACAGCCATTTTAGGACCGCCGTATGCATAAGCATGATTTATTTTTTCAGTAGTTCCATGACCTACAATTTTAGCACGTGTATCACGGGGCACACTTACCATCACAGTTTTTTTATCTTTAGGATTAATAGACATTAGTACAATTGAATCGCTACGCTGACCCATACTCTGCTGCTCTCTTTGAGAATCATCATCAATCCCGTATAAAACAACCGTCATAGGATCTCCATCTTTAGTAGGCTTATCTCTAAGTTCTGATTTATCCCTACCTAGAGGAGTAGTAATATTATCACTAAGAGAATGTATCTTAGTGAATATATATATTCCAGCAACTATAGCTAGGATAAGTAATACGATGAAAATAGTTAAAAGAATTTTAAATAACTTTGATTTTCTTTTTTTCATTCTATATCTCCTATTATATTTTCAACTATATATACTCAAAAAGCACCTCAATTTAAGCTGATTTAATTTTCAACTTCTGAGATGCAATTTGAATAATTATTAGACATCAACTTTAAATGATTCTGGCTTTTCTCCTCGGATACCAAAATAATATTCTATATTTTCACAAATACGTCTTGAAGCTTCGCCATCACCGTAAGGGTTACTAGCTTTACTCATTTTCACATATTCATCATGATCATCTAATAGTGTTTTCGTTTCATTAAATATTGATTCGTATGTTGTACCTACTACTTTTAATGTACCTGCACTTACACCTTCAGGTCTCTCCGTTGTATCTCTTAAAACTAATACTGGTTTACCTAAAGATGGTGCTTCTTCTTGTACACCACCTGAATCCGTAAGAATTAAATGAGATTGATTTGCAAAGTTATGGAAATCTATTACATCGAGTGGCTCAATCAATTCTATTCTCTGATTATTCTCCAAGTACTGATTAGCAATTTCTCTTACTTTTGGATTTTTGTGCATTGGGTAAATAACTACTATATCTTCATACTCATCCACTATTTGTTTAACTGCTTTAAAAATATTGTGCATCGGTTCTCCAATGTTTTCTCTTCTATGCGCAGTTAACAAAATGATTTTTTTATCTTTGTGTCTTTCAAGTATTTTAGAATGGTAGTCTTCTTTTATTGTTGTTTTCATAGCATCAATCGCCGTATTTCCTGTTATTGCAATACTATTCTCTGATTTATTTTCTTCTCTTAAATTATCTGCGGCTTTATCAGTTGGCGCAAAATTTAAATCGGCCATATTTCCAACCATAACTCGATTCATTTCTTCAGGGAATGGAGAATATTTATTCCAAGTTCTTAGCCCTGCTTCAACATGTCCAATTGGTGTTTGATTATAAAAAGCAGTAAGACCACCTACAAACGTAGACGTTGTATCACCATGAACAAGTACCATATCTGGTTGTTCTTCTTTTATAACTGCATCTAATTTTGTTGTAATTCTAGAAGTAAGTTCCGCTAGAGTTTGATTTGCTTTCATAATATTTAAATCATGATCTGGTTTTACATTAAATATATTTAGAACACTGTCAAGCATCTCTCTATGTTGTGCCGTAATGACAACTACGGGTTCTAAATGTGCATTCTTCTGTAGCTCTTTAACTAAAGGTGCCATCTTTATTGCTTCGGGACGAGTACCAAAAATAGTCATTATTTTCTTCATTTTTATACCCCTTATTAATTGAATATGATTAATGCCAATTTACTTATTTCTCTAACTCAATATCCTTTGTTTTATAAAGATTACCGTAGTTAAAGTAAGATACTTCATCAAATTCAGATTTAACAATATTCTTTGTATCAAAAATGATTTTATTTTTCATATTTTCAAAATCACTGTCATCAAATGTTTTAAATTCTGAATGATCGCTAAGTATTAAAACAAGTGATGCATTATCTGTAGCCTTTTTAATATCTTTTTCTACAAAATCTAATTCTACATGCGGATCATAAGCTGTTACTTCTAATTGCTCATCTTGTAGTAATTTATAAATATCAAATGCTGGTGATTCACGTATATCATCTACATCACCTTTATAAGTTAATCCAAATACAGCTACTTTAGCATTTTCAACATCAGATAAAATACGTTTTACATTTTTAACAACATATTCTGGCATTGAACGATTTACTTTACGCCCAGTTTGAATCAACGGTGAATGTTCTGGATCTTTAGCAATAATGAAATAAGGATCTACTGCTAAACAATGCCCTCCAACTCCAGGTCCTGGTGAATGAATGTTTACACGTGGATGCTTATTTGCCATTTCGATAACGTCTAATACATTGATGTTCAAGTTATTACTAATTTTAGTAATTTCATTAGCTAGTGCAATGTTTAAGTCACGGTACGTATTTTCCATTAGTTTACTCATTTCAGCAGTACGTGCATTAGTTTCTATCATTTCCCCTTTCACAAAAGTGCTATATACACGTTTACCAGCTTCAACACAATTAGATGTTACACCACCAATAATTCGGTTGTTATATACTAATTCTTCTAATATTTTCCCAGGTAATACACGTTCTGGACAGTGTACTAAATAGATATCTTCCCCAATAGTGAACCCTTTTTCTTCGATTAAAGGTTTAACATGATCGTCCATAGTTCGTGGAGCGATTGTAGATTCCACTATAATCGTATTACCTTTTTTCAAATATGGTAATACACTATTTACAGCACTTAATACGATAGAAATATCGCATGATTCATATTCATCATCATTATTAGGTGTTGGAACTGAAATAATGAATGCATCTGCTTCAGCAGGTGATGTAGATACTTTTAATTTTCCTTGTTCTAGTACTTCTTCAAAAACTTCTTGCAAACCCGGTTCTTCAATATTTACTTTACCATTTTGTAAACTATCAATTGTTTTTTGATTAATATCTACACCTAATACATCTACACCGTGTTTAGCAAACATAATTGACGTTGGTAACCCAATATAACCTAATCCTACTACTGTTAATTTCAATGTAATACCCTCCATTAAATGCATTTTTTATATGTTATTTTCATTTAAATATTTCTAAAAGTATTATCTAGTCAAGTCCAGACTCCTGT